>NC_015717.1:3160000-3476000 GCF_000253295.1 Hyphomicrobium sp. MC1 | reverse complement strand
CAAAACTCTTTAATCTACGCACTGATCCCTACGAATTCGCAGATACAACGTCGAACACGTACTATGAGTGGTTCATTCGTCGCGACTATATTGTGTTCGCGATCAATATGGTCGCCTCAAAATTCGCTGAGACGTTCAAGGACTTCCCGCCGATACAGAAGCCCAACAGCTTTACGATCGATGATGCGATCGAAAAAATGAAGGCAACTGCGGTGGCCGGCGACTGACGCGCTATGCATGACAGGGCGGCGAGGATCTCGCTGCCCTCCCATCCCGGATCAATCGCTTAGAAGCCGCGCGTGTGAGTGAGATTGATGACATGGGCAAGCGATACGAAGGGCCTGCTGCAGGCTTCGTGATATTTGCCGGTCAAGCCGCGAAAGCCGTGCGGATCGTTGCTGAAATGGATATGACGGACGCGTTGTCCATCGACCAAAGGCTCGTGGCAACTCGCGCAGCGCGGTCCGCGCGGTTCATCCTCGTCACGCATTCCATCGAGTGGCATGAGACCTTCCCCCGGAAAATCCCCAGTCGGTATTAAGGGTGGCACGACATGGGAGCGTATCAAAGTCGAATTTGGTCGCAGCTTGTGGGCAAAGTCGTCAAATCTGTGAAGAGATGAAAAAAGCCGCGCTTATCCTTTTGGGAGGTCGTGATGCGTTTTTCGCCTGACGGCAAATACTTTTACGTCAACGGCATTGGTTTTCCGCTTTCGCATCGTTTGGTCCTGACCGCCATCTGCCGGGCAGGACGGGCGTTGCAGAGACTGAGGGCTGAGTCGTCGTCGATCTCTATAAGCCGGTCAAGGAAACACGTCGACAACGAGATGCTCAGCTTACCCTGTGCCTACCCGCCCGAGCTTGAAGCGCAAAGCCTTGCGGCGACCTCGGATACGTGGGAACCGCACTGAAGCCATCGTCTCACGCTGTTAATGCAGCGTCTCGAGATACGAGGCTATCGCTGCCGCATCTTTGGCCTTCAAGCCCATATCCGGCATGGCGTTCCCAGGGTCGACGGATTGCGGGCTGGCGATCCATTTGGTCATGTTTCCGATGTTGTTCTGCAATCGCCCCGCAATGAAAACGCGATTGCCAATTCCCGCGAGCGGTGGGCCAACGCGTCCGTCGGCGTTATCGATGCCCGGAATCGTGTGACACGATCCGCATCCATAGTGTTCTATGAGCGCTTTGGCATTTGCGGGTGCACCGGCAGCAGGCTCGGCCTTGACAACGGAATATCCCGACAAGACAGCTGGCAACAAAAGCGCCAGCATTCCGGCTCTCGCTAGGTGCGTTACCGTTCCGCGACGTTCAGCATTCTGTAGCGATTTGACGAACAACCAAGCAATCGGAGCTAGAAAAAAAATTCCAGCAGGGATCCACATAATCAAACCCGCGATTTGCTGATCTTCAAGCGGCGTCATTCCCCATGCGTAAGGCGCCATCCCGTGAGCCTTGAACAGGACAACCGGTGACAGGATCATCAGAGCGCCGGGGAGACCACTGAGAACCGCGATGGCCGCAACGAACAGCATGCTTGGAATAAATTCCATGCGACGCCGACCCGATGGTTCGATCACAAGCGTCCAGAACATGAATGAGGTGACGACGAAACTCAAATGCTCGAACGTGTGCACCCATTCATTCTGAAGGCTCCAGGCGTAGGGGCGAGGCAGATGCCAGAATGAAAAAGTTCCGAGGAAAAGCGCTGCCACCGACAAAGGGTGCATCAGATGCCAGATAGCTGATCGCAACCAATGGACAGTAATGGAAGTGGCAACCCGCTTGCGGAAGCTGCGCGGCAACCCCCAGATCATTACGAGGATAGGCCGGCTCCAGACGAGCAAGGGGGGTACGACCAGCATCAGGATCAAATGCTGACCCATGTGCGCCGAGAAAAGCGCGTCGGTGATTTCGTCGACTTGTGGGGATAGGACGACGACGAACAGGGCCATCGCGATTGCAAATGCGATAGTTTGCGACGCGGTTACGACGCGGCGCGCACCAACTTCTCGCCGTATGCGAATGACGCCCGCTGCATATGCTACGATGGTGACTATAATAACGATTGTTTCGAGGTATCTGATCGTCTCAGACGACTGAGTGTCATTGGATATGGCGTGTGCGCTCGCTGCCGTTGCGCAGAAGGTCGTCAGAAACGGTATAAAAGGGCAAAGTTTTTTCAGCATGGCGGCCCCACGATAGATCCAAGGGCATCGACTGCGATTGCAAACCCGAAAAGCGTGCTTGTCAGAACTCCGCACATGGCCATGAAGCGCGTTCGACCTTCTCCGGCATGGACGAGTGCGCGCGCCTCACCCACTTTTTCGTCTTTCGTTTTCTTCCAAAGAACAAAAGCGACGTATCCTGCCGACACCGCCAACGCGAGCGAGGCGATGTCCACGAGAAGAATCATGGCCAGAGCTCCCGGCGGACCACGTAAAATGTCTTCCCGAGCTACGGCGCCGATGCAACGTTGGCCTGCGATCGAATAGTTGATGAGCAGATGCAGAACCCACGCAATTGGTGCGGAAAGAAGCCCGAATGCCAACGCCGACAGCGGGGCCTTCTCTCGGTGAGGGGCTGGATGGGCTGAGCCCGATATGGTTGCGCCTTGATGCATCGCTTAGCTCAAGTAAGAGGTGATGTAGAAAGTGAAGAATACTGTCAGCCAGACGGCATCGACGAAATGCCAATAGAGCGCGCCGATTGAGAGCGCGATGCGCCGGCGATCCGAAAGGAGCCCTGCGGCCATCCAGGAAATCAACGCGACGATCATCAGCAAGCCGGCAACGACGTGGGCCATATGAAATCCTGTGATCGTGAAATAAAGCGATCCGTACGGGTCGGACGAGACTGTGAAGCTCTTATTGTGCCATTCCAAAAGTTGAATGCCCAAGAACATGAGACCTAGCAATGCCGCGAGCGACATGCCGAGGAACGCCTCTGCGCGGCACCCTTGTTTGAACTGACGCTCGCCCCACCAAATCGCTACGCTGCTGGCGAGAAGAATGATCGTGTTCGGCAATGCCAACTTCAATGAAGGCGGATGTGTGGGCCACGTCGAATGTATTTCTATGGCCATGTAATAATAACTGAAGAGCAGATAGGCGAAGACCGCGGCTTCCGTCGCAATGACGAACAGCATTCCCCACCAGCCCGATGACCGATGAAGTCCGGCAGCGGGAAGATGTACATCCGGCCGAGAAATGACAAGATTAGCCATGCGACACCTCAACGGGCCGGAACGTCACGTGCGTGGGCCAAAGCCACAGCAGTATCGAGAGAAGAATGACGACGATGGAAAAAATGCCGCCGGCGAGCGACTGCGCGAGCATCGAGACGAAAAGCGCGCTGAGACCCAACGCCAAGAATAACGGCGCATAGCTGTCGTCCGGCATTTTGAGGATAGCATCAGGCTCTGCGTCGATTGGGGTTGTGGCGATCGTCTCGCGGCCATGGTCGAGCGCCAAGCCGCTATTGATCGAAGAGCGCTCATCGGTTTCCTGGAGGCTGTCCTCCCATAAAGGATGGCGACTTGCGACGATTGGAATGACTGCGAAGTTGTAAGCTGGTGGTGGTGAGGACGTCGCCCATTCGAGCGTCGGAGCGTTCCACGGATTTGGTCCTGCGAGGGCGCCCGAACGCAGACTGATGGCGATGTTGATGAGAAAAAGCAGTATTCCGAAAGCGAGAATAAAGGCGCCGACCGTCGTGATCATATTCAGCGTCGTCCAGCCGAAGTCGGGTCCATAAGTGTAGATGCGGCGCGGCATTCCAAGAAGTCCGGTCAGATGCATCGGCAGGAACGCAATGTTGAAACCGATGAAAGTGAGCCAGAAATTCCATTTGCCCAGACGCTCGCTCAACATGCGCCCCGTCATTTTCGGAAACCAGTAATAGAGCCCTCCGATAACCGGAAAAACGTTGATACCGATCAGCACGTAATGAATGTGGGCGACGACAAAATAGGTGTCGGTCAGCTGCCAATCGACCGGCACGGCTGCGGTCATGAAGCCCGATACGCCGCCGATAACGAAAAGAGTAATGAAGCTAGAGAAGAACAAAAACGCGGTCGTCATTTGTGGACGCCCGGTCGCGATGGTGGCGATCCAGGCGAACACGGCAGTCGCGCTCGGAATAACGATGACGAACGAAGCTGCACTGAAGAATGACATGCCGATGTTCGGCAGACCTGTCGCAAACATGTGATGGACCCAGACGCCGAAGCCGAGAACCATCGTCAGGACAGTAGCCAGCGCAACGAAGGTGTAGCCGACGAGGGGACGCCTGCAGAAAACAGGAAGCGCATCGGACACAATGCCCATGGCTGGAAGCACGATGGCATAGACCCAGGGATGCCCAAACATCCAAAAGAGGTGCTGCCATAGGAGCGGTTGGCCCCCGGCTGGGACGTCATAGAAATGCGTTCCAAATCGCCGGTCGAGCCAGAGAAGAAAGAACGCCAGACTGACAGCGGGAACTGCCAGGATATTTCCTGCCGATGCTGTCAGCGTTCCCCACACCATGATGGGCAAGCGATTGATCGACATCCCAGGAGCGCGCGTGCGCAGAAGCGTCACGACGAAATTGATCGCGCCCACCGTCGTCGAGATCCCTAGAAAGATCAGCGCCATCGCGTAAATGTCGATGTTGATGCCGGGATTGAAGTCCTTTGACGCATACGGCACGTAGTCGAACCAACCGGCGTCCGGGGCAACGCCGCCGACGAAACTGGCATAGAGGAAAATTCCGGAGAATAGATAAATCCAATAGGAAAGGGCGTTGAGCCGCGGGAATGCCATGTCGCGCGATCCAAGCAGCAACGGCCACAGGTAGTTGCTGAACCCGGAGAGAATTGGCGAGGCGTACCAAAAGATCATCGACACGCCATGCATCGTGAAAAGCTGATTATACTGTTCGGGCGTCAGCAGATGCTCATTGGGACCCGCGAGCTGGAGACGCATAATCAGCGCTTCGATGCCGCCGATTATTAAAAATGCGAAAGCCGTAACGATATAGCGAATGCCGATCGACTTATGATCGACGGTCGAGAGCCATCCGAGGAATCCCGGGCGCGACTCCCAAATGCGTTCGAGCTTTTCAGCAAGTGCAGGCGTCGCATCGACGGTCGGGATCGCGGTCGTGTCTGCCATGCGTGTCCCTCCTAGTGCAACGTTCTAAGGTAGTTCGTGACGGCCTGAAGCTCGTCTCCCGATAGAGAGACCCGCGGCATGCGGCTTGCCGGTTTGATGTGCTGTGGGTCGGCGATCCATCCCGCGAGATAGCCGCCGGCGTTAGGGATCGTTCCATCCGCGAGCGTCGCACGAGTCATAAGGTGCGACAGATCTGGCCCATAGATACCGCCGGCTTCCGTCCCGCGAACGGTGTGGCAGCCCGCACAGCGCCGCTCGAACACGACCAGTCCAGCTTTCCCGTCGTCCGTCGCGGGCGGCGCTGCGGATTTCAATTGATCGTTTCGCCATGCCGCAAATTTGTCCGCGGATTCCGCGACGACGCGGATTGCCATATGTGCGTGCTGAGCGCCGCAGTATTCTGCGCATTGCCCAAGATAGGTGCCCGGCTTTTTCGCTTCGATCCAGGTCGTATTGATCTGCCCTGGGATGACATCCGTCTTACCTGACAGCGCGGGCACCCAAAATGAGTGGATGACGTCCGCAGATCGCAGTGTCACTTTTATCGGAACGCCCGCCGGGATGTGAAATTCATTGGCGGTGGTGAAAACTTGAGATGGTTCGTCGCTCAAATAGCGAATACCCCACCACCACTGATGTCCCGTGATCGCGATCGTCAACGCAGGCTTTTGCGGCGGTTCGCCAATGGCCGCAAGCGTTACCATTGTCCAGACGACGCAGCCAACAAGAACAAGCGTCGTGATGCCGAGGCCCCATCCAAAAATGCTGAAACTGTTTGGTCGATGGCCGTCAGGCTGTATGCCGTTGTCCAGATCAGACGGGGAGCGCGACCGGAATACGGCCCATAAGACCAGCCCAGTCATCAAAATCACAACGATGATCGAAATCGCCAGTAGGCCCCAGGTAAGCGCAAGGATGCTGTCGGCCTTGGGACCGGAGGACTGCAGAAAATTGAGAGGGGCAGCGGTCGCGAACGCCCGGGCAGGAAACAAGGCGCACAATGCGAACGCCGGAGCGGCGTTCGCCGTCACTTTCACTAGATCGTGCTGCGCGCTTCTCATTTCTTTTCTTCTTGGGCGGCTGTCTGATTGTGCGGGGGATGTGAAAGCGAGCGGACATAAGCAGCGAGCTGCCAAATCTGTTCGTCTGGCAGGAACCCGCGGAACGACGGCATGCCATTCGGGCGGCCTTCCCGGATGGTGGCGGCAATGTTTTCGATGGAATCGCCATAGATCCAGACGTTGTCCATCAGAGGCGGCCCCATGCCGCCGCCGCCATGGAAATGGCACCCGACGCAGTTCATGGCCGTGAAGAGTTGCTTCCCTGCAGCGATTTGCTCGGGATCGTTTTCGATGCGGCGGCCTTCGGCGCTGTGATCGACGACGGGCTTGCCTGCTCCAGGCGTTAGCGGCACCAGGGCGACGCGTGGCTCTTCGTTCGATTGAGTAGAGCTTCGCTCAGTCGCTTGGTCGCCTTTGCTTTCTTGCGATTTGCATGCCGAAAGCGACATCGCCAATGCGGCGCACGCCAGAATGGAGAATATACGCATCACTGTTCTTACTCCGCGGTTGCGGATTTCTGGTCCATGGAAGGCGTGATGTTGTAGTCAGCAAGAATTTTTCTGATGTCGTCGCGTCTCCGGTCGATAATCCGGTTGATCTCATTCGCAAGTTCTTTGTCTTGCTTGCGAACGCCCATAGCGATCGAGAATGACATCAAGCGCCCCGTTGTAACGGGCGCCACGCGCAATGGCGGTATCTCGCGTGCGGCGTAATAATCGGCGATAGGTCCCCACACGAGCGCGATATCGATATCGCTGTTCGAGACTGCGTCGACGATCGGCGCCAGCGGATTTGGCTTCGACCAATCGCCATAGACCATGAAACCCTGGACATGCTGATTGAGACCACGTCGCGCAAGCTCATCCATCGGCGGCGTATTTGCGCCGTCATTGCCGACGAGCTGGACACCGATGCGTGACGTCTTAAGTCGCTCATCGTCGAAGGATGTTATGGGGCTTGCGCCTTGCCGCTGAACGAAGGCATAGCTCGCCGTATAATAAGGTTTTGTCGCTCGCACGCGCTCAAAGTTCGTCGGTACGCCGGGAACGACGTCGCAAAGCCCGGCTTTCAGCCCTTTACGGACAAAGCCGCGCCATTCTGGCTTCCAGACGAACTTCGCCGTAGCGCCCATATCGGCGGCGACCAATTCAGCGATACGGTTTTCGAACCCTTCGCCTTTGGTGTTGGAATAAGGCATATTGTTCGGATCGGCGCAGACCTTGAGTTCGCGTGAGATTGCCGGAGAAGATGCCAGGAAGACGGTCGCAAGGGCACCGCATGCGAGACTAAGGAAGCGCGAAGACATTGAGCGTTCCTCCTTTTGTCGTGGCCTCTGGAAGATCCTTCATCGCATTGACGAAGCCGAGCGCGGCTGTTCCGTCACGCTTGTCAAGGCCGCCGGCAACGATGGCGCCCGCCCATCCGCCGACCCCCGATAGAACCGACACATACTGTTTACCGTCGGGGCCGCGCCATGTTGTCGGCTGGCCGATAATTCCTGACGAAGTTTTGTGCTGCCAAAGGAGCTTGCCGGTTTTAGCGTCCACCGCCTTGAACCAGCCATCCATTGTTCCGTAAAAAACGACATCGCCAGCCGTTGAGAGAGCGCCGCTCCAGACAGGGAACTTCTCGTTGATGCTCCACACCTTCGTCCCGGTCTTGATATCCCAAGCGTCGAACTCACCGCGGTGGCCGTCGCCCGGGCCTGCCTTCATCTTGACGTCGGCGCCAACATAGGGCGTGCCCGCGATGTAGCCGACTTCGCCCTCCTTGATATCCATGCATAGATTATTGTGCGGAATGTAGAGCAAGCCCGTTGAATTCGAGAACGAGGATGGCTGCCAATCCTTGCCCCCTGGTGGAGCGGGACAGATGTCCTTGACGACTTGATCGACCTTCGGCTGCTTGGCCGGATTATATTGAATACGCCCGGTCTTGAGGTCGACGCCGGTACTGCTCGTAATGGGAGCGAAGGGCTTTGCCGATAAGACTTCGCCTGTCTCGCGATCGAGAACGTAAACGTAGCCATTGCGATCGGGATGAACGAGGAGCTTTCTTGGTTTTCCGTTCCAGTTGGCATCGATGAGGATCGTCTCGTTCACACCATCGTAATCCGACATATCGTGCGGGCTTGTTTGATAGAACCATCGCGCCTGCCCGGTATTGAGATCGCGAGCGAAAATACCTGCCGTCCACATATTGTCGCCAGGCCGCATCGACGAATTCCATGGACCCGGATTCGACGTGCCGTAGTAGACGAGATTGAGATCGGGATCATACGCAACCCAGCCCCATACAGTGCCGCCGCCATGTCTCCACATATCGGCAGGCCACGTCGATACACCCAGGTCTTTGCCTTTGTATTGGGGGTAGAATGGTTTGAAATCCGAACCGATCAGCACCTCGGAATCGGGGCCGGTACTGTAGGCTTTCCAGTCGATCTTACCGGTCGCCTGGTCGAGTGCCGCAATCCAGCCGCGCACGCCCATTTCGCCGCCGGAATCGCCGACGAGAACTTTGTCCTTGGCGACAAGCGGCGCCATGGTGATCGTTTCGCCGTGCGTGATATCGCCGAGCTGCGTTCGCCAAATCTCTTTTCCGCTTGTCGCGTCGACGGCGATCGTATTGCCGTCCAACGTGTTGAAAAAGACGCGGCCGTTCGCATAGGCGGGACCGCGATTGACCACATCGCAACATGCTACGCCTTGCGACGCGGCCAGAGGGTGGGGTTTGTAACTCCACTTCAAAGGCGCACCAGGTTTCGAAAGGTCGAGCGCGTACAGGATATTGGGGTACGGCGAGACGACATAGAGCGTATCGCCTATGACGAGTGGCGCCGCTTCCTGTCCGCGATCAACGCCCATCGAAAAGGTGAGGACACTCGTCAGCTTGCTGACGTTTTGCGCATTGATGTCCGAGAGCGAGCTGTACCGCGTGAGTGCCGTGTTTGCGCCGGGCATAGGCCACTCGTTACCTCCAGGCGTCGCGAAGGCGGGTCCCTGCGGTTTTGACGCATCGGCCCCCGCATTTTCCGCCGTATCGACCACCGCGGTCTTGATTTGAGGCGAGGATGTCTGGGAGAGAGATGCCTGGGGGATCAATGCCGGCAACGATAGAGCTACAAAAAAAGAGAGAGGCGACCCGAGCTTTTTCATCGACGGTCCCTGATGCGAGTTCTATGTGCGCTTAGCGAAATCGTTGGCCGCTCGGAAAGGCGACCTCTAAACTTGGCTAGTAGTCGTTGCTCGCTAGAACCGTATCAGCTGGTCATGGTTCCGATATTTGTCGATCTTTTTGTGCTCTCTCTTCGCAGCACGGATAATACGGTGGGCACCGACAACCGTCTCCGTCGGGGAGAGACATGAATATGGTGCCCTGGTGTTCGAAGGCTATTCAGCCCGTCGTTCCAGTTTTTCGTTCGATTACATCGACGATTTTATCCGAGCGAGCCGCTGCCTTTTCCTGATGCTCGCGCTCGGCCTCGCTTTCCTTGTAAAGCTCTTTCGTAGCGCGGTCGGTAATGTCACGAGAATGGGGTATCCTATCTTTTTCGCGCGTTGTTTTCATGCCGTAGAGGTAAAGCAACGCTAGAACGATCGGACCGCCAATAACAGCGGCGACAAACATGAGATTGCTGAGCGTGGACATGGATCCGTCCTCCTTATCGTGGGAACGGATCGCCTGCTCCTGAGTTCCGAAATCTCGCGCGTTTGTAATGGGTGCCTTCTCTCGAGGCCGTAAAATAGCCTGGTCTCTCAAACCGGCACCTTCGCTGACAGCTTACAGCGGTCCGAATAGCATGATCGGCAATATTCATATCTACGCTAGCGTTGCACTCGCTGGGTTGGAGAGCGTTATCTCGCCTTGCATTCTGATTCTGCCTGCGTGGCTTGTTCTCTCGGCGTTGGGTTGCCATTCATTGCGGCAGCCATCGGTAATAAATCGAAGACATTCTCGCGAGGAACGGTGCCGACACCGCAATTGGAATGTTCGGCGCCGAACTCTGCCGATTGGCTAAATCCCGGGGGTGATCATACGCTTGTAGCGAATATTATCGCGCGTGATTGACCCACACGGTTTTGGTCTGGAGATATTTATCCAATCCCTCGCGACCGTTGTCCTTGCCGTAGCCTGACTGTTTGAATCCACCCCAACCGACGGCAGCGTCGAACTGATTATAGGTATTGATCCAAACGGTGCCCGCCTGCATCGCGGCAGCGGCCGCATGAGCCTTTGCGATGTCCCGCGTCCAGATGCCGGCGGCGAGACCGAAGTTGGTCGCATTCGCACGTGGCATCAGATCGTCAATGGTTTCGAACCGTTGCACGGTGAGAACCGGGCCGAAGATCTCATCCTTGACGACGCGGTCGGTATCTTCGGCTCCGGTCAGTACGGTTGGTTCGTAGAACGATCCCGAGGCGAGATCGCCGACTGCGCGTTTGCCGCCCGAAACAATCTCAATGCCACTGCCGCGCGACTCTTCGACAAAGCCGTCGACACGCTTCAGTTGGTCCTCAGAAATCAACGGTCCAAGTGTGGTTTCGGCTTTAAGTCCATGGCCCATCTTAAGCTGTTGGGCTTCCGAGACCACACGGTCGACGACGCGGTCGAAGACCTTTGCATCGACCATCAGACGTGAACCGGCAGAGCAAACTTGGCCCGTGTAGAAGAAAATTGCACCGGCTGCTGTTGCTGCCGCGGCATCGACGTCGTCGCAATCAGAGAAGATGATGTTTGGGTTCTTGCCGCCGAGTTCCAGTGAAACGTGCTTCAGCGTGTTCGCAGCAGTGCGGGCAATGTGCTTGCCGACTTCCTCCGAGCCGGTGAAGGAGATCTTTGCAACTCCGGGGTGTACGACAAGGGCTTGACCGGTGGTTGCTCCCTCTCCGGTCAGCACGTTCAAAACACCGGGAGGAATGCCGGCTTCGAGCGCGAGCTTGCCGAGGATGAGGGCGGACAGCGGGGTCTGCTCTGCGGGTTTCAGGATCACGGTGCAGCCTGCTGCGAGTGCGGGTGCAATCTTGAAGCAGGCTTGGCAAAGCGGAAAATTCCACGGCACGATGGCGGCGACAACGCCGATCGGTTCGCGTTTCGTGTAGACGAGCATGTCGGGCGATGTCACTGGGATCGTCTCACCCGCAATCTTCGTGCACCATCCGGCATTGTAGCGGATTGCCCCGAGGCCGAGGGGAATATCGACGGCAGCGATATGAGCTTTGGGTTTTCCAGAATCGAGGCTTTCGACCTCTGCGATCCACGGTGCGTCGCGTTCGATCAAATCGGCGAAGCGCATCATGAGGCGTGCGCGTTCGCTCGGCGCGATTTTTTGCCAAACGGCGAGGGCCGATTGCGCGGCGGCAACGGCTGCATCGACGTCGGACTGTCCGGCATGCGGAACGGCGGCAAGAACTTTGCCAAGGGCGGGATCGAACGTTTCGATCGTCTGTCCCGACGCACTTGCCTGCTCGGTGCCGCCGATCACCAGCTTATGCTGCCCGGAGAGAAAGTCGGTAGTTTGCTTGGATGCGGGTTGCCACTCGTCAATTTGCGGAAGGAACATAGGCGATTTCACCTCGATTGGCTTGCGTTTTTGAAAACGGAAACTGCTTTTCAGTGCGTGGAAAGCTGAATTGGACCCACTTTCACCACGGCCATCCCCAGAGGAGGAATCCGGCGGGAAATACTATTCCGAGAGCAACAAGAAGGAACCAATCCAAAGGCGTGAAGCTCACGTCGTTAGAAGTGGACTCGAGTGCGCGAATGCGTCTTTCGAGTTCGGGATCGAATTGCTGCATGGCGGCTGTCCCTTTCTCTGGTGTGTACTTATGCACGACAGAGCTAGATTTCGGTGGTGAAGATCGTCACTCCGCCATCTGCAAAATTAGCGACATCCGCGACAGCAGCTTTGCCTTCGTCGGAATTCATAGAGGCTTCCAGATCGGAGTTGCTCTCGTAATCCAAGAAAGCGATCAGATACGCGGGTTTAGAAGCGTCGCTGCTGATGACCGGACCGCGGCTGTAGCAGAAGCTCTGGACGCGAGGCATTTTGTCGACGAGCTTGCAGTGAATGTTCTGATAGTGCGCGTCGAACGCCGCGCCGTCGTTAGGCAACCCGTAGACGATTGTGAGCCGGATCATGGCTGCGCTTCTCCGTGATCGAACGGCAGCATTTTCCGGCGCGCGTAGACGATGGGGTTCAGAGCGCTCTCGCGCTCGATTTCTTTGACGTGTCCGATGACGATCTTATGATCGCCGGCCTCGATGATGTCGTGAACCTCGCAGGCTACGACGATGACACAGCCTTCGATCTGAGGCAGTCCGAGCGCACCGACCTCCCAGCCGACATCCTTGAATTTCTCGTTCGATTTTCCCGAAAACTGCAGCGCCAGGTCCTGTTGACCATGCGCGAGAACATGGACGAGAAATTTACCTTGCGCCTGAATGGCGCCCAGCGTGTTCGACGCGTGATCAAAGCATGCCAGCATCAACGGCGGTTCGAGTGAGAGCGACAGGACTGCCGAAAGAGTCGCACCAGACGGCATTCCGTCGTGTGCCCACGACGTCACGATGGTCACGGCGCCAGGCATGTCAGCCATCGCCGAGCGGTATTCGCGCGCGTCGACGGGTGGACTGAACGACTCTGACAGAATTTTAAGGGGCTGCGCCATGTGCGTCCCGCTCCTGCTCTTTGTTTCGTGTCCAGACTTCTTTGCCGTTCTTGAAGACGCGATCGACTTTGATCTTCAATAGATCGTCGACGGCGATGGCATGGGGATCGCGGTCCAGAACGATGACATCGGCAAATTTCCCGGGAGCCAAGCTGCCGCAAACATCGTCTTCGCCAAGCACAGAAGCAGCATCGACCGTATGGAAACGAAGCGCGTGGTCGAGTGAGATGGCTTCGTCACCATCAAGAATGGCGCCGGAATAAGCTTGACGTTTGAGACAGCACCAGACGCCGAAGAAAGGATTGGTCGCGTCGCTTTCTGAGCCGACCCAAACGTCTGAGCTGCCAGAGAGGCGCCAACCCTGCTTAATCAGAGTTGCAAACGAGAAGCGGCCGAGCTTGCCGTAGTCGCCGAGATAGTCAGCAAAGTACTCGCCGAAGGTATAAAGGAATACAGGCTGCGGGACGGGAATAATGCCGGCAGCTGCCCATTTGTCCGCGGTCGTTTCTGATGGCATCAGATTACCCGCGTGCTCGATGCGCGTGCGGATGCGGCCGGTAGGGGCACCGCCCAATTCGAGAAGCGTATCGCAGACCCACTCCTGGGCGCGATCACCGTTGGCGTGAACCGCAAGCTGAAGTCCAGCATTTTGCGTCAGTTCGATGGCGCGTCGGGTGAAGTCTTTTTCAAGGGCGACGTCGCCGCGGAATGTGCATCCGCCTTTGCACGCACACGTCAGATATGGCTGCTTTACGGCCGCACTTTTTGCCGAGAACCCGCCGTCTGCGAAAAGCTTCACACCTTGGATGCGGAAGAGGTCGTCAGGTGCCGTGACGGAGATGCTTTTCTTCCAGTTGCACGCCGCCTCAAGCGAAAGCGTTCCCGGCGCCCAAATATACGGACGCACCGAGATCGGCAATTCATCGCTCGCCGCCATATCGTTCATGATTTGGAGACCGTCGACGGTCTCGGAGATTTCGCCGATTGTGGTGACGCCATATTGGGTGAAGAGCGTCGGAATTCCCGTGATCAGAGCGGCGGCCAGCTCGTCGCGGTTCATCGCCGAAAAGGGAAGGAGATTATCCATTTCCTTGACGATGCCGGTCGGCTCGCCGGACGCGTCGCGCTCGACGCTCGGCAGACCTGTAATCGAGTATGGCGGTGGCGTGTAGTTGCGATCGATAAGGCAGACCGCAAGTGCCTTCGAATTAAGAATAGTCAGATGTCCGCCCGCACGCACGGCAACAGGGTGAGCCGTACTTACGCGATCAAGCTCCTGCCGGGTGGGAAAGCGCTTCTCAGCGAGCTTTCGGTCGAAGAAAAGGTTGGCCTGGCCAACCACCCATTCCCCTGCCGGAGTCGTTGCCGCTTTCTCGGACAGAGCCGCGATGACGTCTTCGACGTTCTTGCATCCCGGCGCGCGGCAGTCGACGACCCCAAAAGAAGACCGGCACGCGACCTCGATATGGGCATGCGGGTCGACAAAACCTGGCATCACCGGCCGCTCGCCGACGTCCACAATCCGCGTGTTCTCATCGACAACCGACGCAATCTCGTCTCTCCTCAAGAGACGAAGAATGCGCTTGCCGCGAATTGCGATGGCGACGATCTCCGGATCGGTGTCGTGCTCCATCGTGATAATACGACGACTGACAATGACGAGATTGGCGCGCTCAGCGATGCTATCCGTCATTCGGCGGCAACCTTGTAATCGCGATCGACGACGGGAATGACTTCGCGGCCGATCAGCTCGATGGATTTCATGATTTCTTCGTGCGGGACGCCATCGATCCGGAGCAGAACCTCATCGACGCCCATGGCTTCGAGCTTCAGAAGCCGCTCGATAAAGTCAGCCGGCGAGCCGATTAGAACCGACGGCGTCTCGGTCATCAGGAAGTCGAGATTGCCCTCGTTGGCTTCCAGGAGCCGGATGCGGTCGAGATATTCGTAGGAACCCTTTTTCGAGAGCGGAACGTAGAGGTCCAGAATGAACCGGAAATACCCGAGCGCGACGTCGCGTGCCACACGCGCGGCTTCTTCGCGCGTCGGGGCGCAAAAGGCGGTGGCGACGTAGAGGCCCATGTAGTCATTGGGCTTGGGCATCTGCGGCTTACCGGTGGCATAAGCCTTGCGATAGGCATCGATACACTCCTGCAGATAATCGAAGCCGAAGTAATTCTCGAAGCACATCACGCCGATTTGGGATTCACCCGCCGACGCGTGGGTCTTAATGCTCGATGCTGCGACCGAGACCGGCGGATGCGTTGCCTTGTCGAACGACGGAACGATCGTACGTTCCGGAATTTTCCATACGGGCCCGTCGTGTTCCAGCTTGTCGCTTTCAAAAATTTTGGCCAACACCTCCATCGAGTCGGCCCATTGCTCGGCCGTTTCTGTCGGTGTCACGCCGAATGCGTCCAAGGTGGTGAGGTTGTTGGAGCGCGCCGTGCCAATTTCTGCGCGGCCATTGGAAATATTGTGCAGAGTTGCGAGGCGCTCAGCAACGAGAATGGGATGGTTCCACTTCAGCAGCACCGAACACATGACGCGAAACTTGATGCGCTTCGTGTGCTGAGAGATCGCTGCATAAAGCACCTCAGGCGCGGACACCGTAAACCGTGGGGGACTGAAGTGCTGCTCCGACGTACCCCATGTCGAAAAACCGAATTTATCGGCGAGCGCGACTTCTGCGATCATTTCTTGGTAGCGCTGGGCGTAGCTAACGCCCGGCATGACTTCGCCTTCTTGGAGAATGCCTACTTTCACGGAGAGCCCACCATATAACCGTAATTCGTGGAAAACAGATATTTATAAACTGTAATTCGTAGATCTATCCGAGTCAAGCGCATGAATCACACATTATTCGCTTGATCTATTACCGGTATGGGTTTTGGCTGGGGGCAACGTGCGGCGTGGGGGCGTGCACCGGAGGGATAAATGAAGCGCAACATGACGACGTCGGACTATCTCCGACTCGTCGCGTCACTTGACGATATCGATCGGCGGATCGTGTCGTTGTTGCAGGCCGATGGGCGGATGCCGTTTTCTCACATCGCGCGGGAAATTGGGGTCACCGAAAAAACGGCTCGCAGCCGGGTTCTCGATCTCATCGAACAACGCGTCATGCAGATAACGGCGGTGACCGATCCCTCGGTGCTTGGCTACGGCGCCTCGGCCTTGTTGGGGCTCACGACACGGCCGGACCGGCCCGCGACTAAGATCGCGCAGGAATTGCAAAAGATCCCGAGCATCGACTACGTCGTTGTCTCCACGTCGCGCTATTCGTTGTTTGCGGAAGTACTCTGCAAGGATCGGGCGGCACTACAGTCGACGATCGAAAATGAGGTTGGCAAGATCGACGGGATCCAGTCGATCGAGGCGATGCCCTATCTAAGCTTTCATTACCAGTTGGCGCATTTCGCAGCGGCCAAAAACAAGGCTGAAAGCGAGACCGGAGTTCGCCCGCGCGAGATCGATGAGATCGATGTACGGATTATTCGTTCGTTGAGCGAAGACGGGCGCAAGCCGTTTTTGCAAGTCGCCGACGAACTCGATATTTCCGAGGGCCAAGTACGGTTACGTTTCAAGCATCTGACGGACACGGGAACCGTTAGCGTGATTGCGCTCATTAATCCGATGAGCCTCGAGTTTCGTTCGATGGCTTGGGTAGCGATTAACGTCGCGTCAGGACATCGCGTGATGGACATCGCCGACGCTTTAGCCCGTCTTGCAAACACGACGTATATCGTCATTTGCGCTGGGCGTTTCGACATCTTGACCGAGTTCATCTGTCAAACGGATCGCGAACTTCTCGACGTTATAGAAAAAAATGTCAGATCCCTGCCTGGCATCGCACGCCTCGAAATCTCGATTTACAGCGATCTCTACTACAAGCGGCTCACGCCTATGCGAGACGAAGCTACCAGCAGCAGAGCGGAGAAAGTGTGAGGTAAATGGATTCATAATATTCGCCAATCAGTCACGCCGGAAATCGGCGCAATAGCCTTTGCAGCCATCGTCCCTCATTCTCGGCCAGATCTCATCTCTCATGTCTGACGCTCTCTCGTGCGCTCTTTCCAAAGTCCAGTATCGAATCCTGCCGCTCTTAATTGCCGGATATTTCGCAGCCTATCTCGATCGCGTAAATGTCAGCTTTGCAGCGCTGCAGATGAATGCCGATCTCTCGATCGGACCTGAAGCCTTCGGGTTTGTCTCAGGCGTCTTTTTTCTTGGCTATTTCTTGTTCGAAGTGCCAAGCAACATCGTGCTGACGCGGGTCGGCGCCCGGCTTTGGCTGTCGCGCATCATGATCACATGGGGAATTCTGTCGGCTGGAACCGCTTTTGTCAGCAACTCAACAGAGCTTGCAGTGCTGCGTTTCCTGTTGGGTTCGGCAGAGGCAGGCTTCTTTCCCGGAGTCATATATTATCTGACCAACTGGGTGCCGTCCGCTGAGCGTGCGCGGATCGTTTCAGTGTTTATGATGGCAATTCCGATTTCAACGATCATCGGCGCGCCGATCTCGGGATGGATTCTCGATGCATGGAACGGCGTCTTAGGGCTGCGCGGATGGCAGTGGCAGTTCATCTTGGAGGCGTTCCCGGCCATCGCCCTTGGAGTTGTGTGCCTGCTGCGCCTGCCGGAGACGCCAGCGGACGCAAAGTGGCTTACGCCGGCGGAGCGCGATGATCTTCTCGCGCAATTGGCCAGCGATCGACAAGAGAACGTGCCTAGCCACAGTCATTCCATCCGCGATGCGCTGACGGACAAGCGCGTTATCGTTCTTGCAATTTCCTGCTTCGGCGCCGGGATAGGACTTTACGGTCTCGGTTTCTGGATGCCGCAAATCGTCAAAAGCATGTCGCTCAGCAATACTGAAACCGGATTCGTGGTGGCGGTGCCTTATGCGATTTCCGCGATCTTCATGGTCGTCTGGGGGCGTCATTCAGATCGGACGGGAGAACGAATCTGGCACATCGCCGTCCCTTGCTTCGTTGCCAGCGTCGCATTTGCGCTATCGGCGTTCGTCACGGCGCCGATCGTGGTGCTCGTTCTATTGACGGTTGCTTCGGCTTGCACCCTTGCGATTTTTCCGGTGTTTTGGACGGTCCCTGCAGCATTGTTGGCGGGACCAGCGGCTGCTGCCGGAATAGCCTTGATCAACGCCGTTGCGAATTCGAGCGGATTCTTCGGGCCCTACTTGATCGGTTTCGCGAAAGCGAATGGTGCGTCATCGCAGACCGCCGTTGCCCTCCTCTCGTTCTTTATGTTTGCAGGTGGCATCCTCATTCTCGCGATGGATTTCGGAAGTGAGAAAAGGCGCGAAACTGATCAACGGCACTTCTCCTCGGAAGCACGATGAAAGATCTCAGAGGCATAAATCCCTTTTTTTGTGGCGGCCGCTTGAGTCTACTTGCTTTGATTTCTGGTCAATCTGGATCATTGGATCGATGATTTGTTGGGGGTGAAATGGCCGCGAACGATGACAGCGTAGCGGAATCCGGTTGGCCGCTCACGGCGCGCGATAAAACCTGGACCAGTCGGCAGCTCACCGTTGTTCTTCTCGTAACGGCTTGCGGAAATTGGTCCTATCTCATCGGACAGTACGTCGCTTTCTATCTCGACTTCAAAATGGGTGTGTCGGCCCTGATCGCGGGGGCGATGATCGGAATGCTAATCTTGACGCTGGCCGTGGTCCCAACGTCGACGAAGTACGGCATCGATTCCATTGCCGCGTCTAAGCCCCAGTTTGGTAATCGCGGCTGGCTCATTACCGTTTTTCTGCAGTATGCGTCGATTATCGGCTGGAATGCCCTTCTTCTGGTTTTTTTTGGCAAGGCCGTCGCGCAGGTCTTGATTACGCTCGGGTTGGCAGGGCCGGATCATGCGCTCGCGATCGTCCGGATGGTCTCGGCAGTGACGTGCGCAGTCGTCTATCTTGTGCTTCTCAATGGTCTCAAGGGCCTCGAAGCGGCATCGAACCTTCTGTTTATCGTCGTGGTCGGCATCGGCGTCTGGATGCTCTACCAGTTGCTTTCCGGACAAGCGGATGCGCTTGCGGTTGCGAAGCCATCAATGGCGTCGCCCAGTCTAGCGTGGAATTACGTGACCGGCGTCGAAATAAGCATCGTATCGCTGCTCGGCTTCTGGGCATATTTCGGTACGATCGTTCGCGAAGCGCCGTCGCCTTCAAGTTCGGTTCTGCCATCTATGCTTGCCATGGGGCTGTCCTTGCCTCTGCTAAGCATCGTCGGGCTCGCAGCAATGCTCGTTCTCAAGGTCCCCGATCCGACAGCTTGGCTGGTCTCGCTCGGCGGACCGCTTTACGGGATTATCGCGTTGCTTTTTGTTATGGCAGCCAATCTCGGACCTTCGCTCGCGGGTGTCTATTCGACAGCCATCGGTTTGCGTCGTGTTCCGGCGCTCGGTGATGCGTCGTGGCGTACGCTCATTCTTCTGTCGATCGTTCCGGTCGCCGCTGTAGGCATTGTCATCCCGGAAGAATTCTTTTCGAATTTTGGTACATTCCTGGCCTTTATCGGCGTTTTCTTTGCTCCTCTCTGCGCCATTCAGATTGCTGACACGTTCGTACTCCGTCGGAACAAGCTCAACATCCGCGGGATCTATGAGGAGGGGCCGGGCAGCCCGTACCAGTTTTGGGGTGGGTTCAATCCGGCGGCGTTGCTCGCCATGGCCGCTGGTTTTCTCACGTACGTTTATCTTTTAAATCCTGTCTCCTATGAGAGCCGATGGCCGTATGAATATACGACGGCTTCAATTCCCGCGGCCGTCATCGCGAGCTTTATTTATGTTGCCATCTCGCGATTTTTTGTGATGCCACGCGGCAAGGGTGATTACGACCGCACGCCGCAATAAAAACAGTGTGCGGTCATTTTAGTCCGTCTTCAGCTGGCGCTAATGCGCGACCCGGCCGCGGTGCCTGATGTCGTTAAAAATTTGGACTGTCCCGATGCTGGTTGCGCATCGTCGCGACGGAGAATGCGCAATATCGCGAGAGACGATATCCGCTTCAACGCTAAAGTATTTCCTGACTTCGAACGTCGCAATTTACTGCCGCGCCTCAATTTGAGGACGGCAAAATAAATATGCAATTTAGCGAAAGCAGGTCATTGACTTATATCAATCTACGAAATACGGTCGTTGATGTCATGAGTTATACGCTTTACGGTTTTCGCATGCTTGCGCCATGCGCAAAATGCCTTCAGTTTAGGCATTCACCGTTGGGCGCCCAACTAATGAAGGGATGCGATGCTCTTAGGTCGTACTCGGGTAAGATCTGACGTTTCCTCGGCGCCGGCCGATGATCGCACTTCGGTTGGCGCGCATGCTCAAGGCATGCAGGATTTCACCTTTGGTTCTCCGCCTTACAGATCCCGGTTCCGCCATTTGGCGTCGTGGCCCAGCGGATACGTTTCGTGAGTAACGGACCGGTGCTTCGCGGCTTTCACTGCCGACATGCAATGACCGGCCTAGGCCGGATGAAGGGCGGCTTTTCGCCCGCACTCTTTCTTCGCATCAGCATCACCAAAGAATTGGGAGTTCTGAAATGAGTAACGGGGAAGACAAGTCGAAAGCAGCGCAGGTCTCGCGTCGTCAGATTTTAGGAGCGGGTGCGGCAGGTTTAAGCGCGGCAATGCTGCCACTGCCAGCGATCATCGGCAAAGCACACGCGGCGGACGCAAAAGACGCCTTTAAGGGCGAAGAGATGACAGTGTGCGCCTGGTCCGGTGGTTATCTCGATTCCTTCAAATCAGCGATCTCCGATCCGTTCAACGAAAAATACGGCACCAAGGTTTCGCTCGTCGGCGGCTGGGACCAGATGGTCGCCCAGATGAAGGCAGCGCCACCAGGGAAGCCGCCGTTCGATATAACCGTATCGGAAGAATACACGACGCTCGGTGCGCTCGCCGAAGGCCTTTACGCCAAATCCGATCGTTCGAAATTTCCGCAGCTCGCCGACGTTCAACCGTTCTTTTTGACCGCACGCCCCGAATCCGCGCGCGATTACGGCGTCCCGCTCGGGCTCGGCTTCTCGCTGCCAATGCTAAATACGGATCTTACAGCCAAGAAGCCTCTGAGCTGGACGACGATGTGGGATAAGGATCTCGAGGGTAAGCTGGCGCTCGATGCCGGCGCATACTGGTGGCTCATCGCGATCTCGGCCATTTGGGGCGCAAAGAAAGACTTCAACGCCTTCTACGATTGGAAGCCGGGCATGGCCTCCGATCCCATCTTCGAGGCTCTCGAGCGTCTCCGTCCGGCAAAATATTATAAGGACGGAGCAGAGCTGTCGTTCCTCATGCTGCAAGAGCAGGCGTCATTCGCGCAAATTTATTCGTCAGATGCTCTCGGCTTGATGAAAAACGGCGGCCCGAGTTACCTGACCGGTATTCCGGCCGATGGAACGGTCGCTTACGGCGATTGGTACATTAAAGTAAAGGGCACCCAGCACGATGCGCTCGCCGACATGTTCCTGGGCTATATCCTGGAGAAAGAAACGCAAGATCGGTTCATTAACGTTCAGATGTCGGTGATGTCCCGAAAGGACGTGACTGTTCCTGCCTTCTGGCACAATTATCCGAAAACGAACGACGATCTGGTGAAGAACGTGCGTCTGATGACGATGGATGGGCTGCAGCGGCTCCTACCGAACTTTGACGCGATGGGAGAGCGCTTCCAGAAAGCGGTGCTGAAGACGTCGAAGGGCTAACGCGAGAATGGTTTGTGCACTTCGGCTGGAACGTGTTGTCAAACGTTACGGTGGTCACGCCGCCGTTGACGAGATCAATCTCGTGGTCGAGCAGGGTGAATTTCTCACGCTGCTCGGTCCGAGCGGTTGCGGAAAGACGACGACGCTCCGTCTTATCGGCGGGATGGACCGTCCTGACAGCGGCGTCATCGAACTGATGGGCCGCAGGGTCGATCGCCTGCCGAGCTACAAGCGCGACACGGCAACAGTATTTCAATCGGGGGCATTGTTTCCGCATCTGACCGTTGCGGAGAACGTCGCCTACGGCTTGAAAATGCGCGGCGTGCCGTCTGGCGATATCGCGCCGCGGGTGACACGCATTCTCGATGTTGTGCGGATGGCGGCCTTCGGTGGCCGCTATCCGGCTGAAATGTCGGGAGGGCAGCGCCAACGCGTGGCTCTCGCACGTGCCATGGTCGTCGAGCCGAGCATTCTGCTGTTCGACGAGCCGATGAGCGCCCTCGATCTGAAGCTCAAGCTTGAGCTTCGTTCCGAGATCCACCGCCTACACGAAGAGCTTGGCTTCACGGCCGTGTTCGTGACGCATGACCAGAGCGAGGCGATGGCGCTGTCCGACCGCATCGCGGTCATGAATAAGGGACGAATCGAACAGATCGGCACGCCGATCGAAATCTTCGAGCAACCGACCAGCGAGTTCGTCTACACGTTTGTCGGAGAATCGTGCTCGCTGGCGCTGCCGGCTGCCGTGATCGGCGGTCTTGATGACGGCACGGCCAACAAGCGTCTCTTCATCCGTCCGACAAACCTCAAGCTCGTGAACGGTGCCGGTGCAGAGAACGTTCTGATAGGGCGCGTCACGTCAATCGAATATCTCGGCGGCAGCTATCGCATCCATGCTGAAACCGAACACGGCGCGCTTTTCTTCGATAGCGCCAAGGTGCCTGAGGTCGGTCCTGATCACATGATCAAGATTGGCTGGAGAAGCGCCGACGCAACTTTTTTCCCGTTATCATAATGGCGAGCTTCGACGTGATCGGTCGCCGACCGGGCATTTTCGCAGCAAGCGCAGGTATCCCCTGGCTATTGGTTCCGGCGCTTTTGTTTCTCATCGTCATTTTCGGCTGGCCACTGCTCTACCTCTTGCGTATGAGCTTTAACGACCATACAGGCGCCAATGTCTATGTCGAAGCGTGGACGCTCAATAACTACATCGAAGTGCTGACCAATCCTCTGTATCTCACGGAAATTGGCAAGACGCTCTACATCTCGCTTGTAACCGCAGTCATCACGGTCGTTGCGGCATTTTTCTTTGCGCAGTTCGTCTGGCTCCGGGACGGCGGAGCGCGCACAATCTTTCTCGCGATCGCGCTCGCACCGATGCTGATATCGGAAGTTTCCGTCATTATCGGCTGGCGCATGTTCTTTCCGTTCAACGGTCTCTTTTCATATTTTCTTGTTTCGACTGGTCTCAGCGACCAGAAGGTCAATCTGCTCGGAACCGAGATCGCGGCCGTCGTCGGACTTTCCTACATCTCAGTGTCGTATTGCTTCTTCTCGATCCTGAGCGTGCTAAACGGTATTGATCGTAACCTGCTGACCGCAAGCGCGGATCTTGGCGCCTCGCCGATGCGGACTTTCTTTACTGTTCTGCTCCCTCTGGCGAAGGGCGGTATCGCGGCGGCGTTTACGCAGGCTTTCGTTTTCACGATGGGCATTTACGCAACGACCAATGCGCTCGGACCAGATTCGCTTTGGACCGTACCTTATGAAATTCAGCTCCAGATGCTGACGCGGCGCAATTGGCCGATGGCGGCGGCACTTTCGGTCGTCTTGATTTTGATTATCGCCATGGCGGCATTGCTGACGCAGTGGCTGCGCCATAGGAAAGGCCGCCGTTATGTTTGAGGAGCGTGCCTACCGCTATCTCCATCGCATCTTCGCCTCGTTCTTTGCGCTTTACGTTCTCATTCCGATCTGCGTAACGGCGGTGATGGCGTTCAGCAACGACAACGTCATCCGCTTTCCTATCCGGGGGTTCTCGCTGCGTTGGTTCGGAGAGTTCTTCAATGATTCTCAGTGGATCAATGCGGCGTGGAACTCCCTTGAGATTGCGGCCATGACGACGGTCATGGCGCTTGTTCTGGCGCTGCCGACCGCTTACGCCCTGGCTCATAGCCATCGCAACCGGCCATTGCTGCAGACCTTGATGATCATTCCGCTGTTTGTGCCGGGTCTCGTACTCGGCATCGCGGTAGCGATGGGGCTTGGTTCGATCACCGTCTTTGGCTCCGAGCTTTTCGGCTCGAAAATTCTCGTGGCCTGCGCCCACACGCTTTGGGCTCTTCCGCTCGCAATCACGGTTCTCGTGCCGACGTTCGAGACGCTCGATAAGAGTCTCGTCGAAGCTGCGGGAGATCTCGGAGCGCCGCCGCTCAGGGCTTTTTTTAACGTCATCGTACCGGTGGCGATAACCGGAATTGTTTCGGCAGCGCTCTTCTCGTTCATCACCTCGCTCAACGAATTCATCATGGCGCTGTTCCTGACGACGCGTGAAACTCAGACGTTGCCTGTCATGTTGTGGCTGTCTCTCAGGTCGAGCGCTTCTCCGCAAATAGCTGTCGCCTCCTTCGTTCTTGCCGCCTCCGTCTTCACCACCATCGGCATTGCGTACGTGTGGTATGCAATGGCGCGACGGAAGTAGAATTTCGATATTTTGATGCAATGCAATTATTAAAATCACATATGTGAAAAAATGAATTGAAAATTTCGACTTCTACGTAGATTGTCCCTTTCTTGGGAATTGATCGTAGCAGGACGGATCAAATGACGTCGTTCCGGAATCGTGTGGAAGTTTTGATCGTTGGCGGTGGCGTAGCGGGCGTTTCGATTGCCTATCATCTCGCCAAGATCGGCATTTCGGACGTGATGCTATGCGAGCGAAAACAGTTGACCTGCGGCACCACTTGGCATGCGGCCGGTCTCGTGACGCAATTGCGCGCGACGCGGAACATGACCGAACTCGCGAAGTATACCGGCGAGCTTTTCACCAATCTCGAAGCCGAGACGGGACAAGCGACCGGCTTTAAGCAAAACGGTGCACTTCGCGTCGCAAAAGCCGATGGGCGCTTCGAAGAGTTGAAACGTGGCGCCTCAATGGCACGTAACTTCGGTTTGCCCGTCGAAGTTCTGCGACCGGAAGAGATCAAAGAGCGTTGGTCGCCTTTGAACATCGACGGTCTGGTCGGCGGCCTCTGGATGCCGAAGGACGGGCAGGTCAATCCTGTCGATGTGACGATGGCAATGGCAAAGGGCGCGCGCAATGCCGGAGTCACCATTCTAGAAAACATCCGTGTTGAGCGCATTATCGTTGAAAACGGCCGCGCGGTCGGCGCAATAACTGATCGCGGCGAAGTCCGAGCTGATAAGGTCGTTATTTCTGGGGGAATGTGGTCGCGGGATTTTGCAGCCCTAAGCGGTGTTTCGCTGCCGCTGCATGCCGCCGAGCATTTCTACATTGTTACTCAGCAGCTCGAAGGGTTGCCGCTCGGTCTTCCCGTCCTGTTCGTCACCGATGAAGAAGCCTACTATAAGGAAGATGCCGGAAAGCTGTTGCTCGGGTGTTTCGAGAAGCAGGCGAAGCCCTGGGGGCATAACGGAATCTCGCCGGAGTTTTGTTTCGATTCTCTGCCGGAAGACTTCGAGCATTTCGAGCCAATTCTGCAGATGGCCATGAATCGCGTGCCGATGTTGGCGAATGCAGGCATTCAGCTCTTTTTCTGCGGTCCGGAGAGTTTCACACCAGACGATCGTTATTTGCTTGGCGAAACACCGGAAATCGAAAATCTGTTTTGCGCTTGCGGGTTCAACTCCGTCGGCATCTTGTCTTCTGGCGGCGTCGGCAAAGCTTTGTCGCAATGGATAAAGAATGGCCGGCCGCCGGTCGAGCTGACGGATGTCGATGTTCGGCGCATGCATCCGTTTCAGTCGAATAAGAAGTATCTTTACGATCGTACCACCGAAACGCTCGGCTTGCTTTTCGATATGCACTGGCCCTATCGCCAGTTCGAGACAGCGCGCAACGTTCGACGCAGTCCATTTCATGATCGCCTTATTGCGCAAGGCGCGTTCATGACCGAAGCCGTCGGCTATGAGCGGCCGGGGTTCTTTGGTGCGCCGGGGAGCAGACCCGAAATCGTCTACAGCTATGGGCGGCAGAACTGGTTTGATCTCGCCGCCGCCGAATGTCGGCACACGCGCCAGGCCGTCACGCTGTTTGATCATAGTTGCTTCGTGAAGTTTGCCGTGGACGGGCGTGACGCTTGTGCCGCGCTCAATCGAATCTGCGCTAACGATGTCGACGTTCCCATCGGAAAGCTTGTTTACACGCAATGGCTCAACGATCATGGAGGCATCGAAGCCGACGTGACCGTCACGCGCCTGTCGGAGACGTCCTTCCTTGTCATCACGATTGCTGCCTCGCAAGTTCGGGATTTTGCATGGCTGACGCGGCATTTGCCGAAAGATGCCCATGTCTTCGCGCGCGATATGTCTTCCGGACTGCCGATGCTGGCTCTGATGGGGCCGAAGTCGCGCGCTCTGCTGAGTACGATCACGAATGAAGATCTCTCCAATGCCGCGTTTCCGTTCGGCGCCAGCCGGGAAATCGAGATCGGATACGCAAAGGCGCGCGTGAACCGCGTGACCTTCGTCGGAGAGCTCGGATTCGAGATCGTGATGCAGGCCGAGTTCGCGCAGCACATTTTTGATGTTCTTGTCGAGGCCGGTGAGGCGTTCGCCCTAAAGCACGCTGGCTATTTCGCGATGAATTCTCTGCGCATGGAGAAGGGATACCGGCACTGGGGTCACGATATCGGCGAAGACGATACGCCGCTGGAAGCGGGAATCGGTTTCGCGGTGGCATGGGACAAGCCGCGCGGTTTCATTGGCCGTGACGCGCTTTTGAAGCAACGTGAGAAAGGGCCGCTAAAGAAAAAGCTCGTTCAGATCCAACTCGAAGGCAAGGACGCTCCGATGCTGTATCATGAGGAGCCGATCTTGCGCGGCGGTAAGATCGTTGGATCCATTACGTCCGGCGGATATGGACACTGCATCGGTGCTTCGCTCGGCATGGGCTATGTGCGGTGCGAAGACGGGGTAACGCAGGATTGGCTTTCGGCTGAACCGTTCGAAATCGAGGTCGCATGGGAGCGCTATCCGGCGCGCGCTCAGTTTGCGCCCTGGTACGATCCCAAAGGTGAGCGCATTAAAATCTAACAGCTGTCGTTAGAATTCGCCGCCGAGTTCCCGAGCCTTCGCCAGGATATCAGCGGGGCCCGGCGCGCCTTCGATCGCTCCAAACAATACTTCAAGGCGCGCCTCTGCAACTCCGCAGTAATTGAGAATGCCGACGTCGAGCTGTGTGTGCATGGCCTGGTCGTAGCCGCGCTTTGCATAAGTATCGGCGCCGCTGCCGGCGATGGCGAGCATCCAAGCGCGTTTGTGAGGATAGGTCTTATCGCCATAAGCCCATCCATTGTTCCAGACGCGGTCTATCCACCCCTTGAGAAGCGCCGGCATCGACCACCACCAGACGGGAAACACCATCACCGTCGCATCGTTGCGCTCGATGCGTGCCATTTCGCTCTGGACCTCAGGTGAATAGCTCTTGTCGGGATTGGACCAGTCGGGTTCGTCCGCTTCGTGTAGCACCGGATCAAAACCTTCCGCACCGAGATCGGCAATTTCAATCTCGTGGCCGTTGCTCGTTGCTGCTTCGGAGAAGGTCATGGCGACGGCATGGGTAAGAGAGTCGGTACGCGGATGAGCGATGACGAGCAAAATTTTCATTGATACAGCTTTCGAAAGGGGAGGTCGGTGCAGCGTCGAGCACGACTTAAATTCCCACCATTTATAACAAGCATATGCCGCAGCTTGCGCCGCGGCATATCTGTCGGGAAGTTCGATTGGCCGCTCGGCAATCAAGCCGGAGTGAAACTCTCGGCTTTCGAATAGGGGAACCACCAGAAATCTTGGTTGGAGGCCTTGGGGTCGATCATCACGAACTTGGTGTTCTGAAATTGCGCCAAACCTTCCGGGCCGAGTTGCCGCCCGCTTCCGGAGAGCTTACGGCCGCCGAAGGGCAGCGCGTCATTATCGAGTAGGGGTGCATTCACCCAAAGAATTCCCGATTCTATTTCCCGGACGGCGCGGAAGGCTTCATCCATGTCGAGGGAATAGAGGTTGGAGCCGAGGCCAAACCGAGAGCGATTGGCAAGCATGATGGCTTCATCGAAGTTCTTCACCTTGCAGATCGGTGCTACCGGTCCGAATGGTTCTTCGTTGAGAATTTCCATATCGGGCGTGACATCGGTGAGCACTGTCGGTTCGACGAACCAGCCACGGTTGAGTTCAGCCGGCCGGCCACCGCCTGTCGCGACTTTGGCCCCTTGCTGCCGGGCGCGTGTGATCAAGCCTTCATATCGATCGCGTTGCTTGCTCGTCGCAAGCGGGCCGAGATCGACGGCGCCCAGCCCATTGCCGATGCGAAGCTTGCGGGCCTCGGCAACAAGTCCGTCGACGAATGCATCGTGGATTGACTCGTGAACGTAAAAGCGCTCAGCCGATGTGCAGACTTGTCCGCAGTTGAGATAGGCAGCAAATGCGGCCCCCCGGACTGCCATATCGAGCGGCGCAGATGGCATCACGATGAACGGATCATTGCCGGAAGCTTCAACCAAACACGGCTTGAAACTTTCCGCGCACGTCCGCGCTACGGCTTGGCCGACGGCGACTGAGCCGGTATAGGCCACGCCATGTGTCTTCGAACTGCCGACGAGTTTTTGACCGACGCGCGCTCCGCCCGTGATCACCTGGATCAGACCTGGCGGAAGTCCCGTAAATACTTCCATGAATTTGAGCGTCGTCAGGCTTGTCTGCTCATGAGGCTTGATGACGACCGCATTCCCTGCGGCGAGAGCCGCAGCGGCCTCCCAGCACAGAAGGACGAGGGGATAATTGAAGGGCAGCACGATGACGATCGTCCCGAGGGGTTCTTTCACGCTGAAATGGAATTGTCCTGGAACCGTTGCGCCGGCAAGACGTCCGGTCTCGTGACGAGCGAGCTCAGCATAGTAATCAATCGCGGTTGCACACCAGGAGACCTCATCCGCCGATTCCTTGAACGGCTTGCCTTCTTCGCGCGTCAAGCACTCGGCATAGGGGCGCTTGTCTTTGCGAAGGAGTGCAGCAATCTCATGCAAAATGACGGCGCGGCTTCTGGCGTCTATCGCCGTCCAGACTTTGCGGGCGGCAGTTGCGATGTCGAGAGCCTCGTCGATTTCGTCATCGGGGCAATCAGCAATCGATCCGAGAATTTCTTCGGTCGCCGGATCGATAACATTGAAATGCTCGGTCGCCCGACTGACGACAAATTCGCCGCCCACGTAGATCTTGTTCGACAAATACGCAAAGTCGTTTTGAGCCGCCATGCCGCTCCTCCTTCTCACGCTGAAAGCGACGGTCGTTAAAACTATCGAACATAATGACATAAAAATTTGAACAGGCAAGCGGCTCTGTTCTATCTTAGCCGAGCCGTTGACCGCCCGATTGAAACGTGATCACGAACGATGTCTTGCTGCTTCGGCAAAGCAAGCGATGCATCAGAAGCGCGCCGCAGAAGTGAATGACGATGGCTCAAGCGAAAACGTCAAAACGTGAAGACAAGACGAAGACACGCTCCCGCGAAGAGGCAAGCGAGCTTGCGGTCGGTTCGAGGCTTAAGGCTGTGCGGGAGGCCGCAGGCCTTTCCCAGCGAGAGCTTGCCAAGCGCGCCGGCGTGACGAACGCTACAGTATCTATGATCGAGCAGGAGACGCATGCTCCATCGCTCGCATCTCTTCATCGCTTGCTCACGTCGATCCCGATCTCGCTGGCCGATTTCTTCGCCTTACCCGTCTCGCAGAAAAACGCACTTTTCTACGACGAGGGGGACCTGGCCGTTGTTTCGAGAGGTGCAGCAGATCTCCGTGTGCTTGCGGGTGAGCGCCGTGAAAAGAAGCTTCAAATGTTCATTGAGCGCTATAAGCCCGGCGCGGGTACAGGTGACGATCCGATTGTCTTTGAGGGCGAAACCGCAGTTATCGTCATTGAAGGTTCGATCGAAGTCGAAGCTGGCGGCGAGGTGCGGCGTCTGACGAAAGGCGGCGGCTACCAGCTTTTCGGCAGGGTGCCTTACCGCCTTCGCAATGTCGGAAAAACGGTCGCCGTCATTGCCTGCGCCTGCACGCCTCCGATTATTTGACGGCGGCTCTTATTTAAGTTGCGCGCCGCTCGGCCTGCTCTCAGTACGTGGGTGGTGTGATCGCCCAAATAACGACGGCTTCGACGTCTCCGGGATTGCTATAGCGATGTGGCGTCGTCGACGGAAAGCTGAAGCTGTCTCCTGCCTGTAACGTGAAGTGTTGTTCTCCGATCCACAGTTCGAACGAGCCCGAAAGGACGAGCCCCGCTTCTTCGCCTTGATGGGAGTAAGCTGGCTCAGCTTCGGCGGTGCCCGGGGGGAAGCGCGACATCACCAGTTCGAGCTGTCCGCGCAAGTTCGGAGATAGCAATTCGTCTGTGACGCCGGAGGCAAAACGCAAGATACGGCGATTATCCGCTCGGACGATGTGCTCCCGCTCGGCCGGATCGCAGCCCTCGGCATTATGAAGAAACCAGCCGATCGTGACGCTAAGTGCCTTCGCAATGTCTTTGAGCGTCTTGATGCTGGGTGATGCGATGCCGCGCTCGATTTCGCTCAAGTGTCCGACTGATACCGATGCGGCCAGAGAGAGTTCTTTGATCGTCAGGCGCTTGGCCTTCCGAAGATCGCGAATCTCGGCGCCCACCTGCGTTGGCGTCAGGTCCTCATCTTGGCTGTCCGAAGCAGCAGCCGAGCCGTCGTTGAGTTTCACTGCTTTATTCCGCCATTCCTTGTTCGTGCATAAATTTTCATCTTGTCTATCGAAATTTGCAAGGCATAATTTCGATATGATGAAAGCAATGACCGATAAAAATCTCCTCTGTGATGAGCGGTCCGATATTTCATCGGCGAAAGCTTGGATCGGCAAGCTGGGCGGGCGCCCCGCGCGCCAGCGAAGTTTTGCGGCATCGTCCGTCCTTGCCGTCGGTCATTTTCATTTCGATGGTTTAGCCGAAGAGGTCGAAGCACCAGAGCTGCCATTTCACTATATCTCGGTGACGTTATCGGGGCCCTTGCGCATTGAGGCTCGCCTTGGCGGCGAAAAAGTCGAGGCGCGCGTACTGCCCGGCCAATCGATGATCTTGGCCGCGGGACGAAGCAATATTTGGCGCTGGGATCAACCGACGGAAGAAGCCCATGTTTTCCTGCGGGCGGATTTTCTCGACGGTGTCGCTGCTGACATTGGAAGAAGGCGCGTAGAAATCCTGAATCGGATGGCATTCAATGACGTATACCTACGCCATACCATCTTGTCTCTTGCCGATGAAATGACGCGTTTCGGCAGTATTTCGACGATATTCTTCGATATGGCCGCGGAGCTTTTGGCGCGACGTATTCTGCTGCGCCATTGCCAAAGAAATTTTGAAGGAGCAACAAATAGAGCCGGAGCGCTGACTGCCAAGCAGTTGCGCCGTGTCCTCTCGCTCGTTCATGATCGCCTTGCAGACGATATCTCGCTTGATGATCTCGCGAGCGCCGCCGGCCTGAGCCGATTTCATTTTGTGAGGGCGTTCAAAGCCGCCGTCGGAAAGCCACCGCATCGCTGGCTTGTGGGCCTGCGCATTGAGCGCGCCAAGGAACTGCTGCTGGTGCGTGACATGACAATTATCGAGGTCGCTGCGTGCGTGGGCTTTGACAGTCAGAGTCACTTCGGCCAAGTCTTCCTTGATCAAGTTGGAATGTGTCCGCGAGATTGGCGCCGTAAGGCGCTGTGCTGACTAGAAATTGAGCAATTTTCCGAGAGACCGCCGGCGCGATCGTCCGCATCATCTTCCGCGAAGAACGAGCTCTTGGCTCTTCCGGGAGATGCATGATGACGACGACGTGGGGCGATGCCCCTTATTACGGCCTGGACGCGGAATTCGATCCGGATTGGCTGCTGACTGCCGAGCAGAAAGAACTCCGCCGTGAATTGATTGAGGTTTGTCACGACGTTCTGCGGCCGAACGCAATCGAATCCGACAAAACGAATGTCTACCCACGCGCCAATCTCGAAGCTCTCGCCAAACTTCGCCTCTTAGCTGCGATCGCTCCGAAGGAATTCGGAGGGCGAGGAGAAAACCACGTCGGCGTCATGATGATTGCAGAGACGATTGCACGCTACGGCTGTCCATCGACAGCGCTTATTTACATGATGCACATGGTGGCGGTTGCGGGCTTGGTCTACCGCGCCAAAGGCAATCCCGAAATCGAAAAGCTGCTATCGCGGATCGACAGCGAGTGTCTCGTTGGCACGGCTTCCTATACCGATCCTGAGACTGGCGGTCATTTCTGGTATCCGAAGATGTCGGGCGCGGAGCGTGTCGAAGGCGGCTGGCATGTCCACAAGAAGGCCGCTTGGACGACGTCATCGGGTTACGCCGATTGGTACATCTCCCAAACAACGAGCCCCGATTTCGACGGAAACTACGGCAATCTTTCCGTCTTTCTCTTTTACAAAGACGAAGTGATGGGATCGCCCGGCAAGTGGGACGCTTTGGGCATGCACGGCAATCAGTCCGGCCCCGTCGAGATCGACACCATTATTCCGAGAGAGCGCATCGTTGGCTGGCCGGGAGACGGCGCCATGTCGAACGATGAAGCCATCGATCCGTTAGCGATGCTGATATACGCCGGTGCCTACAATGGCGTTGGCCTTGCGTGCATCGATGTTGCCAAGAAACACGTGACACGGAAGGCGCATGCGCAGTTCGGCCGCCGTGTCGCCGACTATCCGACAATCCAGGATACGTTCGGGCGGGCGATCATGGACGGTCAGGCATCGCGCCTCTATGCCTATTCCCTCGCCAAAGCGCTGGATGACGCGACAGACGGCGGACGTTGGGACATCTACTACAAAGATCCCAAGGCTATGCCGCGCGCGAAATTCTCGCTCTGGTGTTTCCAGGCCAAGTTTCTGGCGACGCGTTTCTCTTTCGAAGTCTCCGACAAGATGCTGCAAGCCTGCGGCGGGCGCGGCTATATGCGCGATCTCGAATTGGAACGCTTACTTCGAGATTCAAAAGCCGGTTGGATCATGGGACCTTCGAATGAAGTCACGGCGCAGATCATCGGGAAATGGGGACTTTTTGGAGCCGGTTCGATCGATTGGTGGAATAGGAAAGTCGACGAACCGGTGTTGATGAATGAGCTGGAAAAACTCGACGACGCGGGCAAGCATCGCATCATTCAAAAGCTGACCTCTGAACTCAAGACGAGGACCGCAGCCGAATGATGGTCGTGAGTGACTGGACGAGCCCGGAAGACTCGGTTGATTTCCGGCAAGCTCTGGGATGCTTTCCGACCGGTATCACAATCATCACCGGCCTCACCGATGATGGCATCCGCTTCGGATTGACGGCATCTTCGTTCCAATCCGTGAGTCTGGCGCCGCCATTGGTTCTCTATAGCGTCCGAAGGGGCGCCGCCAGCATCGATCTCGTGAAAAGCAGCGGCACTTTCTGTGTGAACGTTCTTCGAGATGAGCATGCGGAATTGGCCAAACGGTTCGCAGCGCCTGTTGCCGATCGTTTCCACGGTATCGAATGGCACAGCGGTGGCTTGGGGTGCCCGGTGCTCCCCGATGCGATCGCGAATTTCGAATGTCGCCTCTGGGCAACGTACGATGGAGGCGACCATGAAATCGTTATCGGAGAGGTTGTCGCGCTGAAGCGTGCACCGGGAGGCAATCCACTCGTCTACTTCCGCGGTGAGTTCCATCCGATCATCCCTCTCAACGAACGCTAATCCGAGGAGGTTACCGATGACAATCATTACGCCGGTAAAAACGGAATACGTGACGTTCGACCCGCCAGCGCTGGGTCATCTAGGAATGATCCCTGAACTTGTGGTGCCGCCCCCTCAGGACGAGCGAATCTGGGTGCTTCTCGAACCCAACGTCTGGTTTCGTCCGCTCTTCTTCGACATGAGCGCCGGCGCACACGGCGAAGTTTTGCGCGTGAAGAAGGGAGGCGTGCTCTCTCGTCATCGCCATCCATCGCCAGTGCATGGCTTTGTTCTCAAAGGAAGTTGGCGCTACCTGGAACATACGTGGCGCGCCACGGAAGGCTCTTATGTTCTCGAACCACCAGGCGAGACGCACACGCTCACGTGCGATAGCGGCGAGGAAATGCAAACGGTCTTCTTTATACTGGGGCCGACGCTCTACATCGACGAGAATGACAAGGTGACTCTCGTCGAGGACAATTTCCAGCTGATCGAAGCGTGCAGGGCGCACTACGAAGCGGTCGGCCTCGGAGCAGATTTCGTCAATCAGTTCATCCGCTGACGTCAAAAGCTGGCCTACCAGCTCAGCGGTAAACGCCGGGTACAGGCCAACGACGAATGAATCCAAGCGCAAGGCATATTGCGACATCGAGATCGATCGGGCCTTCGCAAAGCTCCAGGTGGGCCAACTTTCCGAAGATGGCGAAAGGTCGCAATGTTGCCGATTGAACCCACGATCTGAGCGTCTTGCACGTCGCCAAGCGATCAGATTGAAACATTACAATAAAAGTATACAAATGGAGGCGAGACCATCGGCGTCCCCTTGCAATGACACGAGCCGCTCCGGTCACGGGTGGAATTGGAATAGGAGTTTCAGGTGTACAGTGCTTGGCGTGCCGTTTGCGCGTGCGGATTCGTATGTTCTGTCCTCACACTGTCTCAAGCTTCAGCTCAAGAACCGCCGCAAGATTTCACGCAAGCGCCTGCCGCTGATCCAATTCCGATGCCGCAGATCACTGTCGAAGCTGCCAAGGTAACTTCGACGAAGAAGGCGCCTTCCAAGAAAAAAACCGTCGCGTCGAAAAAGCCAAATTCTCTGCCGCAAAGTGCCAGTTCCGTGCAGACTGACTCGGCTGCTGCCGCGGCGATGCCGGCGACCAATCCAATGTCCACGCTGACGCCGCCGGTCGCCTACGCAGGTGGTCAGGTTGCGACAGGCGGCCAGCTCGGAATGCTCGGCAACCGAAGCGTGATGGATACGCCTTTCAATCAGACAAGCTTTACGGCGAAGACGATTCAGGACCAGCAGGCCCGCTCGGTTGCGGACGTCTTGTTGGATGATCCGTCGGTACGCGCAAACCAAAGCGCGAGTGCGGGTTATGGCCAGGATACGTTCTACATTCGCGGCTTCTATTACGATACCGGCGAAATGGGATTGAACGGGCTTTATGGCATCGCGCCCACCTATACCACGCAACCCAATTACGTCGACCGTATCGAAGTTTTGAAAGGACCGAGCGCGCTCTTGAACGGCATGCCTCCGGGCGGCGCAGTGGGCGGCAGCATCAATCTTGTGACGAAGCAGGCGCCTGACGATCCGATCACGCAGGTCACGACGACCTATCAATCTCAGGGGCTGGTCGGTACTGAACTCGACTACGCCCGACGCTACGGCCTGAGCAAAGAATTCGGTGTGCGGTTCAATGGGAGCTACGGCTCCGGCGACACCGCGATCGACGATCAGCACAACGAGTTGGGCGATGCCGTTCTCAATCTCGATTATCGCGGCGAGCGGCTGCGCCTCTCTGCAGACGTCGGTTATCAGGCGAATGATTTGACAGGCGTCCAACGGTTCATCACCGTGGTTCCTTCATCACTTCCTACTTTGGTTAGGCCCGTTCCCCCCTTCCTGCCGCTTATGAACGGAAAAGTTCCGCCAGCGCCAGATGCCTCATCTAACTACGGCGGCATGCCTTGGGAGTATTGGAATACAAGCTCGACGTTCGCGATGGTACGCGGCGAGTACAAACTTACCGATCACGTGACTGCCTACGGCGCCTACGGCTGGAGTGACAACAATCTCGACTATCTCTTCGCTTCGCCTGGCCTGCTCAACGCTAACGGAGACTTTGTAACCTTCCCGCTCAAAGGTGGCTCTCTGACGCAAAACTGGGCGGGTAACACGGGGATCCGTGCCGACTTTGATACCGGTCCGATCAATCACCTGTTCAATGTCGATTATTCCAAGACTGTACGCGACAACGTCGGTCGCTGGCACAACGGTAACGCGGCGTCTTGCCTGCCGCCGCCCTACAACGTAGCGTTCCAAGGGTACAGTATCTGCTCGAACATCTACGATCCGGTTCCCATCCCGAAGCCTACGTCCTTCGGCCCGCAGATCGCGACGTTGGCGGAAACCGACCTGTCGAGCGAGGGCGTGTCGGATACGATGTCGATCCTGGACAATCGCGTCCAATTCACGATCGGCGTCCGTCATCAGGATGCAGGAGCCGACAACACTCGTACTACTGCAACAAGCACGGACACCTCGTCGACGGACGCGTCGGTCTGGAGCCCTGCGTATGCCGTGGTGGTAAAGCCGCTTCGGAACGTTTCGCTTTACGCGAACTATATCGAAGGCCTGCAGATGGGAACGACAGTTGGTCCGACCTATTCGAATGCCGGCGACGTGCTGCCGCCGTCGCAAACCACTCAGAAAGAAGTGGGAATTAAGGTCGATTTCGGGGCCATCAGCACGACGTTCGCTGCTTTCGACATCGCAGAGCCTTCGCTGCTCGCAATCAACAACGTCCTTGGTTATGACGGCGAGCAGCGCAATCGCGGCCTCGAATTCAATGTGTTTGGTGAGCTTACGCCAACGCTGCGCCTGTTGGGCGGCGTTGCTTTGATCGACGGGCGCCTGGAAAAAACCGCCAATGGCGCTAACGACGGGCACAAAGCGCAGGGTGTCCCCGATACCAGCGTCAATATGGGCGCCGAATGGGATACGCCGATCCGAGGCCTGACCCTGAACGGCCGGGCGATCTATACGAGCGGCGTCTATATCGACGCCGCAAATCATTACTCCATTCCCGATTGGACACGCTACGACATTGGCGCCCGCTATACCTTCGATAATCCCTGGAACGGCAAGCCGATGACAGTTCGTTTCAACGTCGAGAACATTCTAGATACGAACTATTACGCATCATCATATAGCGGTGACGGCATCATAACGGTCGGTGCGCCGCGCACCTATCTGGTGTCGAGCACGGTCAACTTCTGATCGTTAAGTCTGCGCGATTGTAGTCCAAGCGCGGACGCTCACAGCTGGATGCTCGTATAAGTTCTAACTTCGAAGAGGCCCACAATTCCTTCGCCGTCCTTCATGCTGACAGTACTGCCGGCGCTCATTTTTATGGGTGCCGGTCTCTTCTTACTGCGCGCCAGTTGGCTCAGCGATCGTAGGCCGCATGTGCCATGGGTGGTCGGCGGCTGGCTGTCTCTTGTCGCAAGCTTCGCAGTCCTGATGCGTCAAATGAGCGGCGAGGTCGCGCTGGCCTACGGTCTGCTGGCGCTTGCTATCATGGCCTACGCCGCCGTCGCGATGACGGTCGAAGTGCGGGGCAGACGATCTCCGGTGATGGCGTCTCTCGCGCTTGAGCCGGAAGCTCGGCGCACCAACTGGCGACGCGCGGTTGCCAAAAGTCTGTTGGCTATTGTGCTCGCTGGTGTCGCCGCAATCGGCGTCGGGGTCGCATTCGCCGTCGCCATGCCGCTCGGGGTTCATGATCGCATTATTATAGGCGGCGTGCTGGTGCCCGTGCTGTGGGGCGGCGGCATGGCGTGGACGCTCGCGGATGCGAAGCTCGCGCGGGCGACGATCATTCTGCTTGGCGTGTCGGCCGTGAGTTACGGCATCGCCTTTTTGCCAAAAGTTTTGATGTGATGACGAGCCTAAAGCCGATTGTACAAGACATCGCGAGAAGCCGGAAACGTCCGCTGCTACCGCCGAAGTTCGTGCAAGCCGTGCTCGCCGGACACTCGGCACTGGGGCTCGCGTTTGCCGCTTTGATATACGTCGTGTGTCTGACAGGCACACTTAGCGTTTTTTTGCTGGAGTTTCACCGCTGGGAACAGCCGAATGCGCCGCGGGTCAGCGGTCCGCTCAGCGCTAAGGCTGTAACGGAGGCGACTTGGGCAGCACACGGGCAAGCCCTAATCGATGACGCAAGCCAAAATGTCGTTCTGACATTTCCAAGCGCGATCAATCCCCGATTCACCGTCAACTATTTCAATGTGGCTACAGGGAAAGACGGAGAATGGGTGGCGGACGCGGATGGCCGATTGGTCGTGCGCACGGTTGCTCCATTCGCCGATTTTCTCGGCGAACTGCATACGCGGCTTCATCTGCCAAGGACTTGGGGGTTCTTCATTGTAGGTTTAACCGGGGTCACGCTGCTGTCCTCTCTCATATCGGGACTGCTCGCACACCCGCGAATCTTCAAAGATGCTTTCGCGTTGCGCTGGGGCGGTTCGAAGCGATTGCAGGAAGCCGACCTTCATAATCGGTTGGGTGTATGGGGACTGCCGTTTCATTTTATTGTTTCGCTGAGTGGGGCGCTTCTTGGTCTTTCGACGTTAATCGTCGGAGTACTGGCTTTGGCTGCGTACGACGGCGATTCCGACAAAGCGTTGGCGACCATTCTCGGTCCAAGAGCAGTGGCGACGGACAAGCCTGCTGCGATGCCGGACATCGCCTCTATGATCGCCGACGTGCGGCGCGAGAAACCCGACGCAGAGCTCGTATCTGTTCAATTTCAGCAGATTGCGACGAGCGGCCAAATGGTGCACTTGCGGATGCGGACACCGGGACATCTTGCATTTGCAAATACCTATTACTTTGATAGCACTGGCAAACGCATCGGTGATGGTGGTCTTGAAGAGGGCGGGATCGGGCAGCAGATCCTCGGAGTGCTGCAGCCGCTTCACTTCGGCTGGTTTGGTGGCCTAACCGCAAAAATTCTCTACGCTATTCTAGGTCTGGCGCTCACGATCGTCACGCAGAGTGGAGTTGCGATCTGGCTGGCTCGCCGGCGAGACAAAGGGCGGCCGGCTGAGCGATGGGAAAGGGTCTGGTCAGGTCTGGTGTGGGGACAGCCGCTGGCACTCGCAATTGTAGCGGTTGCGGCGCTCTATGTGCAGGATGGGCTCATTGCTGTTTATCTAACGGCGACCATCGCGAGTCTTTCAATCTCATTCGTGCTTTGGAACGCAGCGCTCGTTACGACAGTACTGCAAGCGCTGACTGGCGTTGCCTTGACGTGTGTCGCCACGCTTCACTTCTGGAAGTGGCGCGGATTGGCGACCGATCCAGCGTCATCGTGGATCGATGCCGGATTGCTGATCATGGCGGCAGTTATTCTAATTCTAGCCGTTCGGACTTCGTACACGGTGAGAACGTCGAATATCTCTGCCGCGATCCCATGATGGTCAGTAAGCAGAGATAATGATCGGAGCGTTAGCTGCGTGGCAGCCGCACTGTCGCCAGCAAACCACCGTCATGAGGTGAACTGAGTGTGATCGTGCCGCCCTGGGCAGAAACGATATCTCTGGCAATGGCCAATCCAAGTCCTACGCCGCCCGTTTCCCTGTTGCGAGATTGTTCAAGCCGGTGAAATGGCTGAAAGGCCGTCTCAATCAACTCGTCCGGAATGCCGGGACCGTGATCCTTTACAGTGACAACGACATGCTCGCCATTTAGCTGAAGCCCGACGCGTGCGGACATCCCGTATTTCACCGCGTTGTCGACAATATTCATGAACGCTCGTTTGGTTGCGATGGGCTGGCAGACAGTAAGCAGATGATCCGGACCTTGGTAGTCGACGCATGCGCCTGCATCCGAAAAACTATCACAAATCGTGATAAGTAATGCACCGAGATCCACACGCTCGGCCTTTTCGCGTTTCAAGTCGTCGCTTGCGAAAGCGAGCGTCGCCGAAAGCATCTGCTCCATCTCCTCGACATTGTGGACGAGCGCGTTCTTGCTCGCGCTTTCATCTAGTTCCTCCATCGTCAACCGGAGTCGGGTCAGGGACGTTCGAAGATCGTGCGATATGGCGGCGAGCATGTGCGTCCGCTCATCGACGAAATTCTTGATGCGGTTTTGCATCTCATTCAGTGCGCGGCCGACAACCGCAAAGTCTCCCAGCTTCCTCGTATCGACCGGGGTGGCGTTGCGATCGATCCCAAGGCGTTGCGCCGCACCAACAAGGTCATCGATCGGAGACAGCGTGCGCTTGGCCGTCCATATGGATAGAAAGGAGATTAGAAGGATCGCGCCGGCGGCAGTGATCATCGGGGGACTAAAAAGCGGACCTAATCGTGGTGGGCGGCGCGGCTCAATGTGTAGCCAGCTTCCATCAGGTCCTTGGACCAAAATGCTGAAGCCGCCGATAATGGGAATATCGGGCTCATTGGTCGCCAATGCACCTGTCGGCAAATGTTGCTCAAATCCTGCGGGCACAAACTGTGTGTTCTCGCCGCCTCGCGGGAAAGGCGGACCCCCGCGCGGTTCCACCGAGACGCTCCTGATGCTCCCGCCCAGGCTTTCACGAAGCGAACGCTCCAGCCGCATAAAGAACCCGGACGCAACGCGCTCTGGGCTTGGTGGCTCCCTACGTATCTCGTCCCACGAAATGAAAAGATGCAGCTCGTCGCTGAGCGTTTTGGCGACATCTTTGCGACGCGTCGTCTCGACGTCGAAGATTTTCTTCGTTGCTTCGCTCGTTTCAGAAATCAGCCAGCGCGCGCTGTAGATCGTTTGTGTGGGGGGCGGCAAAAAGAAGAATGTCGCCGCATTGAGCCCCTGCAAAAGAAGCAGTGCAGTAAGCATCGTGAGTGCAATGCGCGTGCTGAGGCCGACCCGAAATTTTCGCATGGGGGTTGCTTTCAATCGCGCGTCGCTTCGCTGTCGATCGGGGCGGTGAAAATATAACCGCCGCTGCGAACGGTCTTGATGAGCGTCGGTTGCGCGGGATTGGATTCGATCTTGCGCCGCAGTCTGCTGAGCTGGACGTCGACTGTGCGATCAAAGGGCGTGCTGGAACGTCCGCGCGTCAGGTCGAGAAGTTGGTTTCTGGTCAGGACTTGCTGGGGCCTTTCAACAAATGCGAGCAGCAAATCGAATTCTCCCGCTGTAAGATCGACGAGGACATTATCCGGATTTCTCAGAACCCTTCTCACCGTATCGAGATGCCAACCGTCGAACACGTAGATGCTCTGCGTAACCGGCTCTTCTTTCGAAAGAGCGTTCTGCGTTCTGCGAAGAACCGCACGGATACGCGCAAGAAGTTCGCGCGGACTGAATGGCTTTGTTACGTAGTCGTCAGCACCGATTTCCAGACCAATAATGCGATCCGTCTCGCTCGACATCGCAGTCAGCAATACGATCGGAATCGGCCGGGTCGCTCTTAGTCGTCGGCAAAGAGACAAGCCGTCCTCGCCCGGCATCATGATATCGAGAACGATAAGATCGAATTTCCCCACCTCAAGCGACTTCCACATCGCAATATCGTTTCCGGCTTCTGTGACGCGAATGCCGTTCGAGACGAGAAAGCGAGCTAGGCCGGTGCGTATCTGTTTATCGTCGTCGACTAGCAGGATATGGGGAGATGCAAACAACTTATCGCCTTTGGGGTTCTAACTGGCATTCTATCTTCTTTATTGCTTGGTCAGCCACACAACAATCTCATTTCTGTAACGGACCGTTACAGTTCGAAGTGTCCCCGAAATCCAAACCTCCCTTCGCTCTGTTAGATACGGCGCAACCGGTGATCGCGAGAGCTTTGAAAGCTTTTTGGTGATCCGCCGTGAAGCTGAGGAGGTTGTCGTGTCCAGGAATAAACGATCCGTCATCGTAGTGACGGCTGCCGCCGCAATGTCACTCGTCTGTGGCGCCGCCATCTATTCGAGTGCGGCCGCAGAGCCAACCAGCAAAATGCCGCCGCAGCAGCAAATGGCGATGGGGCCCGGTATCCATGGAATGGGCGACAAATTCCCGGGTTGCGGAATGTTCGCGTCCATGCCGCCGCCCCCGCCGCCGCATGGTCCTCGTCCCTTGGCTTCGCTTCTGTCCGAAGCTGAGACCGAGATCGGCATTCGTGTCGAACAACTTGATGCTTGGCGCGACTTTACAGACGCGTTGCTGAATGTCGCCAAGCCGCCTCGTCCCGGTAAGAAAGAGCCGGAACCGGCGGCGGGTGATCAACAAAAGCCCTTCGCGTTCGCTGAGAAAATGGCAGATGACGCGGTCGCGCGCGGTCACGATGCAGAAGCCCTCAAGAAAGCTATCGAAGCTCTTCGGGCAAAACTCACGCCCGAACAGTTGACCAAAGTTAGTGCAATAGAACAGCGCATCATGCCTCCGCCGCACGACGGACCGATGCCGCCGCCGCCTTTCAATCTCGTTCCGCCTCCGGGTTTGGGTGGCGGGAACGGACCTGACGGTCTGCATCCCGACCCGTTGTGAGCGGAGATGCTGGGCGCGGAGCTTCCTATCTCTTCGCGTCCAGCACATTTGAGGAGACGGTGATGACACGCTTTTATGAAATCGGATTGCTGCTCACACTGACGTTTCTGTTCTTTGTTATCGCAGTGACGAGCGCGCCCGTCTGATGGCATTTAGCAAAATGAATATGGAACCAAAAAATATGAATCGGCAGCTTTTGCTGAACGTTCAACCCCGGACGGCATCCGAGCAATTGGCTCTAAGCCTCATACGCGACGGTGCATTGAGGGAAGAGGAGTTTTTGGAGATGTCGGCGCTGTACCCGAGATGGCAGGTCTATTAGTCGTTGCGCTTAAGAAGGCTCGCGCATTCTTGGGGCTGGAATTGAGGTTTTATCAGCTTGATCTTCAGTTTAGGCCATAGATCAGTTGCTGTCGGCGAAGATTTTTGGAACGTGACATGAAACACATGTTTTCCCGACGGCAGGCAGTACGTGGATTGCTGCTCGGCACTGCGGCCGTCAAACTCGTTGAAACGCCAACTGAAGCATATGCCACTGATAATTCACCCGTTGGCCAGCCGGGAGAGTGCACGCTTTTCCCCCAAGCGATCGAAGGACCGTACTACTTCGATCGAAAACTAATTCGCTCCGATATTCGCGAAGGACGGCCGGGGCTAAGCACGATCATGCTGCTCACTGTGATCGATGCGACGACATGCAAACCAATGACCGGCGCTCGTGTCGATGTCTGGCATGCTGATGCGCGCGGCGTCTATTCGGGCTATGCGCATCAGGGCGATGATCGCCGGATATCTACGACGGACGAGATTTATCTGCGCGGCACCCAAATGACAGATGGGGGCGGAAGAGTCCTGTTTCGCACCATCTATCCAGGCTGGTACCCCGGGAGGACGCCGCATATCCACGTAAAAGTTTTCCTCGACGAACTCACGCTTGTCACCGGACAAATCTACTTTCCTGACGATTTGAGTAAGCGAATTTATCGCGAACAGGTGCCGTATAAGCAACGGCCCAATCCCGACACTGACAATAACTCGGACTTCATTTTCAAGGAAGGCAAGCGCGAAGGAGGCGGCATCGTCTTCACCATCGACGAAACGCCGGACACGTTGACGGCATCACTGGTTATCTCGGTCGACCGAACCGGATCCGCAGCGAAGCGTTCGATGGGGTGGGGACCTTATTTGCGCCAACTCATCGGGCTGTAAACCGACATCTCTCTGCGCAAATCCTTGGCGCACCCTTACGGCGCCTTAGGCGCTAGTTCCGAACGTGTCCGAAACACTCGCGCTCGTTACTTGGGTTGGGGCGCAGATATTTTTGCCATGCTGGCGTTCTTCCCCGAACTTGAAAACTTGAGACGGCCATCGATGCCTCGCAGTCCCAACTCCAAAGTCAGTGCCTCGCTGCTCGGCGGTAATACTTGCCTAAACCCCGCTGCGACACACTTAGTTACACTTCGACGCGCGAAGTTCATCCTTCCTCGGTATCAATAAGCTACAAACGCCAGTGTAGACGCATACATGCCGGTTCCTCGGTCGTCTTTCCGGCATGAACTTCTACGCGGGTCTGCCGTTCGCTTCTGTCCCCCACTACCCCGACAGGAGCGGGGCAAGCGGCAGGCCCGCGTTTTAGGGCGAATTGGCTTAGTCCGCCACGGAGATCCTAAGAGGAGCGACCTGTTCCGTCTCGTCCGCCATCGGCTGCTCTGTGGCGACGGTCTTGATGAGGCATCATACAAGCGTACGCTCGGCGGAGGGGCGGCGTCCGCGAGAGCTTGGGATCATGTGACGATCCCGGATTTTATTTCTCAACCAAACATGCGGTCTCGGGCTGATCGGAGAGTCTTGCCAAGGAAATGGAGCCTTTTGGCATTAAGATGACGTGCGTCTGTCACGGCCGATTCCGCGCGGACTTTCTCGATGCCGGTTCCGTTCGCTTTGGCGATATCGAGATTAAGGACTATAAAGCATCGTCGCTCGAAAAGCGGGCCACGCTCGCCAAGCTAGGGAACTATTCGATAGCGCAGCGTAGAGGAGTTGCACATTTATCGAGCGTCTTGATGCGCAGAAAAGCAGATTGCTGGAGCAGGGGGGTCAAAAGTCCTCCTTCAGCACCTGCGAGATGTGGCGCAAAAAATGCACTGAAGTCAGTTCACGATAATGTCGATAAGAACTTCATCTGGGCACCTGATTACCATTCTATTCCGCTGTAGTATTCGTTTTAAGTCCCAATGGTTCTTGGTAGGTGCGAACGGAGGCTTTACCTCATGCCGCGTAACCAACGCTCAAAAAACGAACCTTGGCGCATCGGCATCCTGTTCTCTCAGACGAACTGGACTTCGGAGGTCGAACGGACCCAGCTGTGTGGAACATTGCTCGCGATCGATGAGATCAACGCCGGCGGAGGTGTCAACGGGCGGGAAATCGTTCCCGTTATTTATGAACCGGGCTCTTCGGCAAGTTCTTATGTCGATGTTGCTAAGAAACTGATGATCAAGGACGGCGTGACGTCGATCTTCGGTTGCTATACCTCGGCGAGCCGGAAAGCGATCATGCCGGTGGTAGAGCGTTTTAACGGTCTGCTTTGGTATCCCACCCCATACGAAGGCTTCGAAGCATCGCCTAACGTCATTTATACAGGTGCAGCGCCAAATCAGACGATCGTCAAGTTGTGCTCATATATGCTCCGGACCTATGGCCCGCGCTTTTTTCTCATTGGATCTGACTACGTCTATCCGCGCCAGACCAATCGCTTCCTGCGGGAGTGCCTTCTGTCGCAAGGAGGTATCGTAGCCGCAGAGCAGTATGTCGACATTCATTCGCCCCGTGCTGCTTTCAAGCCGATTGCGCAGGCCGTTAAAGAGTCGGGCGCAGATGTCGTCTTTTCGACTGTCGTCGGACAAGGCACGAGCCATCTTTATCAAGCTTATGCCGAAGCTGGTCTTGATCCCAAATGCGTGCCAATCGCCAGCCTGACGACGACGGAAGCGGAAATCCACGCGATGGGCTGCGACGTGGGCGAAGCGCACATTACGGCGGCTTGCTATTTCGAAAGCATTCAAAGCGACGCAAATAATGCCTTCATTGCAAGATTCAAAAAGCGGTTTGGTGACCATACGACGCCAAACGTATGTGCGGAAACCGCATATTTTCAAATCTATCTTTTCGCCCAGGCGCTGGAGAAGGCGGACACGCTCGATACAGATATCTTGCGGCCTTACGTTTTAGGATCGTCCTTCGAATCCCCGCAGGGCTGTGTGAGTATCAATGAGACTGGGCATGCTGATCTGCAGAGCCGGATAGGGCGGGCCAATCGAAACGGCAGTTTCGACGTCTTGGTAGAAACGCCGAGCATGGTGATGGCCGATCCGTTCTTCCTCCACGGTCCTATCGATTAAGCTAAGTGACCACATCTCAGGCCAATTCGGAAATGACTATGAAAGACATAGAGACGTGCGATGGTCCTGGCGATACAGACGTCCAGGCATTTGGGACGTTGCGCAAACTTCACGAATTGCGCGTAATCGTCGAGACCGAAGTGGAAGATCAACTCGATCTTCTAATGCGCGAACTCAAAAAGCTCAGGATGGATGTGCGACTGGTCAACAGACACGCCGGCACGCTCCCGACTGACGCCGAAATCATATTCTGTGATTATTCGCCGAACCTGGAACGCCGGTTGCCATGGTCGATCGGGGAAGCAACGGCCGCGCTGGTAATTATGTTGCCTCAGACCGAGCCGTTCTCATCGGCGATGCTGGAAGCCGTGACGCCGGATGCCGTCTTAGCTCGACCTTTTACAGCAAATGCGGTCAAAGCTAGCGTGATAATGGGATTGAGCCAGTTCCGCTATGAGCGCCGTCTTCGCAGCAAAGCTGCCAAGCTCGAGGAGAACTTGCGGGCGATGCGTGCGATCGAGCGGGCCAAGACGATTGTCATGAATATGCGGTCGGTGAGCAGCGAAGAGGCGTACCAATATATCCGCTCGCAGGCGATGGCCCGACGGGTTCCGGTAAGCAATATCGCCGAAGCGATTGTGTCATCGTATGGCCTTTTGGGTGGGTTGCCGCGCTAAGGAACGTTTGGCTGGAGCATTTACAATCATCTAAGGGCTACTGGGAAATGGGGGTGAAGGGGCCGCTAGCTGCTTGTCTGGCGGTCGTACTTTATGTTTAAGTGCTCTAGCTTTTTGAAGCACAGACTTTCGACCGACAACACCGTCGGCGACATCTAATTCATCCGACAGCATCGTCGGCCTCGATACACCAAATTCCAGGGTTTCCTTGCCCTGCGTGAGAGCGCGGGGCTAGCGCTTTTGCGCACCTGCGAATCTGAACGATCTCAACGGAGTTGTTCGATGGATCTGCAAGTCTATCGCATAGGGGATGAGCCTTATTATCAGAGCATCGGAGACGAGATCGCGGTGTTCCAAGCGGCGTACGCCAGTCGCCTTCCGGTTATGCTCAAAGGTCCGACGGGCTGCGGCAAGACCCGTTTCGTTGAGCATATGGCGTGGAGGCTTGACCGTCCGCTCGTCACCGTCGCAGCACATGAAGACATGACTGCTGCTGACCTTGCTGGGCGATTTCTTCTCACGCCAGAAGGCACCGTTTGGCATGATGGCCCCCTGACGCTCGCTGTCCGTAATGGAGCTATCTGCTACATTGATGAAATCGTGGAAGCCAGACAGGACACTACGGTCGTTATTCATCCACTAACCGATGCGCGGCGCGTGATGTTTCTGGAGAAGCGCAATGAGATGGTGCCGGCGCACCGCGACTTTCAACTCGTCGTCTCGTACAACCCAGGCTACCAAAGCGCGATCAAGGATTTAAAAGAATCGACAAAGCAACGGTTCATCGCAATTGATTTCGATTATCCATCGCCGGCAGTCGAGACCTCGATCGTCATGCGCGAAGCAGGAACGACGAAGGACATAGCCGCGCAGTTAGTGACAATCGCGGAACGGTCGCGCAACTTGCGAGGCCAAGGACTCGACGAAGGTGCTTCGACGCGAATGCTGATCCACGCTGGTCACTTGATCAAAACCGGAGTTCCTATCGCAACAGCGGTGCATGCGAGCATAGTACTACCGATTTCCGACGATCGTGACGTGCGTTCGGCGCTCAGCGACGCCATCGCCGCCTGCCTGATGTAGGTAGGCTCCGGGATGATGACATCAGCCCACCCCGGGGAGTCGGTTACCGCTCCGTCTCAGGGACGCGCGTCTGCCCGACTTCAACTTCTAATGCGTCGGCGGAGCGATTTGAGTGGTGCCTTCGGTGATGTTTGGGATTTCCTGAGCCTCCGTTGTGGCCAGGATGAACTCGAAGCATGGGCGAAAGCGGTCCTGATCCTTGCTGATGTCAATGTCGGGCCAGGATGTCTAACCGCGTATTGGCATGTGAGCCGGGAGCAGTATCAAAGGCGCGGATTGGAGTTCGGCACGAATGTCGCGGTAATCACTGCAGATATCTGTCGCAATGCAGGTTCACGCGCCGCCGCCGCAACGCTTCTGGCGAGCAGGGTAGCAGACCTTCGACTGGAGGATGCCCGTGCATTTCTCCGATGGTGGCAAGCCATGAGAGAACTCGCGAGCGCAGCGCCGGAGTGCGTCGAATCTCTGGCGTTGCGGACGTCTGATGCACTTGAGGCTCGTGACATCAACGTATTCGAGCATTTCATATCCGTCGGTCTCAAGCGATCCGCTGCAGAGGATCGCGAACGCCGTCGCGTTTTTTTCGCGCTTGAAGACGACATTGCGCGAAGGCTTGTGCGGAAAGAACAAGGCGGTCCGCATTTCGATGAACTCGACCGAACGTTGACGCTTTTTCTCACGGCGCTTTGGGGGCGTCCCCCGAACCTGCGAGCTCTTGTTGGTTCTGAAAATCGTCCGCAACCAAGGCGCGCCAATATCGCTGGCCCAGTGATCCGATTGCCGGAACATTTTCAAGGCATAGACGATGAAGAAGCACGCCATTTGTTCCGCGCGTGCGCAGCACATGCGAGCGCCCATCTCGTGTTCGGCGGTTTGCCATTTCGGATTGGATCGCTCAAGCCATTGCAGATTGCTCTTGTCAATCTCATAGAGGACGCACGTATCGAGACGCTGGCGATGCAGCGTCTTCCGGGCCTGAGGACACTTTGGTCACCTTATCATATAGCGCAAGCCAGCGATCTAAATACGGCCGAAGCGATTATGACGAGGCTTGCGCGCGCGTTGTTCGATCCTTCCTACAAGGACGATCATGGTGTCGTTACGAAAGGTCGGCGTTTGTTCGAAGCCGCTTGGGCGCGCCTCGACGATCCATCGATTAGCCGAGATATCGGTGGCCTTCTCGGTAACGATCTGGGCCAAATGCGTCTCCAGTTCAACGCGAAATCTTTTGTTGTCGAACCGCCCTACCGGGACGATGGTCTTGGATTGTGGGATTTCGACGATGACAGCGGCATTGCAGCCGAGTCGCACGAGATGTTGGTCGAAGCCGCAAGAATGGAACGCACGGAAGACGTCGATGCGCCACTTGACGATCGCTCGCAGGCCGAACGCCAGTCGGCAGGACGCGCGCGGCCTACGTCTCCGGACCAGCCAGGAATGATCATTGCGCGCTACCCTGAATGGGATCGCGCCTCCGGACTTGAACGTCGCGATTGGTCGACAGTGCGTGAAATCCCAGCAGCAACAGGCGATCCGCGCCTCGTCGAGGAGGCGCTGGATGCGGCCACGCCGGTCCGGCTACGCATCCGTCAACTGATGCAGCGCGCAAGTGTCGGTCGCTCCGTGCGGCTTACGCGGCAAGTCGAGGGGCCCGACCTCGATCTCGATGCCGTTATTGACGCGGGCATCGCACTGCGCGGGGGCGAACTCCCGGATGGACGCATCTTTCGCAAATCTCATGTCGCAGCACGTAGCGTTGCGATCGCGCTGTTGATTGATATTTCCGAATCCACGCGAGCGCAGGTAACGACCACCGGCCGTAGTATTCTCGATACGGAACGGGTTGCTGTTGCGGCGCTTGCGGAGGCTCTGGCCGCGCTTGGAGATCCTTTCGCACTTCTTGCATTTGCGTCCAACGGTCACGACGACGTGCGCTTTACTCAGATCAAAGCATTCGCCCAGCCCTACGACAGGCAAGTGGTCTCGCGGCTCGCCGGTTTGAAATCCGGACTTTCCACTCGGCTCGGAACGGCATTGCGCCATTCAGGCGCGGTTCTTGATGGTGTTTCGAGCTATCGTAAATTGATTATCGTTCTTACGGACGGTGAGCCGTCCGACGTGGATACGCATGATCCTCTCGACTTAGTGGAAGATGCGCGTCGCGCGGTCGTTGGACTAAGGGGCCGGGGGATAGACAGCTTCGGCGTTATTGTCGGTTCGCCATCGGGATCAGCGCCAAATATTTTCGGCCGAGGGAATACGATGCCCGTGCTTGGCGTCGAAGATCTGCCAATGAGGCTGTCAGAACTGTATTTTCGTTTGTCTCGGCGTTGATGGCGGAAATCGATTAGCAGCATCGGGCCTGGTTTGGTCGCAAGGCCCGATGCTGATCGGCAGTCGGTCAGCGATGAACGACTTCTTTGTTTGGAAGGCCATCGATCGGGCACTCATCTGTGCCGATCGTCGGCCGGGTGAAGGCCTCGACCATTTCGCGAGTCCCTTCGGGGTCTTCTACCCATTTCTTGTAGAAGTCGTAGGGACAAGCGGCGACGCCGTGCTCCCCGTCTCCCGATTTCAGAACGCCGGTATAGCCTCGGTGGACGAGTTTGAAGAGGTGGTTCTCGGACTGCGTATTGCGTCGCGCGTCGCGAATGAGCGACTTGGAGAGCTGCGCATATTGGATGCCGTATTCTTCCTCTCCGCATTCTCCGAGCGTCCGCCCATCGAAACCGACAATGGCGGAATGACCGAAGTAAGAATAGACGCCGTCAAATCCGGCAGCATTGGCGACGGCAACGTAGCAGTTATTTGCCCACGCCATCGCTTTCGCCATCAAAACTTGCTGGTCTTTGGCGGGGTACATGTAGCCTTGGCAACGTACGATAAGCTCGGCGCCTTTCATTGCGCAGTCGCGCCAGATCTCAGGATAATTGCCGTCGTCGCAAATAATGAGGCTGACTTTCATGCCCTTCGGCCCGTCAGAAACGTACGTGCAATTTCCCGGATACCAGCCTTCGATCGGAACCCACGGCATGATCTTGCGATATTTCTGAACGATCTCGCCTTTGTCGTTCATCAGGATCAGAGTGTTGTACGGCGCTTTCTTCGGATGCTCTTCGTGCTGTTCACCTGTCAGAGAGAAGACGCCCCAGACCTTTGCCTTGCGGCAAGCTTCTGCGAAGATTTCTGTTTCTTCTCCGGGCACGGTAGCTGCAGTTTCGTACATCTCCTTCGGATCGTACATAATTCCGTGTGTCGAATATTCCGGAAAAATGACGAGATCCATGCCCGGAAGTCCCGTTTTCATGCCGACAACCATATCGGCAATTTTTCGAGCGTTCGCCAACACCTCGGCTTTGGTGTGGAGGCGAGGCATCTTGTAATTCACGACGGCGACGCCGACCGTGTCCTTGCTGCTGGAAATGTCACCGTGCAACATCGCTTTATCCTTTTGATGCGCTGAGCGTCGCTCAGCAAACGAGCCAACCAACGGGACGAATCCCGACAGCGACGGCTCCCATCACATCGATCAGGTGATTTTTGAGATGATGATTCAGGGATTGCCGTATCAAGCAAAAGTCAGTGCGCACCGCTCTTTTTCGAGAGCGTACGGATCACTCAGCTTGAACGGACCAGCAGTTCTGGTAGCCCGGATTAGGCGTTGCTGACGATAATGTCCGAACGCCCATATGATGAAGGTAATCATCTTTCCCGCATCTGTTCAAGCATTCGAGACACGCATCAGATTTGCGCAGAATGCTGACGAATGCAGCAGTAGCTGCGTGCCATTCGCTTTTTTGCAACCGACGTCGAATTGACTTTCCAAAATCGCTTGACAGGCCAAAGACGCCTGTGTTGTTATTTCCTCCGAGCGATAAAGCTTCATTACATAGCTGGCACCGGCGCCTCACTGCATTCACCCTTCGGGGGGACTTGCGTGGGGCGTTTTTGTTTTCTGGCCAAAAATCTGGAGAAAAACTGATGTCCACTGCGAGCCTGCAATCGAACCAGACTTCCGAACTGCTCTCCGGCAATGCTCCCATTCCGCTGCGGCAAGTCCTTCCCTGGGCCGTATTTGCAGGATTGTTGTTCGTTCTCGCCATGTACTTCATCGGCGTCGAAGAGGGCGCGACTGCAATCTTCAACAGCATGTACGTTCATGAGTTCGTGCATGACGGCCGCCATCTTCTCGGTTTCCCTTGTCACTGACCTCAGCGGAGATTGTCGGATATGGGATCTTTGCTTCTACGCGGCATGCTCGCAGGTCTTCTTGCCGGGTTCCTCGCTTTTGGTTTCGCCGAGGTTTTCGGCGAGCCACAGGTCGATCATGCTATCGGTTTTGAAGAGCAAATGGCGAAAGCCAGAGGCGAAGCCGAGGAGCCGGAGCTTGTCAGCCGGTCAATACAGGCCGGAGTCGGTCTGCTGACCGGCGTTACCGTCGTGGGCACAGCGATGGGAGGGCTTTTTGCCCTTGCGTTCGCATTCTTTCAGGGGCGGATCATTACTCGCTCGCCGCGAACGACAGCCATCATCATGGCTGCTCTTGGATTTGTAGCTGTCTACCTCGTGCCTGATCTCAAATATCCGGCGAATCCGCCAGCGGTTGGTTCGCCTGAAACCATAGGAGCGCGAACACAACTCTATTTCGGAATGATTGTGTTCTCGCTCGCGGCTTTAGCGATCGCGATAAGCGCAGCCCGGCAATTCGTTCCAAGTTTCGGTACCTGGAACGCGGTGTTGATCGGAGGCAGCGTCTATATCGTGCTCGCGTCGCTCGCAGGCTTCATGCTGCCGTCGATCAACGAAGTCCCTGAAGGTTTTCCCGCCGACCTACTTTGGAAATTTCGCGTCTCTTCTCTCGGCATTCAGGTCATTTTATGGGGCACGATCGCGCTTGTCTTCGGCGCGTCTCTTGAACGAGCAAGAGGACATGGCACATCGACCGGAAAAGAACTTGGCCGCGCTTAACGACGCTTAATGCATCGAGTTTTAGGGGTGATCTATGGAATTGACACTTGAAGAGCGGCTGAAGAAGCGAAAACTCGAAGCGCTGCGTCGCGGTGTGCATCGAGTTGGTGGCGAAGCGGTCGTGCCGTTCAACGTCCATATCATCGGCATAGGTAAAGCCGGCGCGGAGATCGTCGCGGATGTCCTTCGTTCTCTACAGCCTTCCGATAGCCCAATGACCGCGCTCGTTGTCGATATCGGAAATGAAGATCTTGAAGATGTCCGCACGGCTACTGCTGCTCTGCCCGAAGGGCGGGCCGACGTCGACATCATCTCTCTCGATCCGATCAGCGCCGAAGAACTCAGCAATACGTTCCAGGATTACGAGAAACTGCTGAAGCTCGAATATCCGATGTATCCGTGGACGTTTGACGGCAAGGGATGGCTGCCTGAAAGCGGCGATGTGCAGACCGCTGAAGGTAATTTTCGGCGCTCCTACGCCAAAGCACTCTATGGTCGCGCGTATTATGATGGCGAACGCCCACTCGCAGCAGCTATCCGCCGTTTCGGAGAGCATGTGAACAACGAGTCCGCTCAGTCGATTGTCTGTATCGCATTCGGAATGGGTGGTGGGACAGGCAGCGGCATCGTAGTCGATATCGCTCGTCACCTGACAAACGTCGTGCTTGGCCGGCAGGCGCTTGTTGTTGGCCTCGGCATCCTTCCCTGTGATGGAGATCTTTCGCAGCATCGCGGCGGTGGCCTGTTTGCAGCGCTCAACGAATTCGACTGTCTCGGCGACGAAACAAAAAATAAAGCGCTTGTCGCGTCTTGCGGCGAACTGTTCCGCAATCCTTTTACCGCCGGTCTCTTGCTCGTGCCGCAACAGCACGTCTGGAACGCGACGCATGATCTCGCGGAAACCCATCGTAGGGTCGATGCGGAGGTTACCTCTCTGTTGACCGAGCGCGGCGGCGCCAATCTCCTGGAAACGCTCCGGATGCTGAACTGGGTGGCTGCGCCTTCGACGCAGCATTCAGCCGCGCGGACGCCGTGGGGCGCGAAGTGGATTCACATGTTCGGATTCAGCGATCTGGAAGGAGCCGCGGCTCCGATCGGAAGCGGGTTGCGCTCATCTCTCGGCATTCGCGATACCTACAAGCCGGAGTTTATCGAAGTGCGCGTGCCTTCGGAGCAGCAAAATAGCGTGGCTACAGCAGTAGCCGGGATAGAAGCCGCCTTCTCACCAGACGTGCCTCCACAAGTGACCGGCCACGGTCGGTTGACGTCGGCTCAGTTCGTTCTTCCTTCCATTCAGAAGACTGACCTGTCGCTGTTCCGAACGACGCTTGATGCCTATAGCCAGGAAGATCGTGATGAGAAAATTCTCGATCACTCGCTGCTTCTCGATCAGGGCATTCTGCTCAGTGAGCCGTCTAACCGCATCGAAGGTATGGCAGGTGCGAGTCTCGGCGAAGGCGGTAGCTGGATCGCAGTTCCCATGAGCGCCCTGATTTCAGAATAGCACGGTCGCATACGCCAGCTCATTGCTTGCACAAGGTCTGCTTGGATGTCGCTCAGTTGGGAAGTCGTGAAGAAAATATCTGGACGGCTCAGGCTGCTTGCACCGGATCGGCCTGCTCAAACGAGGTTGAAACACATGCCGCTCAACTGGGATGAAGTCAAAAAGAAGTACGGTGCCGGAGCGAAAGTTCCAACCATCGTAGGCGACAAGTTCGTCACGATATCGAAAGTCACGGATCAGGCGATTCATATTTGGACGCCAATCTGGACTGCCGAACTCGCCCGCGCCGATCTCGAAAAGGGCGTCGCCTTGATCGAAGACGGCACGATATCGCGCGATCCCGGCCTCTTCGTAGAGGACTACATGCTCTACGTCACGCGCAATCGCGCAACATCGACTGCACACATTTTGAGAGACCTTGGTTTCTTGGATGCAACGGAGACTTTTACGATCCGATGCTGAGACGATCGTCGAAGGCCGGAACACTATCGAGCACGTGGAACATCAATAGACCGCATGGAGGTAGCTTTGTCTGCATCACTTTATCATAGCTCAACGGGGACACAGGCGCCCCATTGTATGCACGTCGTCGGTATCGGCCGTACGGGTGCCGCCTACGTCGAGGCGCTGTTGCGCACTGGCGAAATCGAAGACCAGCTGACCGATCCACGCGCCACTTTTTCGGCGCTGGTCGTCGATATCGGCGAGCAGGACATGGGTATCGCCGAGGACTATGCCAAGGCATTCGTGAAGCGTCTTGAATCTCGCGGTATTCCAACGGATCGCTTCCTGTTTCAGGCCGTGCCGCTGCCTGTGCCATCCAAAGACGAATTCTTCGAGGGCATGAATCGCACCCGCGAATTCTTAAAACTCGAATATCCTCGGTATTATTGGAATCCGAACTTCGAGTCTTATGTGCCGAAGACATACGAAATGCCGAAAGCCGGCGGCCACTTCCCGCGCGCCGTGGCCAAAGGCATCTATGCGAACGCCTACTACGCAGACGAGCGGCCGCTTGAGAAAGCACTTCGCAAATTCGCAGATCAAGTCGACAAGTCAGGCTTGCCGTCGATGATTACGCTCTGCTTCAGTCTGGCGGGAGGAACCGGCAGCGGCATGGTTGTCGATCTCGCGCGGCATCTGTCGAATGTGAAACTCGGCCGTCGCATTCCGGTAATCGGCGTCGGGCAGCTCCCGCATTCGGGCGATCCCGAAATCTATTATAACGCTCCTCAGCTCTACACCACTCTCAACGAGATTGATTGCATGCTCGATGAGGACAAAAACAACGGTGTGATCGCGGTCTGGGGCGACCTCTATCGCAATCCATTCACCGGCGGCTTCTTCATCGTCAATCCCGAGCAGAGCTGGCAACGGCTGACGGCGTATACGACGACGGGTGAAGCTGCAATCCGGCAGGGCTTTAAGGAGATGGTCACGAACCGCTTTGTCGCGGATTCGTTTATGCGGTTTGTCGTTTCCGACAACGGCCGCAACCTCTTCCGCGCCATGCGGCCGGCCGGCCTTACCGGTGCACCTCACGAAACCGTCAGTGCCAAAGCACGCAGCTGGACCATGTTCGACGTTGCCAAGCTCACGCATCCTGGCGTGCAGGTTTTGCCTGGCGAAGCGCCATCGAAGTGGGAAGGAGTCGTCGAACAGTGGACTGACTTCGTTCCCAAGTATGACGGCTTGAAGGATGAGTTCCGTACGGATTATGCGGAGGTGCTGATCTATGGCTCTCGCAATATGCCGATCGCGAAGATGGAAACGGACTTCAAGAAGCTCATCGCTGACGAATATTTGCTCGATTCAGAATCGTCGATGCAGATTTCGACCAACGAATTCTTCGATGCGCTGACAGCATACGCCGACATTATTCTTGCTGGTGTGGCGAAGACTGATTTGGATGCCTTCTGGGCAAGCCAGAAGACCTACGAGGGTTTGACGTGGGAGGAAAAGCTCAATGAGCACGCTTGGCTGATCGACATCGGTCCCATGCTCTCCGAGCCTGCGATCCGTTTTGAAGGCATGGCCGGAGAATGCATCTGGGGCTGCGCATGTTGGGTCGTCGTACCCTACGACGAACTTCGCGGCGATAAGCTGCCGCCGCCCAACCGCAAGGTGATCCTCGAGCAGGGTATCGCGGCAATGACTCGGACGGTCGTGCCGACGCCGGGCGGTGCTCCGGTAAAGCGGCTCGCGTCGGATGGAACTCCAGCCAAGCAACTCGGCGCGCCCGCCGAGGCTTAAGGTGAAACCGGGTGAGGACAAGTCTTCCAATTGCCCTCACCCGGCGCAGTTCGTCGATGCGAGGGCCATGGGCGATTGCGTGAGCGCGTACCGCGGGGATCAAGTATCCTACGCGGGGCGCGTTTGCTGATGTTACAGGCTGGCAGTAATGGTCGCGGCTCTCGACATATCTTGCACGACTTTAGAGAGGTGATTGCATGTCCATCGACTCATCGCTTTCAAAAGCGAGCGATCGCATTCCTGCCACGGTGATCACCGGCTTTCTCGGCTCCGGCAAGACGACGCTGATCAACAATATCCTGCATAAGGAGCACGGCAAGACCATCGCCGTCATCGTCAATGAATTTGGCGAGATCAGCATCGATGGTCAGCTCGTCGTTCAAGATGAACAGGCAGAGCTCGTGGAATTCAATAACGGCTGCCTCTGTTGCACTGTGCGCGGAGATCTCATTGATACCCTGCAGCGCCTCCGGCAACGCGCTGAACTTCAGGGAATTTTGATCGAGACAACGGGCCTAGCAGATCCGGCACCGGTGGCATCGACCTTTTTTGTCGCCGACGAAGTGAAACGAAGCATCCGTCTTGACGCCTTCGTGACGGTAGTCGACGCAGTCAATATCGAAATAAATCTGCAGCAAAGCAACGAGGCCATCGAGCAGGTTGCATTTAGCGATATTGTTCTGGTCAATAAAGTCGATTTGGTTTCACCGGAGCAATTGAAGGCCGTGGAAGCGCGGGTTCGAGCTCTAAACCCGCTCGCAAAAATCCATTATACGACGAACTCAGAGATCGACATCGATCAGGTGATCGGGGTTGGCGCGTTCGACTTGGTGCAGAAGCTCGACGTAGATCCGCAATTTCTCGATGATCACGAGCATGAGCACGATGCATCCGTAGGCTCATTTATTTTGCAGGAGAGCCGCCCGATCGATCTCAATAAATTCTCGCTTTGGCTGAACGATATGGCGCAAACCCGTGGGGAGGATCTCTACCGCACCAAAGGTATTTTCAATGCGCGTGGTTTTCGAGAGCGGATTGTATTCCAGAGCGTCCGAATGCTCACAACGATGCGTCCAGACCGGTTATGGCTCGATGATGAGTCGCGGATGTCGCAGTTCGTCGTCATCGGGAAAAATCTCAACCGCGCCGAGTTCGCGGCAGGTTTTGCGCGCTGCGTCGCCGGATAAGGATGGAAGTTGTGAGCGGCAACGGCGGTAAATCGGCAACAGCTCAATCTTCCGCGGCGAACGATAGCGAACCGGTTTATCGCATTCACGTATTCTGTTGCGTGAATGAGCGTCCACCGACGCACCGGCGCGGCTCCTGTGGCGGTAAAGGCAGTCGTCAGCTTTGCGATTATATGTGTCGGCTTGGTATGGCCACGGGCGTTAGGCGCATTCGCATCAACCACGCGGGCTGCATGAACGTTTGCGAACATGGACCGGTGCTGGTCATCTATCCTGAAGGCGTTTGGTATCGATTCGAGACGCAAGAGGATGTGGAAGAAATTCTGCGCTCGCACATTGTCGCTGGACGTAAGGTGGAGCGTCTTGCGCTTTCTATCGATCCCACCACATTGCATGGCTGAAGTCGGGCCGGCAATATTCGCCCGTTGAGCAAACGCGCCTCGAAGCTCGTCCAAAAAAATGTGACACTATTCGTGTGGTGATCTCACGTGGTAGTGTCCACGGCCATGAAGCCCAAAGATCAACTACCGGATAGCAAGGTCGCCACGTTAGGCGCCGACGCCCCTATGACGCCGCGTGATCGGTTGATCTCGGCCGCGAGCGAATTATTCGGGCGTTATGGCATCAATGCTATTGGCGTTGATGCAATTGTAGAAAAGGCTGGAACCGCCAAAACGACGCTCTATAAAGCGTTCGGATCCAAAGAAAAACTGGTCGAGACGGTTCTTGAGATTGACGGCGAGCGGTGGCGCAAATGGTTCTTTGATAGCGTTGAAGGTCGCGGAGGGACGGCAAGAGAATGCGTTGATCGTATATTTCCGACTCTGGCGATTTGGTTTTCGGATGAAAAGTTTTACGGCTGTCCGTTCGTCAATGCTGTCGGCGAAAACGATAAGTTTGACGGCCGTCTGCGTGTGCTCGCACAACATCATAAAGCAAAAATTGAATCATGGCTGCGTAATCTCTTCAGACAAACAGATTACGCGGCACCTGAGTCGCTGAGCCGTCAAACGATGCTGTTGATGGACGGCGCAATCTCTATGGCCCTGATCGCTCGTGACGATCAGCCGGCGCAGGTCGCTCAGCGAACGTTGGAGATTATTCTTAAATCTTCCGAAATCCGAGATTTGGCAAAGGCACCTGTACGGCGCGAAAGTGCCAAACAGAGAGAGCGAAGCTAGCAATGGTATTGCTCGCCTAATTGCCCTCCAGGCATGCCCAAAAAATATTCAAATATTGGAATGTGTCGCGCAGAAGATACGCGCACTTAAAGGCGCGCTCAAAATTGGGCTTTGCCGTTGAGAATCATTTCCCAAAAGAAGAAACATACCGTTCTGTAGCGTACAGAACGTTCTGTTTCCATGGGGCGTTCTTCACATCGCGATCGCACTCGTTGGAGAACGGAAATGGATCGACTGAAAATAGCGGCGTGCTGTGTGCTGAGCTTCGCCGGACTTCAGATTTTTGACAGTTCGGCTCACGCGGCCGATCTCGGAGGTAATTGCTGTGCGGACCTTGAGGAGCGCATTGCAGAGTTGGAAGCAACAACCGCACGAAAGGGAAATCGCAAAGTATCGCTGACGGTGTCTGGGTGGGTCGGGCAGCAGGTCATGTGGTGGGACGACGGAGCCGAATCGAATGTCTATGTCCACGACCTTGGGTCATCGATTGGCAGTCACGTGAAGTTTAGCGGCCAGGCAACGATCCTTCCTGGTTTGACGGCGGGCTATGTCCTTCACCTCGAAGCAATCAGCTCCGACAGCCTTACGACCAACCAGGATCGTGCCGATGGTCCCAACGCCTTAACTGGCACAGCCAACGGCGTTTCAACCTTGCAATCGTTTTGGTTTGTCAAAAGCGATCAGCTCGGTAAGGTTTCGGTCGGCAAACAATCGGATCCGGCCAACCACGCTGCGGTTCTAGTAGATGGCTCGGGTTCGCTAGTCCCGGCTAACTGGATCGCATTTGATTTCAACAGCTTCGGCATTCGCGCAAAAAATCGCTCGTTTGTCGGCTCTGGTGGCTTTGTGCCTGATGCATCGTCCTCTGCCCTGGTCTGGGGAGGCCGATACTGTCAAAGTGCTGGCGGTGCCTTGGGGGATTGCGACGGATTTCCGCGAAACACTGTCCGATATGATTCTCCGGACTTCGGGGGGTTTTCGGTCTCTGCCGCGTGGGGCGAGGATGACATCTGGTCAATAGCGACTAGGTATGTCGGCCAATGGAAAGACTTCAAGGTGGCGGCGGTCGCGGCCTATTTCGAGAGCACCGACGAAAATCTGAATCTCGGCGTCAGTGCAACTCAGCAATATTTTCAGGCCGGCGCGTACGTCGAACATATTCCAACGGGTTTGTTCGCTTACGGCGCATATGGACATGACGGCTACGACGCCGACAACATGGGACAGTCAGAAACCTACTATTTGAAGGGCGGTATCCGTCAACGCTGGCTTCCCCTTGGCCACACCGTCCTTTACGGCGAATATTTGCACGCCCACGGCACCGACGAGTTCTCGCAATCAGCTCAGATTGGCAACGGCTTTGATGCGACCGAAGACGCAACTCAGTTGTGGGGCCTTGGCGCGGTCCAGGAAATCGATGCGGCCGCAATGTCAATTTGGGTAAAGTATCGTCACTTGAACTACGACGATAACAACAAAGTCGGCGTTGCCTACGATGACTTCGATTATGTCGGAATGGGCGCACTGATAAACTTCTGAGCGGCGGAGAGATCGTCTCGTCGCGACATTCTTCTATTTCGTTTGAAGAAAATTAGAGCGTAAGCCCTGCGATCGCTTTGACCGACAAATAGAGCAGAATGGTCCCGCTTATCTCGTCTGGCGGGACCTCTTAGGGAAGCCGTTTTGCCTCCGGCACCGGCTTCCCTCTTTATTGTGCGCATGACGCCGGCTGCGAACGCCTCGCGCGCGACGTCCAACTCGGTCGCGGCGATGGGGACGATAGGGAGGCCCAATCCGAAGCTGCGTTCCAGCGGCATGTCGGATTAATGCCAGCACAGTACGGGCTGAGAGCGGGGAGTAGTTCGAGGTGATCGATAAGTGGTGAGTTTGAGCCAACCTATCGCTAGTGCGATGCCTGCCGTGCAGACATGGTGCGCGACGGCCGCTAAATGCAAATGCTGTCGCAATAGCATCTGCTGCCGTCCCATAAGCAGACATGGACTAAAATGTCCTTGTGCGTACCATCTTCTCTCCATTTTCTTTTGTGTCGGTATCCCTTCGCTGGCGATCCCTCACCTCTTCGAGATCTCGTTCGAGAAAGAAGTTCAACATCGTACGAATGAGCGCAACAGCGGCCAGACGAGCCACGGCTTGCCAATCCGTTGTGATGGATGTTTCGATTATGTCGGCGGCTAGCTGAAACGTGAGTCCGGCAACGAGCCATCGCGCATAGCGCAACCACACATCGCGACGTTCGTGTCCCGTCCGGGATCCCAACAACACAACACTACCGTTCACGAACGCCTCAATCGTTCCGAGGACGATGATCAGTAGCGCTACCGCATCGATGAGCAGAACCGCTGTTTTTCCGGCTTCAATAAACCAGGCCTCCACGACACACTCCTAGTATTTGCGAGCAGGAAAATGCTTCCTCGTTGCTCAAAGCTAGTGCCGCTTGGCGATGTTGCCGCCCCAAACCGCAAGTTTCCGGTAAGCCCGAGTTACGCGAAATATCACTGACAGCACGAGGTGATGCGAAAGCGCAAAGGCTATACCGTTGATGTAGAGAAATCGTCCGTCCGGCGAGAAGTGCATTTGCTCCTCCTCAATCACATTGCATGCTTCCAGACACTTTGGCTTCTCCGGCGAAGCCGTCCACAAGCTGCGACATGCGCGGATTTTGCGACGAAATCCCGTCTAGGGAAATCATAAAATATACAGCGATTTCAATGACTTAGTCGCTGGCTGTGCTGGCAGTCTGCCGCGAACCAGTCTCTGAAGGGAAATCCCTGCAAACAGTGAATTTAACAGGGAAGTCGCGAAATTTGCGCCGCGTAGATGCCTCGTGTCCCCACAGCTCGCTTGTTTTCCCGCGCTTTTTCCGCTGCACAAATAGCGAAATCCCTAAGCGACCGAACAGGGAATTTCAGGGATTTTGAGAAGCGGGCGGACAATAGCCTCCGAGAAGCTAGTTCTTAGGCACCGGGATGTTTGATTGTATCGATCGACGTGCCTCAAAAAGTGGGTGGGTCGCAAACGAACCACCCCCATTTTTTGCTCTTGAACGGCGACTTCACTTGCCCGACTTTGCGTCTTGGACGCTTCACCCTTGAGGTGGCGGTTGTCCAAGCGAGCCAGTCAAGCCAAGGATGGGCAGTACGTCGGCTGCGCTTCAACCAGGTCCTCGAGCCAAGCTCGGACCTGATGAGCGCTGCGTGATGTCGGGCCCTCGATTGGCGACTTCCATTCTAGTGGTGAACGTATCTGTTCACAGCCTGGAGTGCGAAGTCGATGGCAAATGCTCGATCAACCAAGACCCCGGTTCGGCCCGCGGCCGGTCTCAAATCAGCTCTACAGGAGAAGTCGCGGAACCGGCGGCAGTCGCAAAAGACACTGGCCTCCTGCGAAGGTTCGGCCGCTCGTCAGCGCAACGATCTCGTACCGAACCTGGATGTCGAATATTTACCTACCGGCGCCCTGCACTCAGCGGACCGACGAGTACGCCGATCGGCTGCCCCACAATCTGCCAAGGTCCAACTGAGCCTGAAGCGGTTCGGGATCTGTGTTCCGATCTTGATCGATAGTGACGGTCGCATCGTGCACGGGCACGTCGTCTGGGAGGCAGCCCGCAGCCTCGACCTCGAAACCGTACCGGTCATCCGGATTGAACATCTTAACGACAGCGAGCGCCGTGCGCTCTCGATCGCTCTCAATCGGCTTGCCGAAACGGGTGACTGGGATATCGAGGCTCTCAAGGTTGAGTTCGAGGAGCTGATAGAACTTGATGAAGACATCCTCGCAACCGGCTTCGAGCTTGCTGAGGTTGATACCCTTCTGCTCGAAAAGGATGGCGACAGTCCCGAAGACGAGGTCCTCCCGCCGCTTCCCCCAGTCGAGCGTTTCTCGACCGGGAGATATCTGGGTATTGGGAGACCATCGACTGATTCAAGGCGACGCACGTGACCGCGAAGCCTATCAGCGGCTCATAGGAGCTGACGAGGGTGCCCAGCTCGCCTTGACCGACGTCCCGTTCAACGTTCCGATCCAAGGCCACTGTACGGGCCAGGCACATCATCGAGAGTTTCAGGTCGCGCACGGTGAACTGAGCCGTGAAGAGTTCGATGTCTTCAACAGGGATTGGATGCAACTCGCATCATCGGTCCTTGTCGACGGGGGCCTTCTCGCGACGTTCATCGATTGGCGCAGCGTCGAACTCATCCTCTCCGCCGGGCGCGAGCTCGATTTGGGTCTCTTGAACATCATCGTCTGGTCAAAATCTAACGCCGGGCAAGGCAGCCTCTGGCGATCGGCGCACGAGATGCTTCCGGTCTTCAAGAAGGGTAGCGCATCGCACAAAAATAACGTCGAGCTCGGGCGCTGGGGACGCTATCGCAGCAATGTCTGGACGTATCCGGGTGCATCCAGCGTGGGCTCGGATGCGCGCGAAGGCCTGGCTGTACATCCGACCGTTAAGCCGCGTGCGATGCTCGAGGACGCCCTTCTCGATATCACGGACCGCGGCGACGTCGTCCTCGACTGCTTCCTCGGATCGGGCTCGATGCTGCTTGCGGCAGAGGCGACCGGTCGCATCTGCCGCGCAATCGAGATCGACGGCCGGTACTGTGATGTCGCGATCCACAGATGGCAGCAGATGACGGGATACGAGGCGATCCTTGAAGAAACTGGCGAGACGCATGCTGCGGCCGCGCGACGGCGCAGTACAGCGTCCCCGCACGAGGGAGAGCACCAATGTCTGAGAAGCCAATCAAGGTGTCATCGAAGGATGCTGTTGGTTACGGTCGTCCTCCGAAACAGCATCAGTTTAAGCCTGGTCAATCAGGCAACCCGAAGGGTCGACCGAAGGGCGCGCCGACCCTCCAGGAGATCATGGCAAAAGAGGCCACCAAGCACATCAAGATAAAGCAAGGTGAGAACATCGTCACCGTTTCTAAGTTGGAGGCGCTTGCGCGACGTGTCTTTAGCAAAGCACTCGAGGGCGATCTTGCAGCGGCCCGCGTGATTTTCCAGCTGGCTGCCGAACCGGAGGCGGCGGCGAATGCAGGTTCCGGAGAGCCCTTCGCGTTGCCGAGCGACGATACCATCAAGCGTATGCTGAAACGGTTTGATCACCTGAATTCGACAGGCGGAAGCAAATAAGATGAGCGCGTTAGCTGTTCCGAAGCAGACAGGCGACGACATCGAGCCGTTCGATGCTTTGATCGCAATGGCACGCGCCGACTTCATGTGTTTCGTGGAGCTGACGTTCAGAGTTCTGCACCCGGGCAGCGACCTTGTCTATGCAGACTATCTACAAGTCTTGGCCGATCTGTTGATGCAGGTGGAAGAGGGAAAGTATCGACGCGTCAACATCAACCTACCACCACGACACATGAAGTCGATGATGGTGTCCGTCTTCTACGTCGCGTGGCGCCTAGGACGCAACCCGGCATCCAAGTTCATCGCGATCTCGTATGGCGACGATCTTGCACACGATCTTTCGGTGATGACCCGTACACTGATGCTGTCGCCAATCTACGGACAGATTTTTCCTGAAACGGTTCTCGACAAAAAATCCGAAGATCACATTCGTACGACCCAAAAAGGTGGCCGCTATGCGACAGCGGTCGGAAGCGACATCACGGGCTTCGGTGCCGACCTCATCATCGTCGACGATCCGATACAGGCCGATGACGCCGGTTCGGAGCACGTTAAAGCTCGCGTTCGCGATTGGATGTCGAACTCGGTTTCGACGCGTTTCAACGATCAGTCAAAGGGTGCACTTATTCTTGTCATGCACCGGCTGGCTCCGGACGACCTTTCGGCAACGCTCGAACCGAATGCCGATTTCGTTCTGAAGCTGCCGATGATTGCTGAAAAAGAAGAGAAGTACGAGTGTCACGGCAAGCTGACGATGCACCGCCGGCCCGACGATGTGCTCAATCCGGCGCGCATGACAGCAGAGGACGCGGCGAAGCTCAAAGCCAGTCTTCCGCGTCACGTCTGGGACGGTCAGTATCAGCAGCGACCGACGGTTGGCGGATCTGGCATGCTCTCGGTCGAACGTTTCCAGCGGTTCGATTTATCGAAGCCGCCGAAGTTCGAACTGAGCATTCATTCCTGGGATGTCGGCGCGACCGTAAGCGGAAATGCGAGCGTCTGTACGAAGTGGGGGCTGGCCGCCAATACAGACAACAGAGACGCGCTTCATTTGACACAAGTTATCTCGGTGAAGCTTGAACTGCCGGAGGTACTTGCAACGATCAAGGCTGAGATCGAGCGGGACCGGCCAGCTCTAGTGGTTGTCGACGAGCGGGGCGTTGGTCTAGGCGTAGCGCAGCATCTGAGGCGGACCGGCTATCGCAACATATCGTCGTCCACGGCAACGTCCTCCCCGATCATGCCGGGAGCAGCACCAAAATGTCGACCATCCGACACCAAGATAGAACGTTTCGGACGAGCGATCCTCAGAATTGATGCCGGCGAAGTACTGATACCGATGTCGGCATCATTTCTAGAAAAGTTTCTCTACGAGGTGAGCGCGTTTCCAAATATTTCCGATGACGACCAGGTCGATAGTATGACTCAGGTCGTTGCAAACTTTGAAAATGCAATCAGAGAAGCTCGGCGACTTCTACGGAATGGTCTGACGTGATGGTGACCTCCATGCAGCAATTCTCGGCTAGACAGCATCCGAAGGGGTTACATTTCGGGCACAATGCCGACTGAGTAAGCGTAGCACCGATCTCCTTCATCTAGTTACTCCCAGAAACCAAGCCAAAACGCATCGTCATGCGCTGGCACATATCTTGCTATCATTCTATTGTTCTATTTGTAGTATGATCAGCACGATTTAAGGCTAGCAAAGCGAGAGGAGTGGGAATGCTTCAACGGGTTGTCTCTCTGGCAGTGGGCTTGCTCACCGTCTCTTTTGGTGCTGCACAGGCAGCGGATACGATTCCGATCAAGCCCGAGCCGGGCACTGTCAAAATCGGCGTGCAGCCGTGGCTTGGCTATGGTCCTTGGCACATCGCTGCTGCAAAGGGCATCTTCAAGAAGAACGGCCTCGACGACGTTCAGATCGTGAACTTCTCGGAGCAGAAAGATATCGACGCCGCGATGGCGGGTGGTCAGCTCGACGTCGAGAGCGTGCCGACGCACAGTGCTCTTGTTGTTGCCCAGGCGGGCACGCCTCTCAAGATCGTCTTGCTCTTGGACTTCAGTCTCAAGGCCGACGCGATCATGGCGAAGGGCGTCGATAGCGTCAAAGATTTCAAAGGCAAACAGGTGGCATTCGAAGAGGGTTCCACCAGCGATGTCCTGATCAACTACGCCCTTGCGCAGAATGGCATGTCGATCAACGATATCCAGCGCGTGCCGATGCCAGCGGCGCAGGCTGGATCAGCGCTGATTGCGGGCCAGGTGCCGATCTCCGTAACGTATGAACCATATCTCACGGTCGCGCTCGGTCAGGACAAGGCCGCGAAAATCGTCTACTCCGCGGGCGAAGACCCTGGCCTCATCAGCGATGTGCTGACGGTTCACGAGGACATGATCAAGAAAAAGCCGGGTCAAATTCTCGCGCTGATTAAATCTTGGGACGAGGCGCTCGCCTTTTACCGGGCAAATGAAAAAGAAGGCCGCGCCATCATCGCGAAGGCAGTGGGCAGCACACCGGAAGAACTCGCGACCGCATTCGACGGCGTGCAGTTCTATTCCGTTGCGGAGAATGCCCAGCATCTTGGCACGGATTTCGAGAGCAAGACGATCAAGGATGTCGCCAAGGCTGCCAAGGCCGCGAAGATCTTGCAGTCGGACGACGTTCCGGCCGGATTCATCGACAGCAGCTTTGTTGAAGCAGCAGGCAAATGAACGCTCTCGACCGAAGTGTCGCCACAGATTCCGTCGCTGCATTCCCGATGCAGCGACGGCCGTCTCGGCGGCTGCTCAATCTCACCGCTACAATAGAGCCGCAACGCTTTGTGGCGATAGCTTGCCTGGCATTTCTCCTCATTCTCGGTGTGTGGTGGGCCGTAACGGAAGCGGGCCTCGTGCGCTCGCTGTTTCTGCCGTCCCCGCCAAAAGTTCTCCATCGCCTCATCTCTCTGGCTCAAAGCGGTGACTTGGCGAACGATCTTGTGACGAGTCTCGCCAGAATAGCGATTGCCTTCGCGCTGTCATGTGCGCTGGCTATCCCAGGTGGCATCCTGATCGGCTCCTACCGCGTTTTGGACGCTTTCTTCGAACCCGTCATAGATTTCATACGCTACATGCCGGTGGTCGCATTCGTGCCCTTGACGATCTTATGGTTCGGGACGGGCGAATTTCAGAAGTGGCTGATAATCTGGATCGGCACGTTCTTCCAACAGATCTTGATGGTGCAGGACAGCGTTAAACGTGTGCCGCGTGATTTCGTCGATGTCGGCCGTACGCTGCAAATGCCGGAGCGCAATATTCTCTTCAGGATTGTGTTGCCATCTGCCGCGCCCGGTATTTGGGATGGGATGCGTATCTGTCTCGGTTGGGCTTGGTCCTGGCTCGTCCTAGCGGAACTCGTCGCTGCAACATCAGGTCTGGGCTATCGCATTACGGTAGCGCAGCGCTATTTCCAGACCGACACGATCATTGGCTACGTTGTCGTGCTCGGCGTCCTTGGCTTAGTTTCCGATCAAGTGATGAAATTCATCGGACGCCGCATGTTCAAGTATCTAGAGGCCGGCCGATGACGCGCTATCCTAAATTGAAAGTCGATGCCGTCTCAAAGTATTTCGGCACTGGTGCAGCGCGTACGAAAGCTGTCGACAACGTCACGATTTCGCTCGTCGAGAACGAATTCGTCGCTCTCGTTGGAGCGTCGGGATGTGGCAAGAGCACGTTGCTGTCTATCATCGCTGGCCTGCAGACCTGCGAAGAGGGTGTCATTCTCGTCGATAATGTGCCGATCGACGGGCCCGGCCGTGACCGCGGCGTTGTCTTTCAGGGCTATACGCTCATGCCTTGGTTGACGGCTCAACAGAACGTTGAGTTCGCCCTGCAGGCCGCGGGCATGAACCGGAAAGACGCGAGAGATGTCGCGCTCGAACACATTAAGCTCGTGCGGCTAGAGAAATTCAAGGACCGTTACCCGAACCAACTGTCAGGTGGCATGAAACAGCGCGTTGCGATCGCGCGTGCGCTGTCATACCGGCCGAAGATCCTCTTGATGGACGAGCCTTTTGGCGCACTCGATGCGCTCACGCGCCATCACATGCAGGAATTGCTGACCGGCATCTGGGAAAAGCACAAGCTGACGGTTCTGTTCGTCACGCACGACGTAGACGAAGCCGTATTTCTCGCCGATCGCGTTCTGGTCATGAGCAATCAGCCCGGCAAGATCAAACTTACCGTGCTGATAGACTTGCCGCGTCCGCGTGTACCGGCAGTGATGGCAACCGACGCATTTCGGCATGCTCATTGGACGGTGCTGCAGAGCATCCGCGAAGAGTCGATCCAAATTGCAGATATGGAAAGTACTACACTATGAGTTCAACTATCCTCGCGGGCGAATATGACTTCATCGTCTGCGGCGGTGGCGCATCCGGCGCGGTCGTTGCGGCGCGTTTGGCAGAACGTCCAGAAATTCGCGTTTTGCTGTTGGAGGCGGGTGGAGACGAACGCATTCCGGAAATCGACGATGCTAAAATCTGGATGCGCAACATCGGCGGCGAACGTGATTGGAGCTTTAAGTCCGAACCGCATCCTGGCCTCAACGGTAGACGGGCACCGTTGCCGATGGGCAAAGTTTTGGGCGGCGGATCGAGCATCAATGGATTGGTCTGGGCGCGCGGCCACAAGAACGATTTCGATCAATGGGCGGAAGAAACGGGTGACGACGGCTGGAGCTATAATTCGGTCACCAAGGCTTACAAAGAGATCGAGGACTGGCACGGCCCAAACGGCTCGGGAATGCGCGGCAAGGGCGGTCCAGTTTACATTACGCTTCCTGACGATCCGATTCCTGTTGCGCCCGCGCTGGTCGATGCTGCCCACGCCTTAGGCATTCCGCGCACCGACGATCTCAACGCGGAGACGATGGAAAGCGACGGCGGCTGCGGTATCGCCAATATCACGGTGAAAGACGGCATTCGAATCTCGACGGCGAGCGCCTATCTCCGGCCCCGTATGCACCAGCCGAACCTCACTGTCATTCTCGGCGCTGAAGTCGAGCGTGTGCTTTTCACCGGCCGGCGCGCGACTGGCGTTGCGTTCACCTGTCATGGCAAGCAGCTGATCGCCCACGCAACGTGCGAAATCATCTTGTCGCTCGGAGCAATCAACACGCCGAAGGTTCTGATGCTTTCAGGCATAGGCGACGAGGCTGAGCTTGCGCGGCATGGTATCCCGTTGAAGCAGCATCTGCCGGGCGTCGGCCGCAATCTGCAGGATCATATCCTCGTTGCAGGCTGTGTTTGGGCGTATTCAAAACCTGAGCCACCGCGCAACAACTCGGCAGAATTCACATTTTTTTGCAAAAGTGATCCCTCGCTCAAGACGCCGGACCTTCAGCCCATTCTCGAAGAGTGCGGCTTCGGATCCGAAATCACGCGCGACCAATACAACGTGCCGGTCGATCCCTCGCAGGCGTTTACGCTGGCACCAGGGCTCGTGCGCCCACAAAGCCGCGGCTACATCGAGCTGACAGGGCCGCGTGCGTCCGATCCACTTCGCATCCATGCCAATCTGCTCAGCGATCCGGCAGATATGAAGGCCCTCGTTCGCGCCGTCGAGATCTGCCGCGAAATCGGCAATTCGGCGGAGCTTAAGGCGTTCACTGAGCGGGAGATCATGCCCGGCCCCCTCAAGGGCGCCCAGCTCGAGAACTTCCTGCGTAACGCTGCCGGCACGTATTTTCATGAGACGTGCACCGCAAAGATGGGACGCGATCCGATGGCGGTCGTGAACGGGGCGCTGCAGGTTTATGGTGTCGATGGTCTGCGCGTGGCTGATGGTTCTGTCATGCCCGCGGTCACGACAGGCAACACGATGGCGCCCTGCGTGATGATCGGTCATCGAGCTGCCGACCTGCTTCTCGCTAGCCATTCGAGCGGCTAATACCTTGGTTTACGGTAAAACATATTGTTATTCTATAAATAGTATGTTTTGCTTCTGGCGCTCGCTGGCCTTGGCACCCACGAGACTAAGAACCGGGAGCATGGCAAATACGATGAAGCCAACCATAGGAATCATAGGGGGCACAGGCGATCTGGGATCGGGCTTGGCTAAGGTCTGGGCCGCCGCCGGTTACAAAGTGATTGTCGGTTCGCGCTCAAAAGACAAGGCAGAAGCCTCTGCTGCCGAGATTGGTCATGGCGTTACTGGGTTGTCGAATGGAGAGGCCGCAGCCACAGCGACAATCATCGTGCTAACGATTCCGTTCAGCAATCATGCTTCGACTATTGCCGAGATCAAGGATGCGGCGCAGGGCAAGATCGTCATTGATGCCACTGTGCCGCTCGTGCCGCCAAAAGTGTCGACCGTACAGCTCCCGGTAGACGGCTCGGCCGCGCAGATATCGCAACGGCTTTTCGGTGACGGAGTGAGGGTCGTTTCGGCATTTCATAATGTGGGCGCCAAGAAGCTTCACTCTGGCGGTCGCGCTGATTGCGATGTGCTTGTCTTCAGCGATGATAAGAACGCACGCAGCACGGTCGTTGAACTGGCTGGTGTGGTGGCGCGTCGTGGCGTTGCCGGCGGCGCGTTGGCGAATTCCGCCGCCGCTGAGGCAATGACGTCCGTCCTTATCTGGATCAACCGGCAATATAAGGTTCCGAGCGCCGGCATTGGTATTACCGGGCTGGAAGCCAACGAGGCGGTATAGACACGATGCAAACCGCGCCCGTCACATTGTTTGCTTTGCGAGGAGTTCCGTTGATCGAGCCAGGCGACGATCTGGCTGCGATCCTCGCGGCGGCGGTTCGAGATAACGGTGTCGGTCTGCAAGACAGCGATATTCTGGTTGTCGCGCAAAAGATCGTATCGAAGGCCGAAGGCCGCTATGTCGATCTCGAAGCCGTCGTGCCGTCGGAAGAAGCCAAAGCTCTGGCGCAACGAAGTGGCAAAGATCCTCGGCACGTCGAAACAATTCTCAGTGAATCCGACGATATCGTCAAAGTCGGGCCCCACCTCATTATTGCCGCCCACAAGCTCGGTTTCGTGATGGCCAATGCCGGCATCGACGAGTCGAACATCTCCCATGGCGAGGGAGCAGGCCGATTGCTTCTCCTGCCTTGCGATCCCGACGGCAGCGCAGCATCCATCAAAGCGGCACTCGATGCGGATTTCGACGTGGCGATCGGCGTCATCATTAACGACAGTTTCGGTCGGCCGTGGCGCAATGGCGTCGTGGGGATAGCCATCGGCAGCGCAGGAGTTCCATCACTGGTCGATCTTGTTGGCAGCTCTGATCTCTTTGGTCGCGAGTTGCGGGTGACGGAAGTTGCCATTGCCGACGAACTTGCGTCGGCAGCTTCGCTTTTGATGGGGCAGGCGGGGGCGGGGTTGCCTGCCGTGATTGTTCGCGGCTTTCAAGCGAGCGCACCTGAGCGCTCGGCGTCGGTGCTCGTTCGCGACAAGGAGAGGGATCTCTTTCGATGAGCACGCCCATGCCGCAATCAAATGAGGTCGGCAGCGTCGTGGCGCTCTGCGGTGGTGTCGGTGGCGCGAAGCTTGCGCTCGGATTGCAACGCGTTCTCGGGAAAAGTCTCAAGCTGATTGTCAACACGGGTGACGATTTCGAACATCATGGTTTGATGGTCTCTCCTGATATCGATACCGTGCTCTACACGCTATCCGGACTTTCCGATCAAGAACGTGGCTGGGGGCGCGCCGATGAAAGCTGGAATTTCATGGCCTCACTCGCAGAACTCGGAGGCGAAGCATGGTTTCAGCTTGGCGATAAAGATCTGGCGCTGCATGTGCTGAGAACTCAACGCCTGCGGGCGGGAGAGACGCTTACGTCTTTTACGAGCGCTATCGCGCAGCAGCTCGGGATCACAGCGACGATTCTGCCGATGTCGGATCAACCGGTACGGACGATCGTCGAAACGCCAGACGGTGACCTGCCCTTTCAAGATTATTTCGTCAAACATCGATGCGAGCCGAAAGTCAGCGCCATTCGCTTCGAGGGCGCAGAATCGGCCCACGTAAGTGATGCTGTTCAAAAGGCGTTGCAATCGCCGATGCTGCGCGCCGTCATAATCTGCCCATCTAACCCGTTTCTTAGCATCGATCCTATTCTTGCGACGCCAGGCGCTCTCGATCTTCTAGATCGTGTCGACGCGCCGGTCATTGCCGTTTCTCCGATCATCGGTGGCGCTGCCGTCAAAGGGCCGACTGCGAAAATCATGGCACAGCTCCACATGCCGACGAATTCGAAGGCCATCGCAGAACACTATCGCGGCATTATCGATGGTCTCATCATCGACGAAGTCGATGCGATCGATGCCAGCTCGATCGAACTCGCAACCATGGCTACGCGCACGATGATGACAAGCGCCGCCGACAAGGAGCGTTTGGCGCATGCCTCTCTCGCCTTCGCCAACGAACTCCGTCAAGCTAGAGTCTCGCGATGATTCAGAACATGCTACAGAACAATATTTGGGCCATTGTCCCTATCAGACGGTTCGCGGGCGCGAAAAGTCGTCTGAGCGATGTGCTCAATCCGCACGAGCGCGCAACGCTCGCTAAAGCCATGGCCGCAGACGTTCTCGAACAGTTGGCTTGCACGCGCGGATTAGCGGGTACCCTGGTCGTGACGTCGGATCTCGACGCCCATGCGCTCGCTGCGGACTTCGGCGCGAGAGTTGTTGCGGAGCCAACGGAGGCGGGGCTCAATGCCGCGATCTCTCAGGGTATTCGAACGGTCGGAAAATTTCGAAATAATCCCGCAATCATGGCGGTGCCGGCCGATCTTCCATTCGTTACGGCAGCGGAGCTTTCGGAAGCCGTGTCCGCGTTGAAGACGCATGCGGTCGTCATTACCGAAGCGGTGCGGGATGCGGGCACTAATATTTTAGGCTTATCGCCATGGAACGTCATGGATCCGGCGTTCGGAACCGATAGCTTTGCCCGACATCTTTCATTAGCCCGCAGTGCCGGTCTAGAGCCGCTGGTCCTGCCACTGCGGGGCGCCGGGCACGATGTTGATGTTCCCTCGGATCTCGTCATGGGTGCATCGCTTCGTTGTGGCCTGCGAACGCTCGCATGCCTGGCGAGCTTTCGGCATTTCGCGCCGAAACGGCAGTTTGAGCTCGTAATTTGATGACAGGCGTTTCCGATATTCTCTCGCGTAAATCTGGTTCGCGCCTCAGTCGCGACGAGGCGATGGCGCTCGTCGACCTCGACGATATCGCGCCGCTTCTCGACGCCGCCGCTCGGCGCAGGGACGCAGCACACGGAGACGTGGTTTCATATTCCCGCAAAGTCTTCATTCCGCTGACGCAGCTGTGTCGCGATGTCTGTCACTACTGTACTTTTGCCCATCCCCCGCGCAAGGGAGAGCGTGCTTATCTGACGCGCGATGAAGTCCTGTCCATTGCGATGAGCGGTAAGAAGGCTGGATGCAAGGAAGCGCTTTTTACACTCGGAGATAAGCCGGAGCTGCGCTACGAATTCGCGCGCGACGAGCTGCGCGCGCTCGGCCACGATACGACGCTCTCATACGTCGCTGAGATGGCCTCCGTCGTCCTTAAGGAAACCGGGTTACTCCCTCACATCAATCCCGGTCTCATGTCCGACGATGATCTGCTCTCGCTTCGCAGCGTTGCAGCTTCGCAAGGCATCATGCTTGAGAGCGCGTCCGAGCGCCTGTGCGAAAAAGGCCAAGTACATTACGGCTCGCCCGATAAGGCGCCAGCCGCGCGTCTCGACACGATCCGGCGCGCTGGCGTCCATGGCATTGCCTTCACGTCCGGCATTCTGATCGGCATCGGCGAGACACGTGAGGAGCGTATCGATGCGCTCGTTGCGCTGCGCGACCTCAACGACCAGTATGGGCATATACAAGAAATCATCGTCCAGAATTTTAGACCCAAGCCCGGCACACGCATGGCTGACGTCGCAGCGCCGACGCTCGATGATCATCTCTGGACGATTGCAATCGCGCGGCTACTCTTCGAGCCAGAAATGAATATCCAAGCGCCGCCGAACCTGAGCGCCGGGGATCTACCGGCACTCGTCTCGGCTGGCATCAATGATTGGGGTGGCGTATCGCCGGTAACGCCGGACTTCGTCAATCCGGAAGCGCCTTGGCCGCATGTGAGGGTTCTCGAACAAGAAACAAGCGCCGTTGGAAAAGCGCTCCGCGAACGTGTCGCAATTTATCCCGCGTTCGCACGGCAGCCGTCGAAGTGGGTCGACAGAACCGTGTTAAAGCCGTTATTCGTCATGACTGACGCGGACGGATGGCCGCGAACAGATACTTGGTGCGTCGGCCGACTGGAAGAGCCACCTGCGCACGACGTCAAGCTCGTGCGTGCGAGAAAATCGCATCAAGCGTCCGACCGGATTCGTGCAGTTCTCGACAAGGTATCGGACGGCAGATGCCTTGGCGAAGATGATATCGTCTCGCTATTTCGCGCTCAGAGCGACGACTTTTCTGCGGTTTGCCGCGCTGCCGATGAACTGCGACGGCGCACAAACGGCGACGTCGTAAGCTACGTCATTACGCGGAACATCAACTACACCAACATCTGCTATTTCAAATGCCAGTTCTGCGCGTTCTCGAAAGGCAAACTGAGCGAAAATTTGCGCGGCAAGCCGTACGACCTCGGCCTTGATGAAATCGCACATCGCGCCTTTGAGGCTTGGGACCGCGGCGCGACAGAAGTCTGTATGCAGGGCGGCATTCATCCGTCCTACACAGGCCAACGGTATCTCGATATCTGCAACGCCGTAAAAACGCGTGTGCCACAGATGCATCTCCACGCGTTTTCGCCACTTGAAGTGGCACAGGGCGCGAAGACGCTCGGTATCACCGTTCGTTCGTTTCTTGGGCAACTCAAGGCGGCCGGCCTCGGAACGCTGCCCGGAACGGCAGCTGAAATCCTGGACGACGAAGTTCGCCAGCAGCTATGCCCCGATAAGCTCGACAGCGCCGAATGGCTCGACGTTATGAGGACGGCCCACCTGTCCGGCTTCAAGTCGACGGCAACGATCATGTTCGGTCACATCGACCGCTATGAACATTGGGCGCGACACCTGCTGCGCATTCGCAATCTGCAAATCGAGACCGGCGGGTTCACGGAGTTCGTTCCGCTACCGTTCGTGCATATGGAAGCGCCGATGTATCTCAAAGGTCGCGCACGGCCAGGACCGACGTTCCGTGAAGCGATACTGATGCATGCAGTATCGCGACTTGTGCTGCATCCGCACATCACGAACATTCAAGCGTCCTGGGTAAAGCTAGGCGCCGACGGTGTTCGCCTATGCCTTGACGCAGGTGTGAACGATCTCGGTGGCACGCTGATGGATGAGAGTATCTCGCGTTCGGCGGGCGCAAGTCACGGCCAGGAAATGACGCCGGAACGAATGGAAGAGATCATTCGCACGTCTGGCCGACAGCCGCGGCGACGCACCACGCTCTACGAAATGGCGTCCACCGCGACACGCGAGATCCGTGGCGTAAACGCAGAAGAGCAGCAGCTCTCGCTCTAACACTCACCGCCCCAAAAATCGATGATCTGACCTTCGACTAAAAAGCGCGCAGAAAGACCATAATATGAACTAGTCATCCTATTGTTGGTATGATTATCTCACATTCGAAATTCGAGAGCGCTTCGCTCGAAACGAGTTTGAGCGGCCAATTCCGAACGTCGGAAGCTGCTGAATGATGCCGGCCTGCGCCGGCCAAGGAGGAATGGGTGTCGACGCCCACAGTGCAGCCTTACGCGACCCTGAGGGAAAACCTCGCCGTGCGTGATCGAAGTCTTCGAGAAAAGGTGATGTCTCTCGCAGAGGCCGCCGCTCTTATCCCTGATGGCGCGTCGGTTGGAATCGGCGGATCGACGATGTCGCGAACTCCGATGGCGATGATCTGGGAATTGATCCGCCAGCGCCGCAAAGCCCTGTCGTGCTCGCGCTGCATCGTTTCGACGGATGGTGATCTTCTTTTCGGATCCGGCGTCGCTGACGAGATTGTCACGAGCTGGTTCGCGCAAGGCATCCTTTGGGGATTGTCGAAGGTAATGCGCCACCACGTCGAGAAGGGCGACAAGCGCTATCAAGAATGGAGCCATATGGCGATCGGTATGCGCTTTCGCGCCGGCGGCATGGGCGTACCTTTTCTGCCGATCCGCTCGATGCTCGGCTCCGACGTCATGGCCCAGCGTCCGGAAGTGCGTGAAACGGATTGTCCCTTCACGGGTGAGAAGTTGCTTTTGGTGCCGGCGCTCAATCCTGATGTCGCATTGATCCACGTCCAGCGCTGTGACGCCTATGGCAACGCGCAGATTGATGGCCTTCAATTCATGGACATCGACCTCGCAATGGCCGCCAATTGCGTAATCCTGACGACGGAACGCATCGTCTCGAACGATCAAATCCGGCGTGCGCCCGATCACACGAAGATACCGTTCTTCTGCGTCGATGCCGTCGTCGAGGTTCCTTACGGCTCGGCGCCGCATGAATGCTACGGCCTTTATGAGCCGATGATGCAGCACATGGAATCTTATGTGGCGCAGGCCAACGCGGATCCTGTTGGAGGTGTGCTGAAATATCTTGAACGCTATGTCTACGAACCGAAGAACTGGGCCGCTTTCCTTTCGCTAATCGGGATGGAGGAACTCCTCGAAGCAACGAGGAAAGGCCGGAGCATGTACAATGACTGAGCGCAACAGCTACAGCGCAGCCGAGATCCTGACGGTCCTCAGCGCTCGCCAGCTCAAAGATGGGCAAGTCGTCTTCGCGGGCATCGGCATCCCGCTTCTCGCCGCAACGCTTGCGCAGCGCACCGGTTGCCCGGGTTTGACCATTCTGTTTGAAGGCGGGGTGGTTGGTGCATTTGTCGAGCCAGGCAAGCTGCCGCCATCGACCAACGATCAGCGCTGTACGAAGCGGGCGAACATGGTGCTCGGCAGCGCCGACGTGCTTTTGCTTCTTCAGCGCGGATACGTCGATATCGGGTTCATGGGCGGCGCGCAGATCGATCAATTCGGCAATCTCAATTCATCCTATATCGGCGATCCAGCCGCGCCGAAGACGCGTCTGCCGGGAACGGGTGGCGGCAACGATATTTCGAGCCTCACGAATATGATCGTGGCGATGAAGCACGAGAAGCGTCGCTTCGTGGAGTATGTCGATTTCATCACGAGTCCGGGATTCATCCGCGGGCACAACACGCGAGCCGAGCTCGGCCTTCCAGCCGGCGGCATGTTTCGTGTCATCACCGAGCTGGCTGTATTCGGATTTGATGACGAGACGCGGCGCATCAAGGTGCTTGCACTCAATCCCGGCGTGACGTCCGAAGAGGTGCAAGACAACACCGGATTCGATCTGACTTTCGATAGCAACGTCTTGGTAACCGAGCCGCCGACCAGTCGAGAGCTTGAAACGCTCAGGATGCTCGATCCCGAACGTCTTTTTACCGCCTAAGAAAAATTCACTGAGGACTAAGATGACAATGCTTTCCAAAACGTTCGGCGTCGCGGCACGGAATTTTACGGCCTATCCCGAAATGCCGAATGCGCGGCAGCTCGTCGATTATGGCGTTCGTGCCGAAGAGTTGGGATACGATTCCGTTTGGGTGTGGGATCATATGCTGCTCGGTGTCGATCCGAATTTTCCTATTATCGATTCTCTCACCGTCCTGACCGGAATTGCAGCACGCACCACGCGCATCAAGATGGGCACGGGCATTCTCGTTCTGCCGCTGCGCAACCCTGTTGTGCTCGCGAAGCAGCTCGCGAGCATGGATCAGTTGTCGGACGGTCGCCTGATCATGGGCATGGCGTCCGGCTGGTACAAGCGCGAGTTCGATGCCGTTGGTGTGCCGTTCGAAAAGCGCGGCAAGATCATGGACGAAAATCTCGAAATCCTGAACCGGTTGTGGACCGAAGACAAAGTGACCGGTCAGTACATGCATCACAACATGTCGTCAGCCGTGATGTATCCAAAGCCCGTGCAAAAGCCGCGTATGCCGCTCCTGGTCGGTGGTTATGTTGATAAGGTTCTACAACGCGCTGCGACCGCTGGTGATGGCTGGCTAACGTATTTCTACCGTCCGGCAGATTTCAAGAGGTCCTGGGACAAGATTCGCAGCTTCGCCAAGGATGCGGGAAAAGATCCCGACACGCTTCTCAACGCCTCTCAGCTTCCGATCATGATTGGACCGTCGAAGGCCGCCATCCAAGACGAGATGATGGATTGGCTCAACAAGGAATGGGATTTCCCAGCCCACAGCGATTGCTCGCGCGACAGCGCAATTATGGGGACAGTTGATGAGTGCGTCGAGCAATTGCGCGAGCACATAGCCGTCGGCGTGCAGAAGATCATCTTCGTTCCTTACAAGTATCAACCGGAGCAAGTCGAGATCATCGCGCGTGAAATCATCCCGCGCCTCAAGGCTCTTTGATTTTCTTGAAAATGACGACGTCCCGGAGACATTGGAATGACTGATCCGAACCGTAAGAAGATTCTCGATAAGATCGATACCAGCAAAGATCATGCTGTCGGCTTTCTAAGGGATATGGTGACTATCCCGAGCGTCACTGGCGACGAAGCCGCCATTCAGAAGTTCGTTTCGGAATACATGAAGACCGTAGGCCTCGACGTCGACATGTGGGAGACCAACTGGGAAGAGCTGAAGAAGCATCCTGGCTATCGTCCGGTCGATCGCGGCTATGAAGGTCGTCCGAATATCGTGGCAACGCTCAAAGGCACGGGTGGCGGTCGTTCGCTGCTTCTCAACGGCCATACGGACGTTATTCCGGTTGGCAATGGTGAAGGCTGGAGCGACAATCCTTGGTCTGCGAGTATCAAGGATGGCCGCATCTACGGCCGTGGCTCATGCGATATGAAGAGCGGCGTCGCGAGCCATATCCTGGCTGTGCAATACCTGAAGGAACTCGGCCTGACGCCCAAGGGCGACGTTATGATCAACGTCGTCATTGACGAAGAGGTCAGCGGTCACGGCACCCTCGATACGGTCATTCGCGGCTATACGGCGGACGCAGGCATTTCCGGCGAGACTAGCGACCTTGCTGTCCAGCCAGCATGCATCGGGCGCATCTGGTTCGAGATCGAGATCCAAGGCAAGCCTGCAGGTATCCAGCAACGTTACAAGGGCATCAGCGGCATCGAGCTTGGTAACAAGATCACTAAGGCCGTCGCCGATCTGGAAGCCAAGCGCATCGCGACAGTGACGCATCCGCTCTATCCAAGCGCAATCGACTCGCTGCCCTGCATCGTCGGTAGCTTCCAAGCCGGCAACTATCCGAGTGCCTTTCCCGCGAGTTGCTTGCTGAAAGGTAGTATCGGAACGGTGCCAAGCGAAGATCATGAGGGCGTCAAGCAGAGCTTGGTTGACGCCGTCGCTGAGGCGGCCGCGCAAGATCCATGGATGAAAGATCATCCACCGGTCGTGCGGTTCGTCGGCTACGATGCCGAGGCATCGGAAATTCCGCGCAACCATCCGATCGTCGAAACGGTGTCGCGCGCCTACACTGAAATCACCGGCAACGAGCCGGTCATCAGCGGCCGACAAGGTGCTGCCGACACGCGCTTTCTCAACAGCTATGGCAATACTCCGACCGTCATTTTTGGTCCGGGCTCAACAGCCATCATGCATGCTAATGACGAGTACGTTTCGATCGACGACTACATCACGTCGATTAAGGTCATGGCGCTGAGCATTTACGATTGGTGCAACAGCGAAACGGCCCAGTGAACTCATTAGGGGTGCCGACTGCCCAAACAATCGGCACCTCTGCGATGCCACGCTACCGATTGCCGATCAGGAAAGGCCCATTGAGCTCGAATTGACGGAGTAAATGACGAAGTTGGGGGTATCCTTTTCTGTATTTGCGGGATACCTCTCGTCAGAGCACTTTGACGGTCATCCATAAATCGAGCTCATGAACAAACTTTCCCTGATTTACGATCGCAGCCGGGTCCCGCTTTATCTCCAGGTCGCCTCGGTAATGCGCCAACGCATTGAAACCGGGCACTGGAAGGAAGGCGAGAAGATCTCAACGCTCGAAGAGCTTGAGAAAGAATTTCTTGTCGCCCGCGTTACGATCCGCCAAGCCGTTGAGATTCTGCGCGATGAGGGCCTGCTCGATTCCCAGCAGGGCCGCGGCACATTCGTTTCCGGAAAGCCGAAGAATAATCGCTGGTTCAATCTTGCAACCGATTTCGATTCTGTTCTCGAATCGCTCAAGCAGAATGTCGTCAAAAGCGTAAGCGTCCAAGAGAACGCCGGAAAGCCGAACCTCGGTTCAGGCGAAGGGCATCTCGCCGACTCTTATGCGTTTCTGCGAAGCGTCCAATACAACGACGGCGCACCATTTTCCGTCGTCAATCTTCACCTCGATCAGAAGATTTTTGCGCGCGACAGCAAGCGTTTCCTGCGTGGAGCGGCGCTGCCGGTCATTGTCGAAATGGGCGATGTCGTCATAGCACATGCTTATCAGACATTGACGATCGGCGTCGCAGATCCGGAAACCGCGGACCTCTTGAAAATCGGCCTTGGCGAACCGGTGGCTGACTGCCACCTCGTTCTTGTCGACGACCGCGACATCGCGATCTACAGCGCCAACATCCACTATATCAAAGATTGCTTTGCGGTCCGTTCCGACCTTCTCGGAAAAGGTGGAGCAAGAGGCCGTGCATCCGCAAAACGCAGGTGAGTCGTGTCATGCCGTGCCGACGTCAGGCCGGCACGCTCAAGACCTCGCTCGGCTTGCGGCCGACAATCGCTTCATAGCGCGCTTGATCGGTAGCGCCTTCGGTATTGATCACGAAGACGCGCGAATTTTCGTCGAGCCCAATGGCCCTTTTCGCATTCGGATCGGCTAGGGCCGCGATTAACCCGGCAAGCCCGGCACATCCGCTTTCGCCCGAGACAATCGCCGGGTCATTGTTGACCGGCGATGCGAGGCGTCGCATCGCATCTATAGCGTCTTCTTCGCGAAGCGTCATGAAAGCATCCGCGCAGCGGCTGAGGATGCGCCACCCCACCAACGACGGCTCGTAGCATTCGAGCATGGCCATGATCGTCGCTTCTCCTTGAGCGACTTTGACGGTATGCCCGGCCTTCGCGCTTTCAAAAACGCAGGCAGCCAACTCTGGCTCGACAACGATAAATTTTGGGCGTTGAGGGCCATAAACTCCCGCGAAATATCCGGCAACGCCTGCAGCCAAGCCGCCGACGCCAGCCTGCACAAACACGTGGGTCGGCGGCCGCGGCATGTCTCGGACGGCTTCTCCGAGCATCGCCGTATAGCCTTGCATAACGAGACTCGGAATACGCTCGTAGCCGGGCCACGAGGTGTCGGAGACGACGATCCATCCACGCTCGTCGCAAACGCGCTCGGCTTCCGCGACGGAGTCATCGTAACTGCCGTTGACGCGGATCATCGTGGCGCCGAACTTCGCGATGGCCTCGACGCGCTCGTCACTGACGCCGGAGTGGACGAAGATCGCAGCTTTGGCGCCGACGAGTTCGGCGCCTGCGGCGACCGAACGGCCGTGATTGCCGTCAGTCGCACAGCCGACGGTCATCCGTTCGGCGATATGACGGACTTCGGGCGAGTGCAGATCGCGAATGTCGACGGGCTTGCCCAGCTGTCGACTTGCTTCTTCAAGAACCAGACGAATAACCGCGTAAGAACCACCGAGCGCTTTGAAGCTGCCGAGTCCAAGACGTGTGCTCTCGTCTTTGATCTCTATCGAAGCGACGCCGAGTTCGCGCGCCAGACCCGGCAGCCGCCGTAAGTGCGTCGGCTCGTGATTTCTGCGGTACGTGAGGAAGCGTTCGACTTCCGCCGTCGCTTCGGCGCTGAGCACGGCGGCGTCGGTCGAGTCGAGAGGAGCGTTGTGATCTGGATGCGCGTTGAGGATGAGCATGCTGAGACTTCGGCTGTGGGTTCGAAGGTACGATGCGAGAGTGAGCGATGAGCCAATTAATTGAGCAATTAGCGCGCTTGAACTTCGCCTCGATTGAGTACATCCTATTATACTAATGTTAGTATAACAATGGGCATTGAGCCGCATGAACAGGAACGTCGCGACGATAAACGGCCATGCGCGTTCGTTGCGTCGCTTTGGCCTCTCGTCGGTGCGGCTCTGGTTTCGGAAATTCCTTCGCGAATACGAAAAAACGCTCATTGCGTCTGACATGCCGTGCGAAACGCCACACTCAGCCCGCATCTGGTGCTCGCACACGAGGTGCGCGCGACGACCGGATATCCGCAAACAACGCCACGAAGGTTGATATGAACCCCAACGCTACCGAAACGATCGACGGATTGAAAACCTACAAGCTTTTCATCGACGGCGAGTGGGTAACCTCAAAGCGCAACGAAATCGCCGACGATCTCAATCCGGCAACCGGAGAAGTTTTCGCACGCACTCAGCAGGCGGGTGGAGAGGAAGTTGAGAATGCGATTGCAGCCGCTTATCGCGCCAACGCGACGTGGGGTGAAAGCCTTGCGGCCGAGCGCGAGACGCTTCTTTTGCGCGTTGGAGAGGTCGTGGCGCGGCGCAAGGAAGAGATCCGCGATCTTCTGATCGAGGAATGCGGCTCGGCCTTCAGCAAGGCGCTCTGGGAAATTGATTACGTTATCGATCTGATGCGCAGCACGGCTGGCGATGTTCGCCATCTCTTCGGTGAGACGATGCCGATGACGATGCCGGGTCAGATTTCGATGTCGGTCAGGCGGCCGCTGGGAGTCATCGCCGGTATCGCCCCCTTCAATTCGCCGTTTCTGCTTTCAATGAAGAAGATCGCTTTCGCGCTTTCGGCCGGAAACACGTTCGTTCTAAAGCCATCCGAGGAAACGCCGATCTCTGGCGCTATCATCGCCGACGTGTTTCAGGAGGCGGGTTTGCCGAAAGGTGTGCTCAACGTCATTCCGGGTGCTCCCAAGGAAATCGGCGCAACACTTCTGGCAGATGCGCGCGTCCGCATGATTACGTTCACGGGCTCGACGCGAACGGGTCGCTATCTGGCGGTCGAAGCTGCGCGCAATCTGAAGCGTTTCACGCTTGAAATGGGTGGAAAAAGCCCGCTCATTGTTCTGAAGGATGCCGATCTCGATTACGCTGTCGATGCGGCTGCATTCGGTATTTTTCTACATCAGGGCCAAGTCTGCATGGCCAACTCGAAGGTCATCGTCGAGGCGCCGCTGTACGAGGAATTCTCAAAGCGCTTCCTCGCCAAGACGGCGAAGATCAAAGTCGGCGATCCGCGCGATCCCGAAACTGTTGTCGGTCCGCTGATCCGGCGCTCGCAGTGTGAGTTCATCGATGGCCACATCAAAGACGCCGTCGATAAAGGCGCGCGCTTACTAACTGGCGGCACCCACGAAGGCGCGTTCTATCAGCCGACGGTGCTCGCCGGCGTGACGCCCGAGATGCGCATCTATCATGAGGAAAGCTTCGGCCCGGTCGTCTCGCTTATCTCGGTTGGGGATTCGGAAGAGGCGCTGCGCGTCGCCAACGATACGGCTTACGGCCTTTCCGCCGCCGTCATCACCAACGATTTGCAGAAGGCGCTAGATCTTTCCATGCGTCTTGAGTCCGGAATGGTGCATGTCAATGACACGACGATCACTGACGAGCCACACGTTCCGTTCGGCGGTGTCAAGAACAGCGGTTTCGGCCGTGAGGGCGGTCGCTATTCCATGGAAGAAATGACTGAAGTGAAGTGGATTACGCTGCAGATGGGACAGCGTCAGTTCCCATTCTGACAATGAAACTGCAGGGGTGAGCTTCTGCTCGTCCCTGCGGACTCTCAATTGGATGCTTCAACCGCACAGCGCGCGCTGTAGATCCTTCGAAGTCGAAACCGCACCAAAAATTCCGCCTTCCGTCGTGATCGTGCGCAACGCGGCGTCATGGTTGGCTGTCTCGGTCGCCGCGCAGCAATCAGAAAGCGTCAGGCACTCGTAGCCGCGATCGACAGCCTCGCGAAGCGTCGAGTGCACACATACGTCTGTCGTCACGCCCGTCAAAATCAAATGCGTGATCCCGCGCGCCGCTAGAATCTGGGCCAGATCCGTATTGTAAAAGGCGCTATAGCCCGGTTTATCGACAACCGGCTCGCCCTCGGCAGGGCGCAGCTCTTCGATAATGTCCCAGCCTTCCTCGCCGCGGATCAGCAAACCGCCGAGCGGGCCCTTCGAGCCGATCTTGCCGCCGCCATTCTCCGAGCGCCAAAGCTTGAGCGGTGACAGATCGCTGCCGTCTGCCCGATGCCCTTCACGCGTGTAGACGACGAGGCCGCCAGCGGCGCGAATGGCATCGCGGGCCGTCCGAATGGCGGGAATGGTTCCGCGCGCTGCATCGATGCCATAGCCCATACGATGCACGTAGCCACCTTCGGAACAGAAATCTTTCTGCATATCGATGATCAACAGCGCGCATCGGTGTGGATCGAGTTTTTGGTCGTGCGGCCACGTGTAGGGCACGGCTTCTACCGCCATCGGCATCACTTTCTCTTGCGGTCTAGGAGCGGCAATCGCGTTCCCTGCTTTCAAACAGCTTGACTCTAGAATACTTCAAATTCAAAATCGAGTTCTAATATGTATTTTATTTGGGATCCTAAAAGGAAAAAGGCAAAATTTCCATGTCTTTTGAAGACATTGCATCGGTGACTCCGATCAACGGCGCGGTCCGTTCTAGCGGTGAAAAAAGCTCGCTGTCGCAGGAGGTCTACGCGCGTCTGAAGCAGAGCATTTTCGATTTTCGGATGCCGCCGGGGCAGCGCTACTCGGAGCAGGAACTGGCTGTGGCGTTACAAGTCTCGCGCACGCCGTTGCGACTTGCGCTGCATGTGCTCGCTCACGAGGGCTACCTGCAAAATGTTGGCGGTCATTCCGCTTGGCAGGTTCGCCCGCTCGATCTGAGCTTCTACGAAGACCTTTATGATTTTCGCGTCGAGATCGAAGCTTTGGCGCTTCGCAGGATCTGCGCACGGGACGTCGCGCCAGACCTGTCCGAGTTGCGTGCCTTTTGGTGTGTTCCGAAAGAAGCCCGCGAGCTTGACGGAGCAATCGTCGGTCCGAAGGATGAAGAGTTTCACCGGACGCTTATCAGGCTATCCGGCAATCAGGCGATGGCGCGCGCGTTCGACGAACTGACGGACCGCATCCGTATCATTCGCCGCCTGGATTTCGTCAGCCCTGAACGGATCGCCGTCGCTTACGATGAGCACAGCCAGATCTTAGCAGCCGTCGAAGCACGCGACGCCGCTTTATCCGAGCGTTTGATCCGCCATCACATCGAGACGTCCCGGATCGAGATCCGCAAATTGACGCTCCATCATATGGCCATTGCTACGGGCACGACGGCGCCTGTCGGCGCGGCTGCAAGATCGAAATAATGACGAAAACCAGGAGTTCGCCATGAATTACGTTCCCCCACAATCAGCGTCTGGATTCGACGCCGGCGCGGAAGACAAAGTTCTGATCAACGATTGGCACGTCGTCGCCTTCACCGAAGAAGTGCCGCAGAACAAGCTCGTTCCGACGACGCTGATGGGGCGCGATCTGGTGATATGGCGCGATAAGAACGATCAGATCCACGTCTGGGAGGACCTCTGCCTGCATCGTGGGGCTCGCCTCTCGAAGGGCTTCATCAAGGACGACAAGGTCGTCTGCCCGTATCATGGCTGGAATTATGATGGCACCGCGAAGTGCGTATTCATGCCGGCTGCGCCGCAAGACCAGCCGATGAAGAAGGCCAAGGCGATTGCCCATCACGCGCAGGATAAGTACGGCTTCGTCTGGGCTTGCATCGGTACGCCAGCGAACGACATTCCGGCGTTTCCGGAGTGGGACGATCCGAGCTACAAGAAGGTCAACTGCGGACCTTATCCGTTCCGTTCGGCATATCGCGCCGTCGAAAACTTCATCGACGCAACGCATTTCCCGTTCGTGCACGCGGGCGTCAACGGCATCATCGACGAGCCCGATCCGATTGCAGGATATGACGTAACCGAAGACGAGAACGGTCTTGCTTCGACAGAGGTCCGCGTGACGCAGCCCTACGGCGATCCCCGTAACATTCCGGTGACCGCGTACTACGCTTACAAGTGTCTTCGCCCGCTCGTTGCCTATTTCAAGAAACGCGTCGTCATTTCCGACCCTGCGCGTGCGCATCTCGGCAATGACAACGATCGTTTCTGCACTTTTCTCACGGCTCAGCCTGTCGATGAAACCCACAGCATCGTGCGCATCTGCTGCGCTATGAATTTCACGCCAGCGCCGACGGACGAGGAAGTCCGCCGCCGTCAGGATCTCGTTTACCAGCAGGACGGCGACATCGTCGATACGCAGCGTCCGGAGCGCATTCCCGTCGATCTCCGTTACGAGCTGCATCATCGCAGCGATCTGATGGGCCAGAAGTACCGGAGCTGGTTGAAGAACATGGGCGTCACGTATGGCACTTTCGGAAGTCTCTGAGTCGTCAGCTGCCGTGTCGAACTCCATGACGATTCCGACGCGCCTACAGAGCGTCACGTATGCGACAGATGACGTGCGTCTTTTCGAGTTTGCGTCGCTGAACGGTCCGTTACCGCTCGGTGATGCAGGCGCACACATCGACGTTCACCTGCCCGAAAAACGGCTGCGCCAATACTCTCTGATCACGCCGCTGTCTTCGTCAAAGAGCGTCGTGATCGCGGTGAAGCGCGAGCCTTCGGGGCGTGGTGGCTCGGTCTTTCTTCATGATACGGCGCGCGTCGGATCTGAAATCTCCATAAGCCCGCCGCGCAACAATTTCGAACTCGACGAGAACGCATCCGAGACGTTGCTCCTGGCAGGCGGGATCGGCATTACGCCGATTTACTCGATGTTCGTTCGCCTGCTGCAACTCGGTCGTCCCGTTCGATTACACTATTGGTGCCGGTCCGAGGCGCATGCGCTGTTTCGTGACGAGCTAAAACATCACGCTAACACGGCAACAATCCACAGCGCAGAGCCGAGCCGCCCTTCGGTCGCCGAGATCATAAAGTCGGCCGGTCCGCAGACTGAGATCTACTGCTGTGGTCCAACACGCATGCTCGACGCATCTGCGCAAGGCGTTGCAGATCCCGCTCGGCTGCACATCGAGCGTTTTGGCGGCGAGGCGATCAAACCCAGCGGCGACGCGGCCGGTGCCTTCACTGTCCATCTTGCGCGTAAAGGCATCGATGTCCCTATCGCGCCGGAACAGACGATCCTGGAGGTGCTCCTGGCTTTAGGCGTCGATGTTCCTTACTCATGCGAGGAAGGCATATGCGGAGCGTGCGAAACAAAAGTCATCTCCGGCTCGCCCTCTCACTGCGATCGCGTGCGTAGCGCAGACGAAAGTAATCGCCGGCAGACCATGATGATATGCTGTTCGCGGTGTTTCGACGGTCGGCTTGTGTTGGATATTTAGAGGCCACGCGAGGTCGTTCGCCAGCGTGCTCACGATTATAGCCGACATACATCCCAATGGGGGCGGTGGCTTATCGTGCTGCGCCTCCAGGAGGCGGCTCGTACGCTTGATGTCAAAAAAATGGTGGGATGAGTCGTTGCGAACCCGAACTTACGTTTTTGTTCGGAGTACTTGATGTCCCATGATTATGCCGCGTCCACATTTGCCTTCTGCTCGTCGAGCCAGGATAGAAGCTTGGGTATCTCTCGGTCCGGATAATGAACCAGTTCGACTTCCGAAGGAGTCTACATCAAGCAAAGTCAAGCGTCGCGTGCCCCAATCAAGCGAAAACCACCCTAATCGGGCTTTGCATCTAAGGCGAGATCGAGCTGTCCGTCCGCATCGGATACAAATTTCGAGACAGCGACGCCGACTAACCGAATGCCCTTTGAGACGGGATAAACGGATCGCACAAGTGACAGACTAATATCGCGAAGGCGATCGTGTGTCGCGATGGGCGCCGTTACTGTGCGGCTCCGGGTGATAATCTGGAAATCTGTATATTTGATTTTTACCGTGACTGTCGCACCGAAGCTCCGGTTCTTCTCGCACCAGACCCAGACATCATCGGCCATCTCAAGGACGCCCTCTTCGATTTCGGCTGGAAGAAAGCGGTCCTCGGGAAACGTCGTCTCGGAGCCCGACGATTTTCTCGGCCGGTTCGGCTCGACGGGTCGATCATCCTCGCCGCGCGCAATTGCATAATACCACCCGCCGGATTTACCGAAATGCTGCTGGAGGAATTCGAGGGACTGCGCGCGAAGATCGGCACCGGTGTAAATCCCGAGCGTGTTGAGCTTCTCGGCTGTCACAGGCCCTACGCCGTGAAATTTCTTGACGGCTAAGGCTTCAATGAATTCTGCTCCGCGCTGGGGGGGAATGACAAACTGGCCGTTGGGCTTGTGCATATCGGAGGCGAGCTTGGCCAAAAACTTGTTGTAGGAAACGCCCGCTGAAGCCGTGAGGCCGGTCTCGGAGAAGATCCGAGAGCGAATTTCGGTGGCAGTATCGGCTGCCGTGGGCAGGCCACGCAGGTTTTCCGTCACGTCGAGATAGGCCTCGTCGAGAGAGAGCGGTTCAAAGAGCGGCGTATACTCGGCGAAGATTTCTCGGATCTGGCGCGAGATGGCGCGATAGACCTCAAAGCGTGGCGGTACAAAGATGAGATCTGGGCATTGCCGCAGCGCCGTCGTTGAAGCCATCGCCGAGCGCACGCCGAACGCCCGAGCTTCATAGCTCGCGGCTGCGACGACGCCGCGTTTAGCACCATGGCCGACTGCAACGGGCTTGCCGCGCAGATCAGGATTATCTCGTTGCTCGACTGAGGCGTAGAACGCGTCCATGTCGACATGGATAATCTTGCGGATAACTGTGTCGCCCATATCGAGCACCTAACACATCCACGCTCGGACTGAGAAACCGCGCTATCCACTACTGGTTCTCGGTGGGCAGAGTCACTACGAACCGGAATCCAAGCAGTACGATGTTCATTCTAAGCCACGGTACCGATAGCCGCACATCTAAGGAAGGCTTCGCAGAAAAAGCTGTCGAGGACGAGTGAGGGGTAGTGCGCTGCACATGGCCGAAATGTTCCAAATGGCGACCTTTGCAATTGCAGCACAGCTTGCCGCCCGATAGCCGATTTGCCGAGTAAGCGGCTACCGCTGCTTTGCTCGCCGCGTATCCCGCCTCGTATGGAATGCCGCGAATTCCGGCTAGGCTTGAAATGCCGATGATGTGTCCTCGTCCACGTGCCAGCATGGAAGGGATAGTGGCTTCGATAAGCGAGACTGTACCCATGAGATTGGTCAGAACGACTTTTTCAAACTCCTGACCCAGGAAATTATCGACGGTCGATGCGCGACAAATTCCAGTTGACGATATGTGAATATCGATGAGGCCGAGTTGGTCGCTGATCGTTTGGATCGCCTCCGCTACCTTAGAGCGCTCCCGCACATCCACGGCCTTGGAGCAACAGCGGACGCCGTTGCGTCGCAGATCGTCGGTGAGAAGTTGGAGCGCAGGACTGTCGTAGTCCAGAAGTCCCAGACTTGCCCCGCGCTCAGCGAGCAGATGGCATAATGCCTTGCCAATTCCGCTGGCGGCGCCTGAAATAACAATGACCTTACCATCCACTCTCATAGCCAAACCTTCCGGGCTCGCCTGGACGAAAAATCTGCGCACTCGGCGACGAGTTTTTGCGCGAACAGTCCATTCGCCACTCTTATGTCGTGGTCAGATGGACAGCACAGGGACTTATCATCGGAGCCGCGGGCGCCAGCGATCTATAAGATCTCTCGGCCATTCCAGGATTGGGGGCGGCTGTTGCGCACGGTCTTAGGTTGTTCGCCGGGCGCAGTGGATGCTCCATTTACTTGGGGACCGTGCCAATCAAAGTGACACTTTGGCGTGCTGAGTGTCGTCTGTTTCCGGTGTGCTTTTCTGCAAGACCGCTTTCTTGCCGCTGAAAAGATATTTGACGCAGCGGGAGCCACTATTGTCCCAATATTCCCCACTTTTCGGAGAGATGGCTAGAAGGCATAGGTCTGCATCGTCCTTCCCACCAGCAAACCAGATGCGCCATGTTTCCGACCATAACTTTTCGATAGTTTCCCGGTCGCGTACCACACGCGCTACTCCGTAAAGAGCGGCATACTCGCTGGTGACTTGGAATGTCACGCTCACGTGGGGATCATTAGAAATCTCGGCTATCTTCGGGGAAGACAAGCCGGTGGCACAATAGAGTTCTTCATTGTCTGCAAGCTTGGCGATCGTCATCGGCCTCGCGTGCAGTCCGCCTTGGGCCGTCCGTGTCGTCAGCATCGCGCCGCTGAAATCCTTGAGCAGGTCGTGAAGGTGTTCTTTTGTGTCAGTCATGAGGTGTTCCGGAACAGAACTTTCCCAATGGCAACACATCCCCATGCTGTGCAGTTCCAAACGCAAAGTCGGTCTGAAGGGATAGCTCGCACATAGATCGGCCATAACTCGCCGAACTACGTCACCGCTGGCAACCATTCCAAATGCTTTTCAAGAGTGATCGGATAATCTCGAACGCGCACACCAGTGGCATTGTAGACGGCATTGGCGACCGCGGCGCCGACGCCACAAAGGCCGAGTTCGCCGATGCCCTTGGCCTTCATTGGATTGGCCTTGTCATCGATCTCATCGAGAAACACGACGTCCTGGTGAGGTATGTCCAAATGAACAGGCACTTCATAGCTGGCGAGGTCGTGATTGACGAAGAAGCCATACCTCTTGTCGATTGCGAGTTCTTCCATCAACGCGCCGCCGACGCCCATGGTCATCGCGCCGATGACTTGGCTACGCGCTGACTTAGGATTTAAAATACGGCCCGAAGAGCAGACCGCGAGCATACGGCGAACGCGCACGACACCGGTAAAAGCATCGACTCCAACCTCGACGAAGTGCGCGCCGAACGTGGACAACTGATAAGTTTTTGCCAGATCACCGAATTCGATTTTGTCCTCCCCGACGAGTTCTCCCGACGCTGCGGCATCCTTGAGGCTTGATGAGCGATTGCCGCTTCTCACGCTCCCGTTCGCGAATTCGGCGTCGGCCGAGTTGAAGCCCAGACGCTGCGCGATGGCTTCTCTTAACTGGATGCATGCGGCGTACACGCCGGATGTGGCGTTAGCCGCGCCGAACTGGCCGCCCGATCCAGCTGAGACTGGAAAAGCCGAGTCGCCAAGCTTCACGACAACATCATCCAAGTTGACGCCCATCATCTCTGCGGCGGTTTGCGCGATGATCGTATAGCTGCCAGTTCCGATATCAGTCATATCGGTTTCGACAATGATCTCACCGCCGGAACTCAGCCGCACGCGGGCTGCGGAAGGCACATTTAGATGGTTCCGAAATGCGGCGGCCATGCCGATCCCGATTAGCCATCTCCCTTCGCGTACCTGAGCGGGCGAAGAATTTCGCTTCGACCAACCAAACCGATCGGCGCCTTCGCGCATACATCGTACCAATTGCCGATCAGAAAATCGGCGCTCAGGTTTTTCCGGATCGACTTGGGTATCATTCTTTTCTCGAAAAGTTATGGGATCCATCCCAAGCTTTTCTGCCATTTCGTCGATGGCGATTTCCAAGGCCATAAGACCTGGAGCTTCGCCCGGCGCACGCATCGCGTTGCCCTCGGGCAGGTCGAGCACGGCAAGCCGCATCGACGTCAATCGGTTTGCACCGGCATAAAGAAGTTTAGTCTGGTTGACAGCCGTCTCTGGATGCCCATCTGGTTGATTGCCCGATCCGCTCTCATGCGCGATCGCCAAGATAGCGCCGCTGTGATCGACGCCGATGCGGATACGCTGAATCGTCGCTGGTCGATGGGTGGAATTATTCGGAATCAACGGGCGCGGCATGGCCACTTTGACGGGTCGCTTCGCAGCTAAAGCGCCAAGCGCAGCCGTCAGTGCGTCTGAACGGAGAAACAATTTCCCGCCAAATCCCCCGCCGACGTACGGCGAGATCAAACGGACCTTATTTTTTGGTATATTGAGGGTCGTCGCGAGATCCGTGTGGCCCCAGTCGATCATCTGATTAGATGTCCAAACTGTAAGTTCGTCGCCGCTCCACGCAGCAATGGATGCGAAGGGCTCCATCATCATGTGGCTTTGATCTGGCGTGACATAAGTCTCGTCGAGCTTCACGGGTGCATCCGCAAATGCCTGCTCGAAATGACCGACGCGCTCTTCCCTCGCGGGCGAACCGCTATTCGGATCGCCGGCGAAGGGCGCACTCTTCCATCGATCGGCGAGATTGAACTGGCCTGGGGAACGATCGTAATCGACCCGAATAAGCGATGCAGCTGCTCTGGCCTGTTCGAATGTTTCAGCCACCACGATCGCAATCGCTTGATGGTAGTGATCGATCTCGGGCCCTCCAAGCAGTTTCGCGGTATTGCGTTTTCCTTTTCCGAGCTTGCCCGCGTCTTGCGCGGTAACGATAGCAACCACTCCAGGAGATGCCTTCGCCTGCGCGAGGTCCATTGAGTGAATACGCCCCTTGGCGATCGCGGATCCAAGGATAAAGCCGTAAGCCAGATCTGAAAGCTCATGGTGCTCATAGGCGTACGGGGCACTACCGGTTGTCTTCAGCGGCCCTTCGATGCGTTCGCGAGCGCGCCCTACGACCAGCATTTTATCGATCGGATTCGCGCCGGCGGGCGTGTCGAATTTCATTGGTTTAGCCCTTCGACTGCTCGATGACGGATGCGAGCGCTCTCGTCGCTAACGTCAGCTTGAATGAGTTATCTTTCGTTGGCGTCGCACCTTGAAATGCACGCGAGGTAACGGCTTCTGCGCCTTGTGGAAGAAGGGACTCGGCCGCTTCGACGCGCCACGGCTTAGGCGCAACGCCGCCGAACGCGACGCGGCCGCTCCCATCCGATTGAATGACGGCTGCGACCGAGACGAGTGCAAAGGCGTAGGAAGCGCGGTCGCGGACTTTTTCATAGAAGTGCTTGCCGCCAAGCGGCGCCGGCAGCGTGACGGCAATTATCAACTCGTCAGGGCGCAGTGTCGTTTCAACATGGGGAGTATCCCCCCACAAGCGATGAAAGTCTGCGATTGGAATGGAACGCTGCTGACCGCGGGAGTCTATGGTTTCCACGACGGCGTCGAGCAGCCGCATCGCAACCGGCATATCACCTGGAAAAGTAGCTATGCATGATCCGCTTATTCCAATAATTCCGAGTTGACGAGAGTAGCCGGCAATTGCGGCGCAGCCCGATCCGGGACTGCGCTTGTTGCACGCCATATTCGTATCATAGAAATATGGACATCGCGTACGCTGGAGCAAATTACCGGCGGTCGAAGCTTTGTTTCGAAGCTGCCCCGATGCGCCCGCTACGATTGCGCGGGTAAGAACTTGATAGTCCCGTCTAACGCGCGCATCCGCAGCAAGATCAGTGTTTGTCACGAGCGCACCGATCCGCAGTCCTCCGTCGCCGGTAGTCTCGATCTTGTCGAAGCCTAGATCTTGAACATCTACGAGGTGGGTTGGTGCCTCAATTTCCAGCTTCATCAAGTCAAGGAGGTTCGTGCCGCCAGCGATAAACTTCGCGCCAGTCCGGCCAGCGACCGCTCGCGCCGCAGACACTGGATCTTTTGCGCGTTCGTATGAGAAAGCCTTCATTCGCTAACTCCGGCGATCTCGGCCATAGCTTCTGCAATGTTGGAATAGGCCCCGCAGCGGCAAATATTTCCGCTCATCCGCTCGCGCATTTCGATATTTGTGGCGCGGGGCTGATCAGCCGGGTTCTCTTGAGCGTGGCTCGGAATGCCCCGCTTGATCTCGTCTAAAACCGCAACTGCCGAGCATATTTGGCCAGGCGTACAATAGCCGCACTGATATCCGTCATGCTTGATGAAGGCAGCTTGCATCGGATGGAGCTTATCCGGCGTTCCCAAGCCCTCGATTGTCGTTATCTCGTCGCCATCGTGCATGACGGCGAGACTGAGGCATGAATTTATTCGCACGCCGTCTACCAGAACGGTGCAGGCACCGCATTGGCCATGGTCGCAGCCCTTCTTTGTGCCTGTCAGGTAGAGGTGTTCGCGCAGCGCATCGAGGAGCGTCGTGCGCGGGTCAATAGAAAGTTCCTGTTTCCTTCCATTGACTGCAAATCGAACCGAAATATTCAAAATTTGCTCCGCATTGGCTTCAGACGGAGTTGCGACGCCTGCCACCTTCACTGCCGCAGCTGACGCCGCGCTCCCTGCGAGCACGTGCCGACGAGACATTTCGAAACCAGTCGACTTCGACATGGATCTCACCCTTTCCCGGCAGGCCCACTCATGGCTCCGTATTCGCCTGTAACTCGGTGGAAACGGGATTCGTTCAATGACGGGGCGAAGTTTCTTCTATGTCAGCGCGATTTAGCTCAGCGGCTAGAACAAGGACTCGGGATGCAATGTCAGGAGGAACCATAATGTATTGAACGTCGTATGGTATTCAGCAGAAGTCAAAGCCGCCAGACCGCTCATATGGACCAGCGTTCAACCACAGAGCCCACAGCGACCGATGATAGACAGCACGAAGAACAAGACGAGGCGCCGGTTCATTTCGGCGAACTCATTCCTGCGCACCCTTGGATTACGGCAGCGATCATTGCAATACTTGCTGCTGCTGCCGTCGGCGTTCTTGTTTGGTGGCTTAACGCGCGCCACTACGAATGGACGGACGATGCCTTTATCGACGCTCGGCAATTTGCCGTAAGCTCGAAGGTTGCCGGCTATATCGATGCCGTAAAGGTAACCGACAATCAACGTGTGTCCGCCGGCGATCTGTTGGTGCAAATCGATCCTCGCGATTATGAGGCATCGCTCGCTCAAGCCAAAGCGCGCGTTTCGCAGGCCGTGGCAACCGTCGGCAACGAAGACGCACAAATCGAAGCGCAGAAAGCCCAAGTCACGGCCGCTGAACAACAGAAGAAGGAAGCAGATGCCGCGCTCGTCTTCGCAAAGCAGGAAAACGATCGCGCTCAGGCGCTCGTCAAATCCGCGGTTGGCACAGTCGAACGAGCGCAGCAGACCCGATCTCAACTGCAACAGGCACAGGCAACGTCGGCGCGAGCCATGGCGAGCGTCGAAGCCACCAAGAAGCAGTTGACGGCGCTACTCGCCCAGAAAGTGAGTGCTGAGGCTAACGTGGAAGCCGCCAAGGCCGACGAAGCGCTCGCCGAACTCAATCTCTCGTACACACATGTGACTTCTGCACAGTCCGGAAAGATCGTCCAGCTGACAGCCGCAAGGGGGCAGTACGTCCAGGTCGGACAAAACCTGATGATGTTTGTTCCGTCGCACATTTGGGTAACCGCGAATTTCAAGGAAACACAGATAACGGATATGCGGCCAGGACAACCGGTCTCTATCGAAATAGACGCTTATCCGAACCGCGAATTCAAAGGACACGTCGATAGCATCCAAGTAGGATCAGGCACTGCATTCAGTTTGCTTCCGGCGGAGAATGCGACGGGCAACTACGTTAAAGTTGTGCAACGCGTTCCCGTGAAAATAGAAATCGACAACCCACCCTCCGACGTGACTCTTGGACCTGGAATGTCCGTTGTCCCCGAAGTGAAGGTCCGATGAGCAACGACGCCAAAGCTGGAGGGCCGCGAAAGATCAATCCATGGCTGATCGCATTCATTGTGTCGATCGCGACGTTCATGGAAGTTTTAGATGTCAGCATTGCAAACGTTGCGTTGCGCCATATTGCCGGAAGCGTGGGTGCCTCTTACGACGAAGCGACCTGGGTGCTGACGAGTTACCTGATCGCGAACGCGGTGATCCTGCCAGCAAGTGCTTGGCTGTCATCGATGGTTGGGCGCAAGAAATTCTACATGTTCTGCGTCGCGCTATTCACGTTCGCATCTTTTCTTTGTGGCATAGCTTGGAGTCTTCAATCTCTAATTTTCTTTCGCGTTCTCCAGGGGCTCGGTGGTGGCGGCTTAGCGCCGAGCGAACAGTCAATTCTTGCGGACGCGTTCCCGGCGGAAAAGCGCGGCAGCGCATTTGCAGTCTATGGTCTCGCTGTCGTCGTAGCACCGACGGTAGGGCCGACAATTGGTGGAGCAATCACGGATTATTCCACGTGGCACTGGATCTTCTTTATCAATATCCCGATGGGTCTTCTGTCCCTGTTCCTCGTCGGCACTTTTGTCGATGCGGATAAAAAAGAGAAAACGAAAAACGACCCCAAACGTAGCCTTTGGAATTTCGATTTAGTGGGCTTTTTGCTGGTAGCGCTGTGTCTCGGCGCGCTGGAGGTCGTTCTTGATGAAGGGCAACGCAGCGACTGGTTCGAGTCGACATTTATCATCGCGTTTGCATGCTTATCGGCAGCAGCATTCGCGGTGTTCGTTCCGTGGGAGCTGTCCCGAAAATATCCACTCGTTAAGGTGCGCTTGCTTGGCACACGCCAATTTGGAATGTGCTTCATCATGATGCTCGTGACGGGAGGCGTGCTTTTCAGCTCCATCCAGCTCCTGCCTCAACTCGTTCAAAACGAATTCGGATATGATGCGACGTTAGCTGGCCTATCCTTATCTCCTGGCGGCTTCGTTACAATGATGATGATGCCCATTGCAGGCTATTTGACAGGAAAAGTGCAGCCGAAATATCTGATCGCGCTCGGGCTCGCCATCATTGGTTTTTCGATGTGGACTCTGACAGGCCTTAGCCCAGATCTTTCGTTCTTCTACGCGGTCTGGACCCGCATGTTTACGGCGGCCGGCCTACCGTTCCTCTTTATTCCAATTACGACGGCCTCTTATGCCGGCCTCAAAGGCGGCGACACCAGCCAAGCCGCTGGCCTGATCAACATCGCACGCAATCTGGGTGGTAGCATCGGCTTGGCCATGGTGCAGACGTCGTTGCAGCAACGCGAGCAGTTCCACCAAAGCAGGCTTGTCGAAAATGCTGTTCCGTCGAACATCCATTTTCAGGAGTCGCTACGCCAAGCGACAATATTCCTGCAAAGCAGCGGATCTTCGGCGACGGATGCTATGCACCGCGCTGAAGCTCTTGTCGGCCAGGTCATCCTGAAGCAAGCAACGTTACTGTCGTATATCGACACATTCTGGGTAATGGCCGTGGTTTGCGTCATTGCCTTTCCATTTGCCTTTTTATTGCGCTCGATTCCTCTCGGAAAGGGCCCACAACACTAGTCTTTGCGCTGCTATCGTGGGGGCCGCCATGCTAAAAACACTTTGCCCTATTTTGCCGTTTCTGACGCCGTTGTGTACAACAGTATGCAGGGCGCTGTCTGCGCTCTCGTACTCAGTCTAGGTTGCAGCTTGTCTCTTGAACTTTTTTACGGCTCGCGCGTTTGGGGATCGCCAGCATTGGAGATCCCGCATGCCCATCCTTACGACGGCCATCACGACATTTATTTTACTCGTCCTCATCGGTATCGTCGTCGGAATTTTCATGAATCGCGGGAGCCGGAGTTGGCTCGGGCGCCGGGTCGCAGAAGCGAGAGGAATTGGCGACGTCACCTATGCGCTCGTGGGCATCGCAGGGTCGTTCATGGGCTTTCATATCGGTGTCATTCTCGAACTGTTGCCGAGCCTGCTGCTGTATCTCTGCGCCATCGCGGGCGCCCTGCTGACGATTATCCTCTGGCGCCGTGTCTAAGCGCTGAACAAGCCCACCGAGAGCATGGATAGAGCCGCACAAATCAAAACCTTGTTGGAGGAAGCCGACAACGCCAAAGCTTGGTTTGCTAAGTACACCGATGAGCTCAAAGGCGATCCGGCGAACGAAATGCTTTTGCGGCTAAAGGAATTATGTCGGGTGGAATTCGAAAAGCGATGGGACCAACTCATCGATTTGGATGTCGACGTTAGCGGATCGGCAGGTGCGAACAGACGGTCCCCGGATCGAAGACTAAGCCCGTGGAGGCGCGGCGGACCGAGGAAATTCGGTCTTTTGGCCCAACTCGGCTGTCGTTATGTCTCGCTATCGATAAAAGTAATCCTAGGCTAAGTTCCAACTGACGCGGACCTTCACAGTTGGAGTTTAACGATGTCGGAGAGTGATGAGGCACCGCCTGTCGTTGAACCTCGCCCCGAGGAGCGGCCGCCCGATATTACTTTGCGAGCGCTTCTGCAGCGCATTCGGCAGCAGGAACTTCTTGCGGAACTTGGCGTAACGGCCATGCAAGGTGCATCTCTGGCCGAGCTACTGACGGAAGCAGCGCGTCTGACGGCGCAAGGCTTGCGCGCCGACTTCTGTAAAGTGTTGGAATACCTCCCCTCAGAAAATCGTTTCCTAATTCGCGCGGGAGTAGGTTGGGAGCCTGGCATCGTTGGCGTGGCGACGGTAGGCGCTGACACGGAATCGCCAGCCGGATTTGCATTACGCACAGGCAAGGCGGTCATCTCAAATCACCTAGAGAACGAAGAACGCTTTCGGACCCCAGAAATTTTGGCGGCGCACGGCGTAAAGCGTGCCATGAATGTCATTTTGCAAGGCGATGGCAAACCGTTCGGCGTTCTTGAGGTCGACAGCCGGTCGGATGATGATTTTGTCGAACACGACCTCGCGTTTCTTCAGGGTGCTGCCAACGTCCTCGGCATGGCGATCGAGCGCGAACGCTACGAACGATCTCTGAAGGCTGCAATTGATCGCCAGGAAGTCCTGATCAAAGAGATCAATCATCGCGTTAAAAACAGCCTTGCACTTGTCAGCAGCATGCTTCGGCTGCAAGCGCGAGAAGACGACGATCCGAAGATTGCGGATCGCCTTGCCGAGGCCTGCGCGCGCGTCAACGCCGTTGCCCGCGCCCATGAGCGGCTCTATCAGACCGATGATATAGAGACGTTGGATCTCGGCGCCTATGTCGAGCAAGTTTGCAAGGATGTCGATGCGGGCATGTCACAGCTCGACGTCCGAGTTGAGTCAGAACGCGGCATTATTATCGCCACCGATCGCGCGATATCGACGGCGCTTATCGTGACAGAGCTCATCACGAACGCGGCCAAATACGCTTACGAAGAAAGAGCAAACGGAAAAGTTTGGGTGCGGGTGACGCGCTCGGGCGCTGAGAAGGTCGTGTTGGCCGTGCGCGATGATGGAGCGGGGCTCCCACCAGACTTCGAGTTCCAGAATGGCAAGAGCCTCGGGATGCGAATGATCAGTGCTTTTGCGCAGCAGCTGGGAGCCCAAGTGACCATCAATCGACTGTCGCCAGGGACAGAAATTACTGTATTGCTTCCGTTAAACTTTCAATCCTAGCGGCGCAGCACGTCTCAGAACCCTCGCTATATCCCGAGAAATCGACCGCCGGCAGGTGGCTCCCAAGTCGGATTGTCAAAAAGGCAGTCGGCAATCGCATACCGTTGAAGCCCATAGACGGCGCCACGGGCATGCGAGCCGAATTTGTCAGTCATGAGCCAAGCCGTGAGGGTCTTCAAAATCTCCTCGCGCTGCTCATTGTTCATTGCGTCGATGGCTGTCAGTGCTTGTTCGAAGCATGCAAGCGCGCCGTCGGGCGTTGTGCTCGAATCTTCGAGGGCATGCCTGTTTGGGAAGACGTCCGAAAGCTTTGTGTACGGTCTGGCTTGGGCCATGTTGTGAGAACCTTTTGCGACCTTTCAATGCACGCTTTGAAAGGAGAACTAGCCACGATCCGGCACGTTCCAACGTCAATCCCAAACAATTCTTTCCTGCGTCTTAATTCCGCTCGCCCAGATAGCCTTCCGAGCATCTTGCAGTAGGCCCTTCAATCTCTTTAGTAGCCTTGGTCATGGCGCTCACGCCGGTTTGAGCCAACCACCATAATAGCCTTCGATTTTGTCCGTTGTTTCCTTATCCCAAGGTCCGGCTTCATCGAGGAAAGAGGGTCCATTCTCCAAGCCCTCCCTCGGAACACCGACAACATAGCCGCCGGCGTCAGGAACGTATTTCAATGCAAACCAAGGTACGGGATGGTATTTCTTTCCGAGACCAAGCACACCACCGAAGGACATCACCGCGTAGGCGATTTTGCCGGTACGCTTCTCCAGCATCACATCGTAGATCTCGCCCATCGTCCTCCCGTCGGCGTCGAGCACGGGAGTGCCCTGCACCTTGCCGGCGGAAATTAACGTCAGCGTTTCATCGGGCGTTTCCATGTCCCTCCTTCCTGAAGGTGAAGGCCGGGAGTGATCCCGGCTCTTCAACGTTGCTGCAGGTTTTAGCGCGGCCTTAGGTTCACGATTTGTAGAACTTGTAATCCGGCAAGGCTTTCAGCGAATCCTTCGTTGCGTCGGTGGAGATCTTCATGCTGTCTCCGTCGCGGCCGACCTTCAGCGAACTGAACGGCACACCCACATATTTGTCGCCGATACCAAGAAAGCCCCCGACGCTCAGCACGACTTCGTCCATCGTACCGTCAGGTTTCAGAATAATGTCTTCGACGCTGCCGATGTTCTCGTTGGCATTGTTGTAGACCTTCGCGCCAACGAGCTTGCTGGTACGGAATTCATCGGCCGTCTGCATGTTGTCGGCTGCGAATGCTGGGAGCGTTGCCGCACTGACCATCAGTAAGCCAGCGGCGGCGAGGACGTTGAGAGATAGTTTTTTCATCGGGCATCTCCTTGCTTTGTGCTTGCAAAAGATTTCCGCTGCCGGATTGTTCCCGTTCGAGCTTCCGTTCCCGCGATCGCAGATCGAGAACGTTTTAATTTGCAGAATGCCTAACAGTTCCCGATGGCCGCAGTGGGAAGATCAGATGCAGATCGCTTCGAAATCTCCGACATCGGAACTTGTGCATCTCTACGGCATCTGCCCTGTCGATAGTCGTCCTGTCAGCGAGGACGGGCGCTGATCCGATCTTGGCTAGACGAAGCCGCAACATGCGGCGGCGGTTGCGATGCTGCCCTCGCTATCGGTGCCAGTCTCAGCATAGCAATGATCGCTCTCTTTGCAGCGCTTCCCTTGTTTGTCGGAGACTTCTTTTTTCATCCTGCCTGGACTTTGGCCGTGATACCCACCGCCCCGATGGCGGTTGCCCTTAGGGCCGTCCGGCCGCCAACTTATGCGTCGGATTCCGGAATGAGCTTTTCGAGCTCACGCATGATATCTTGCGGCATATAAGGTTTTGATATCCACGTCAGCGGATTGGCAGGCCGAGCGCGTTCTCTTAGGGCCTCACTTGCATTGGCGGACGCGAAAATAGAACGAGTCCCGAACCGCGTGTATAACTCGATCGCGGCATCGACACCAGCACGCTCGCCTACCAGGCGAACGTCCATGATGATTAGTGTGGGGCGCTCCGATTCAGCCAAACGAACAGCCTCTTCTGCCGAGACAGCAAGCCCGGCTATTCCATAGCCGGCGCTGCGCAGTGCATTTTCAAGCTGCCAAGCCAGAAGATATTCGTCTTCCACAATCAGGATGCGCATCTTGCTGCGCGCCGCCCCGGCGTCATCCGGCGCAGCGAAGGCGCGATAAAAAGCTCTCGCTAAGAAATCCTCAAGCAGAGGAGGCGCGACGCGGGTGCTTTTCGATATCGCTCGGTAATAAAACCGCGCATCGCGTGGGTGATTTGCTGACTGCAAGCTGACCTCTTATCTGTCGCGCGAGACCTTGGACCAGCTGTAAGCCAGACGCGGCGATGTTCTCGATGTCAAAACCGGGGCCTCCGTCTTGCACGCTCAATATAATATTATCGTGCTCGCGGACAAGCCGCGCAAACAGTGTGGTGTGTCGCCCTTCTCGGGTTCCGTATTTCGCAGCATTCGTAAGAAGTTCATTGAGAATTAGGGCAAGCGGCATTGCGACGTCGGTCGAAAGCGAGATATCGGATGCCTCTTGATTGATGGTTATTTCGCTTGCAAAAGATGTTCGCGCCGCGGCGACAACCGACGCTAAAAACTCTGCTGCGTTAAAGCTCATTACTTCGGAGGTCGTATAAAGAACCTTCTGAGCAGCGGCCATCGCGGCCACTCTTGCCGAAGCTTCGCGAAGAACGGCCTGGGCTTCCTGATTGGGGGTTTTGTTAGCCGAAAGCAGAAGGAGGGCTTGCAACGTCTGCATATTGTTTTTGACGCGGTGATTTAATTCGTTGAACAAAATAAGCTGTTGGGATTCAGCTTGTTTGCGCTCGCTGACATCCACCAGCAATGTTAATTGAGCCGAAAACCTCGCCCTCTGCATCAATGACCGGCGTCGCATAGGGAATAATCGGGACGCGCGTCCCGTCGGCCTTTTCGATCAGGACTTCCTGGTTGCGTATTGATCTGCCCTCTTTGAGGGCCAGTTCCGTGGGTGAATGCTCAAGCGAGATCGCCGACCCATCTGGACGGTAAAGCTTGTAGTTTTGCCAAGTTGCTCCAATTTTCGGTGGCACATAGGCGTAGTCCATAGCTCCCTGGTTGAAATAGGAGATGTTGCCCCGTTCGTCCGTCGTAAAAAGCGCCGCGGGGATCGCATCGAGCAACGATCGAATGCGCAGCTCGCTCTCGCGAAGCCGGATTTCCATAGCTTTTCGTTCGCTGATGTCGCGAGCGATTTTGGACGCGCCAATGATAGCATCGTTTTCGTCTCGTACCGGTGAGACGGTCAGAGATATCTGCACCATACTGCCATCTTTACGGCGCCGGACGGTATCGAAGTGATCGACGAGCTCCCCCGACCTGATACGAGCTAATATCTGCGGCTCTTCAGAAAGGCGATCAGGCGGGATGATGATGCCAATGAATTTTCCGATCGCTTCCGATGCAGGATAACCGAACAACCGTTCGGCGCCGCCGTTCCAGCTGAGAATGATCCCATTAAGACCTTTGCTAATGATGGCGTCGTGAGAAGAATTCACGATAGGTGCGAGGCTGCGCCGTGCAGGAAAGGGGATCCGGTTGGTTGTTGGCGGCGGGGTCGCCGAGACACCGGATGGGCAGATGGCTGCTTTGATGCGCGACGCGCACGCAACACGTGAGGCGCTGATGACGGGGCGGGACATAACCATCGACGCGATGGCGCAGCGGCTGGGCGTCAAGCGAGACTATCTGTCGGCTCACATGCGTCTGACGTATCTCGCGCCAGACATTGTCCGCGCGTTCATGTCAGGACGATATCCGCCCGAGTTGACTCCGGCGTGTCTTCTCTCTCTTTGCAAAGACCTGCCACATGACTGGCAGCTCCAGCGCGCAGTCCTCGGGTTTGAGACGCAGTCCCATGCCGGGGACGCCTAGAAAAAGATGCGACTCTGACCGGCCGAAAAATGCCGACAGAGATAAAAAGGGCCTCCAGCCCGAAAACGTCTCCCAGAGACGCGGCCAGTTGCGCGAAAGCCCAAATGCCTGTTGACAAGTCGCGGATTTGGCGACGAAATTCCGCCTACGGAAATTGCATAATATGCAGCTATATCAATAACTTAGTCGCTGGCTGTGCTGGCAGTCTACGGCGAACTAGTCTCCAGGTGGATTTTCCGTGTTCACCCCCGAAAAACACGGAAAACGCGCAAAAATACACGGAATGGGCGCGGTCGATCACGTCAAACGCCCGATACCATGGGCCTTTCGCAGATTTGCCGCTGAAGCCAAAACACGGAATCGTGGGTGGTGGAGCACGGATGCCAGTACGGGGATCACGGTTACGGTCCGGCGTCGCTTGAGGCCGGCCCAAGGTATGTTCGAAGACGTTGAGATCGGCTCAGTCAGAGGGCGCGCCGTCACGGGTTGAACTCGCGACGGCTTTCGGTTCATGTCCTTCACGGACTTCGGTGGAGGACGCAGGTGAAGAGCACGGTGGTCTCGGAGCACGAACGCGTGCGCAAGCTCGAGAACGTTGAGAAATTGAAGAGCGATGACTTAATGGACGTCGCGCACCACCTGCGGCAGGTGCTCGACGACAGACCAGACGAATTTCTTACGATCGCGAAGCAACTCGGCATCGCCAGGCGGAAGGCATATTATTACGTCGAGATTGATCGGGCCTTCACGGACCTTAAGGTGGATAGCCGTCGCTTGAACCGGATCGGCTGGACCAAGCTCCGTCTCATCTCGCCACATATTAACGTTCGCAACTGCGAGCGACTCCTGAAGCTCGCCGAAGAAAATTCGACCTACGGTCTTGCCCGTCTCGTGAACAATGACGGGGTAGATGCAGGTGCCAAGGTGCATGCCGTGCTCCTTCACCTAACGCCGGAGCAATACGAGGTCTTCCGGGACGTCCTTGAGGCCCACGGTGCCAAAGCTACAGGCGGTGGCCTCTCCGAGAAGGAGCAAGCTCTGACCAAGGCGCTCAAGAAACTTAGAAAGCGATAGGCCGAGCAGCAGTTGACATCGATGGCTCGTTCGTGCAATTAAAGTGCACGTATGAGAGTCGGCGCACCTTTTGGCGTGTGCTGATCCAGCGAGATCAGACATGGCACGTCAGCTCTCACCCAATTGAATATAGCACTTGGCTGATCGTGGTGTGAACTTAAAGTGCCCATGTTGGCTTTTTGAACCGCGATAGCGGTCAGTCATCTCACTTCGGAGCGGGTTCGAGCGTTAAGCATGTCGGCCAGAGAGACGATCAACTCACGAGCTTTGAAAAAACAGCTTCAGACGGCGACGAAGAAGCGCCGCTCGAACAACCATGATGAGACGCGGATCACCGCTGCGCTCCATGTCCACGGTCGCAATGATCCGCAACCGGTGCTCGCAACTGTCTTTAAGCCCGTCAACTCGCTCCGTCCGTCGGCGAATAGGACGCGCGAGACGACAGCGCAGCTTCTCGAAAGCGTGATCCGATCCATCATGAAGTTTGGGATGGTCCTGCCGATCCTGATCGACAAGAACGGCACCATCATTGCGGGGCACGTCCTGTGGGAAGCGGCGGTCCGGCTCGGCCTCGAGACAATCGAATGCCGGGTCGTCGACCATCTCAACCCGGTGGAGCTGGAGGCGCTCAGTCTGGCGCTCAACCGTATCGGTGAGATCGGCAAATACAACCTCGACAAGCTGCGCGATCGGATGGTCGCGATCGAATCCCATGGGATCGAGCTGATTTCAACCGGTTTCACCTTGCCCGAGATCGATCAGATCAAGCTCGAGCCGCTTCCGATCGAACACAATTCTGAGGAAGATGAAGGCGCGGATGATACTGTCGTTGGTCCGACGAGCAGGGCCGGCGACCTATTCCGTCTTGGCCGCCATCAGCTGCTCTGCGGCGATGCTCTTGATGAAGCATCATACAAGCGGGTGCTCAGCGGGAGCGCGGCGCACGCGGCCTTTACCGATCCGCCCTACAACTGCAGGATCGAAGGTTTCGTCGGAGGTCTCGGCAAGCACAAGCACGAAGACTTCGTCATGTTTGCGGGGAAGGAGAGCGAGGCCGAGTTTCGCAAGTTCTTGCAAACGTATCTTACACTGTGCCGGGCGTCATTATTGCCCGAGGCGGTTCTGTTCGCCTGCATGGACTGGCGTCAGATCGACCTCCTGCTAGATGCAGGACGCGATGCTGGGTTGGATCGCATTAATGTCGCCGTCTGGAACAAGGGATCGGGCGGCATGGGCGGCCTATACCGATCATGCCACGAACTCATCGGTGTGTTCTGCAACGGAAAGTCGCCGGCCTTAAATAATGTGGCGTTAGGCGCTTTCGGTCGAGATCGTACCAACGTGTGGACCTACCCGGGCGCCAACCGGCGGGGATCATCTGCGGCCCAGGCACTCGCCGATCATCCAACCCCAAAGCCGGTGGAACTCATTATCGATGCCCTTCTCGATGTGACCCATGCCGACCACGTGGTGCTCGACCCGTTCGCGGGGTCGGGCACGACGATCATTGCCAGCGAGCGTTGTGATCGCGAGGCCCGCGGCATCGAGCTCGATCCCAAGTATGTCGATCGTGCGATCCGGCGCTGGGAACGACTGACCGGCGATCGCGCCGTGCATGTCGAGACGGGTCTGACCTTCGCCGAACTCGTCGAACAACGTGCTGACGACGGGCAGAGCAGCCATGAGTGAGAAGAAGCCTCCGAAGTCCTCGAAGTGGGGGAAAGGCAAAACCGACCCCGAGAGCTGGTGGAAGAAGGGCGGCCAATCGCCGAACCCGAAAGGCCGACCCAAAGGGTCGAAGAACCAGAAGACGCTCTACCAGGAGGCATTCGGAGAAAAAGTCACCGTCACCATGGACGGTAAACAGAAGACCATGTCCAAGAAGGAACTGGGCTACCATCAAGTAGCCCAGAAAGCGGCTAACGGCGACCTGAAGGCTTTTCAGATCCAGAAAGAGCTCGACGAGAGATACGACCCTCCGGAGGCTGCTCCGCCATCTCCTGAAGAGTCAGCCGCAGATTACGCCACGCTCGAAGCGTGGATCGAGCTTCGCGAGAAATTTCACGTCTTCAAGAAAAAGGATGAAGCCGATGGCTGACCCGTTCGAGCTACGCAGGATCGTCGATGATTTGTGTCGCCGCGAGTTTCGTTCCTTCGCTATCCGTGCCTTTCCGGTGCTCGAAGGAGGAATGCTCGAGCTGTCTTCTCACATCAGCATCATCTGTCGCCTGCTCGAGAAGGTGTATGACGGCGAAGTCCGGCGCTCGCTCGTCTGCATCCCACCACGCTATCTGAAGACCTATCTGATTTCGATCGCTTACACAGCTTGGCTGCTCGGCAAGAATCCAAAGACACGCATCGTGTGTGCATCCTATGCGGCCTCGCTCGCGGAGAAGTTCAGCGGTGATACCTTAAGGCTGATGCGGTCGCCCTTTTATCGACGGCTGTTCCCCCGAACCATCCTCGATCCTCGCTTACAGAACAAGACGGAGATTGGAACAACCGCAGGAGGATACCGGCTGGCGACGTCGGTCGGAGGCACGGTGACTGGGCGCGGCGCGCATTTTTTTATTGTCGACGATGCGCTCAAGGCCAGCGAGGCGCATTCACCGACGGCACGCGAGAGCTGTATCCACTGGTTTAACTCAACGATTCATAGCCGTTTTGATCACCCAAAGAAGGGCAGGGTCATTGTTGTCGGACAGAGATTGCACGCCGAGGATCTGCCAGGCCATCTCATCGCGAAAGGGGGCTGGGAAGAACTGATACTGCCAGCCATATTCCCCAAAAAACAGATTTACGACATTGTCGCTGGAGGGGCCAAGATATGGATTGGGGAGGGATCGATACTTCAGTGGTCACGACATAACACGACGGATCTCAAACAGCTTAAAATAGACATGGGCGAACATGATTTCGAAGCCCAATATAATCAGTGCCCACTGCCGCCGGGCGGTTATATCTTCAAGAATGCCTGGGTGAAACGCTATCAAAAAGCCCCTGGTGCAGCGAAAGTCGAGGCGGTGATTCAATCGTGGGATACCGCCTATCAAGGCGACGAGACCAACTCCTACACGGTCTGCACGACCTGGGCGAAGTGCCCGGACGGTTATTATCTGCTCGACGTCTGGCGAGACCGCCCCAACTTCGTCGACCTCGTCAATCAAGTCAAAGTCCAGAAAGCGAAATGGAACGCCAAGCTGGTCATCGTCGAGAGAAAGGCCAGCGGTATCAGCCTCATTGAGCATTTCAACATGATGGGCAACCAGCCGTGGCTGCTCTCGCGTGGACCCGAAAAGGGCAAGGTCGAGCGCGCGCAGGAGCAGACAGTGAAGTTCGAGCAGGGCCTCGTCTGGCTACCTGTCGAAGCGCCGTGGCTGGCGACCTATGAAGCCGAGCTCTTCCAGTTTCCGCACTGCAAGTTCGATGATCAGGTGGACTCGACCGTCCAATTTCTCGGCTCAACCAATTTCGGGCTCTTTCGTAGCCGGCTTCGCTCTCTGAGCTGAGGGTCATCCTTTGCTGAATTAAGCAGCTACCAATCGTCCCAGACAACCCTCGATTTCTGCGGCAAAATACGCATTGTCCTTCGAAGCTGGCTCGTCCGTTTTGAATTCTATTTAATTGGAAGTTGCGGGTAGCTGCCCGCCGCGGCCTGTCGGCGGAGGACAGCGCTGGATGGGGTTAAGGTATGCGCCACATCTGGGGCCAGTGTGCCGATCCGTGTCCTGAGTTCGTCCACCATCGCCTGCATTCCCGGAGAAGAGTCGATGACACGAGGCGTCAGCAGGATCAACAGTTCGCTGCGTGTCTTTGTTTGATCGTTTGCGCCAAATAGCGGAATTCTGGACAGATAGGGTATGCCGGATCGCTGCCTATCCGAACGGTTCTTCATCAGTCCTCCGAGGGCGATCGTGTCGCCGCTATGGGCAGCAACGGTGCTTTGCAATCGCCGGACCTGAATGGTCGGCGAATTGATCGAGGAGCTGTCTGTTGTTACCGCATCGCTGACCTCTTGGAACAGATCAAGCGATACGGTGCCGTCCGCTCCGACCCGTGGACGCACGCGCAGAATAACACCGGTGTCACGCATCTGGACCGAGTTCACGATAGGAGCTGTCGTGCTATCGGTCGATTGCTGTGTTTGTGTGAGAATCGGCACCTGGTCGCCGACCTGCAACGTGGCCGTTTCGTTATCCAGAACTAGGACGCGAGGCGCGGAGACAACACGCACATCGGTCACGTTACTTAACGCCTGCACCAGGGCGTCTACATTGCTGTTCTGTATAAGGAAGGACAGGCCACCCATCGGGGTGCCGCTGGTTAGCAACGGTGCGAGTTGAGACAACACTCCACCAGCGCCAGTCTTGATCGAATAGTCGACGCCGTAACGCAGCTCGTCCGTTAGGCTAACTTCGGCGATCACTGCCTCGATAAAGACCTGTCGTTGAGGTTGGTCCAAGCGACGAATGGCGGCAATAATTGAATTAAGGTCCACCGGCGCAGCTGCAACGAGTAGCGCGTTCCGTCCCGCATCGGCCTGAATGCGCACAGGCGCGGTCAAGCCCATCTGCTCCCAAAGAGGAGCGCCGCTTTGCTGTGCCGGAGGTACTGTAGCCGCTGTCGAAGTATGGTCTGGGAGACCGTCCGAGTTGTCGGCAGTCATCGCCGGTATTTGCGGGGCGGCCCCGCTGCTGCTGCTGCTGGAGTTCCCGCCAATGTTCACGGCACCGGGAGCCCCCGCGGAGGAGGTGGGGGTTGCCGTCGGCGCGCCGCCTAAGCCGCCGAAGGCCTGGTTCAGGATGTCGGCGAGATCGGTAGCGCGCCGGTACTTGAGCGGCACGACCTGGAGCGAAGCTAGGCCATCCGGCGCTCTATCGAGCTGCTCGATTGCGTACCTCGCGCGTCGCAGGAGTTCTGGTCGATCAGTCACAACGAGCACTGCATTTGAGCGCTGCACCGCCATCACAGTAACACCGCGTACGCCGGAGAAGATCTGCTCAACCTGTTTCGTGACTTCTCCTGGCGTCGCATTGGCGAGGGGATAGAGCCCGAAGGAGCGACCGCGCAGCACGTCGCTGTCGAAGAGTTGCACCAGTTCTTCGACATTGCTGACGGCTTGGGGCGGCCCAGTCGCGATGACCGAGCGCCCGTCCGGCGTAGGCTGCAAGCGCACGCCATCGGGAAGGTTGGATTGCACTGCTGTGATGATTTCGGCTGCCGGCACGGAGGACAGCGGGATGACCCGCATTTCTTGCTGGGCCTCGCGGCCGAGCGCGTCCAGATTCGTGAGAGGTCCTGCACGCACGACACCGTCAACGGCGGCGATGCCGAACCCGAGCGGTCGCAACGCCTCATCCAATCGCTTGGGCACCTCGCTGATCGGGATCGTGCCGCTTGTCGTGAGGGTAACTCGCCCCGCGACAGATGGATCTACTTGCACGGGCAGGTCCAACACATCATGAACGACTTCCCGGACCACGCGGGCGGCATCTGCATCAGTGTATTCCAGATGCACAGGCCGGCTGTCGCTGATGGTCGGCAATACGCGCCGGTTAAGCGCTGTCAGCCGCATGGTTTGGCTGTCCGAGGGCGCGCCGCGAGTCTCAATGGCACGTCTTGGACCGGGATTGCCGAGCAGCGATGTGACACCGCCACCTGTGGAGTACGAATGGCCGGAACTGGCGCCAGGCAGTATCGTGGTCTCGTCAAGATTGCGAGACATGCCGCTTGGCAAGCTGTGTGGCCACCCGCAACCCGAGAGGGCGCACGTTACCAGCAAGACCAGGGCAATGGAGCGTCGCGGAAAAATGTGTCTCGCGGTCCGGGGGCAGAGCATCTATAAATTCCCGGCGCGAAGCCGACTCTCATTCATGTGGTTTGCGTCGGCTCCGGGAGAAGCGGTGACCGCATCAGCGGCCGCCGTCCATAGATCACCGCATGTTCCCGATGACGTTGTCCGCGACCTCACCCTTTTTCTTGACGTTATTAGACATCTGATCAGCCGTCTGGCCGCGCTTATCCATAAGGCCTTGTAGGCGGATCATCTCCAATTGCGACGTGCTATTGGCCGAGTCGATTCCTGACTTCAGGTTATTGATGGCGGAGTCAAAATCCTGCTGTATACCTTTGTAGTCTTCTCCGTTGTTCTCGATAGAAATGCCCTGGCTATCCATCCAATCCTTGACATTCATTTCCGTGCCGTCCGCGGTTTTAAAGTCGGGATATGTTTGAGTCGAGTTTGCATCGCTGGGCCGGGCCTCTCGCAATGCAGCTAACGCGTTGTTGGCTGTTGTTAGCCAATCGTTTCTGTTCTGCATGTCTTGGAGCTGATCGTTGATCATGCTATTTTGCATGTTATATGACTGGGCCAGAACGGCCATGGCAATGTCCGAGTCACTTGTTAGATTATTGACGGATGCTGCACTGACACTGGAATTATAAATGCCGTTTGGGGTTATTTGGACCATAGCCGTACGCCTTTCTGTTTCTGTCTATGAATGCGGAATCTGCCGCAGTGCACCGGGAAGTGTTTGGCGGATGGGACGAGCGCAAACGCTCACGCCTGAACGATGGCGCGGTCGGATTCGCTCTTAGCTTGTAAAATGGCCGAGAGCTTATCCTGTATCGAGCGAATGTTCTCCGTGTAGGCATGAATGGCATCGGTCGCGTCGTCGGCACGGCTACGAGCGACGGTAGACTCGGCTTGAAGTTCAGACTTCTCCGCGTCCTTGTCAGAAGCAACTTTCTGCAGGCCGGCGCCGAGGATCTTACCTGACTCCGTCGCAGCGGTTGCGGCTACGGTATAGAAAGTATCTAGTTTCTTTGCCGCCGCCTCCCCCTTCGAGCTTATGCTCGTCGCTTCTTGCTCATGCACCATCGCCGTCTGAGTCTTCTTCGCTGCATCGAGATCCAGGCTCTCAGCCTCTCCATTCAGCCGACCTTGAGAGGCTTTCACAATCTTGGATGTGCCGCTCATTGCCGCGGCGTCCGCGCGCACTTTGATGGCTTGTTTCGTGTCGGACAGTGCATCGACACGAAGTCCCTGGGCTTTCGAATTAAGAGAATCGGCTTTCTCGATCGACTCTGTTCGAACATTCGACGACTTGACAGCGCCGACGACGGAAATGGCCGCCCCGGCGATTGCCGCGGTGGAGGTCGCAATTGCGGCTCCGAAAGTGAAGCTTCCCATTTCTCGCGCCTTATCTGCAGCGGCCTTCTGAGCAGATACGTCTGCATCGCGAGCTGCCGCGCGATCTAACCGGGCAGACTCGCGCGTCTGGATATTGGCGTCCTGCATGACCTTTGCGATTGCCATTACGTTGACTGCGGAGGTTTCAAATTGACCGAGCGAGAACGATGCTTGATCGAGAGCGCCGTCATTTGTGCTTTGGGGTGGAGTAAGATCGATAGGCTGTTGAGATAGAAGGGCCGAGGGTTCGCCGTAAGAAACGACAACGTCTGGAGTGTCACCGACACCCTTCTTCTCTGTCTTTTTAGTATCTTCTGTCGCGTCAGCATTCGCCAAGATTTGGGCGGCACTGACGTACGATGCTGATCCCAAATTATTGATATCGCTCATTCCCAACCTCACTGTTCATTGGGCGCTACTGCTTTGCCAAACTACGGCATTAAGCCATGTGGCGTATGATGTCCGAATTGCTGTCGTTGACGCCGCTCATGATCTTGACGGCAGTCGAGACGCTATCTTGAGCGGACTGGACAATCGCCTGAATTCGATCAGTCTCGTCGTCCATCGCGGCCTTGATTTTTGAGAGATAAGCTTTGATGTCGGCTACGTCGGCGGTGGTGTCTGAGACGTTCTTGTCGACTACAGCTTTGTCGATGGATACGCCTGCTTGAGACGCCGTTACGGCGGCCGAAGCGATCTTGGTAGCTGTTGTCAATCTCGGTACGATAGTAGCGGCTTTTTCTGCCAACTTCGGCACCATAGCAGCGAGTTTTTCTGCCATTTCAGCGGCTTTCGCGGCTGCCGTAGTTGCGGAAGACGTCGCGCCGGCACCGAGAGTGGCAAGCGACACCGAGACGCCGATGACTGTGGTCAATGCCATCGCCCACTTCATGGATTGTGTCTTGCTCATGCCGTCCTTTTGCAAGCTCTCGGCCATGGCGTTGGTCATCTTGTCCATGGTCCCCGTTTCATTAAGGACAGCCATACTTACCGCCGCGACCGCACCGGCAATGGCGACAGGGTTCAATGTGACAGCGGCGATCGCCACAGTCAGACCTACCCCTATCCACTGCAGCGCCTTCAGGAACCCCCCAAGCTTCTTAGACTTATGCATCTGCTTGGCTTGCTCTTCGAGCTTCTTGCCGATTTCCTGGTTTTCGCTTTTCTGTGTATCGCCCTGAAAGCGTACGTCTTCAGTGCTGGTTTTTAGCTGTTCCTCGCCACTCTTGAGGCGGATAGCGAGTGCGGCCATCAGCAGGCCTGTCGAATCGTCTGAGATCGGTATCGACAGCGTCGGCGTCCCCGATTGAGTGGTTATCTCATCGGTCGGAGGAGGCACATTCTGTTGGGTATCTGTCGGCTTCTTCTGTGTGCCGCCATCGGTAACGCGATCGAAAGAAATAGTGACCGTTGTACCCCCGACGCTGCCATCAACTCTGCTCATGGCGTCGCCTCCGCAGGCGCGGACTGCGCCCGCATGAGTCCTGCCCGCGCCGCGAATGACGCGTTTTGCGCGGTTGGATAGTGCTTGGCGACTATGCCAACAGCTTCGAGCGCCAGCTGCGCCTGTACCATATCACCGAGAGCTAGGAAGCATTCCGCAGCGCGGAGCGGCAACTGCGCATCGCTAAGGTCGAGCATTGCGCAAGTTCGATAACTGACGATGGCCCTGTCGTAGTCCTTCAAGAGTTGGCTGGTGGCGCCGAGCCCCATCCAGAAGCGCTTATCCAGATGACGGTGCATACAGAGGAACTTGAATATATCCAATGCGTCCTGGTAATTGCCGCTTGTGTAGAAGCCGTAGCCAATGGAATAGATTGCTTCGATCTCTTCAGCGGTCATGCCGGCAATGGCGGCGAGATCGGTACGGCCGTCCAAAATGTCTCCAGCCAAAGCAATGAATTTGTCGGGATCATTCGTCAGCAGAGCCTCGCCTGCCGACTGAGCTTTTGCATTTGTCATGTTACACCCTATCGGTCAGACCATCTGCCGCGTCGGCTTCACCCGCACGGCGCGCTTGACCTCGAGATTCCGAAGATCGCGTTCGGTCTCCTCTTTCGCGACAGCAATCGCGAGGCGAGCCTTTTCCTGATCCGCCGAAGAAAGCTTCGCGATGCTGACCTCAACGAGTTCGCGGATTCCAACGCCGAGCAAGCCCTTGATATTCGCGTCGGCTTCTTCGTTTTGGCGCCTGGCGTTATCAAGGACGGCGCGCACCTTCTCGACCGTCTCAGCTGCTTCGCGCTGCGTGTTATCCAAATCGCTCATCACTCAAGCTCCTCACGGCGTTTAGGGGCAAAGATTTCGTCGACTCTGTGGAATACACAGCACTGACGCGGTCTCGTTGTCGGCAAAAGACCAACCCCAAAAATTATGAGCAGAATGACGCGAATCACCTCGCTCATCATCCCCAGAACTGGCGATGATGGGATCGATCCGCGACATCGGAGCGTGATCCGGAATAGAGTAAACGGGTCTGGTGATCGGCGTGAAGCGTTGAGCGAAGGCCGTGTTCAAGACGCAGGTAGATAAGGTCGTGGTTCCGTTCCGTCTCGTGGGATAAACGCAACGTCCTCGTGACTTGAGTCCAGGTCGCGTGGCGGGCTTCTGCCGTTTCAGTTTCGCCCATGACCAGTTCTGGGGATGTCGGATGTTGGTCGCCGAGGCTAAATTGTATTCAGTGGGGAGCGCCTGCTTTGCGTGAGTTGCCTGGTGGTTGGCGACCTCAGGACGCTAATAATGTGTTGCATGAGGACATGGATGATGAATCTCGACGGCGAGACGCGTCGGCTCCTAACCGAAATTGCTTATCTTGGCTGCGTGACCAACCAAATCGCACGCACGAGACAGATTCTGGATGGGCTTGCTGAGGGTGGTCCCGTTGCGCGTGAGGTGGTGATCGGGAATGCACTCCTGGCGCTTACAGAAGGCAAGCCAGAAGGCGCGGTCGCGGGCTTGCGAGCGCTTTCGGAGAGTGGCGATCCGTACGGAACGGCCTTCCTTGCGCTGGCGCTGAAGTTGGCAGGGCGTGGATCGGAATTGGATGCTGTGTTGGATCGATTTGTGCCGGGCGATGATGTCTCGACCGATGCGCTTGTGGCCTCGCTGCGCGGCGCGGCGTGAGTAGACTTAGGAAAGGTCTTCGATCATGGATGTGAAGAGCGTTGCATCGTCTGCAATTCAGTCGGCAGTCATGCCGGACGCAGGTGGCGCGCCTTCTGCTGTGCCGCGTCCTCCGTCTGAAGATGCGGTTGCGCGCTTTCATGAGGCTATGAGTGGGTCGAGCGGCGCGCAGCCGGAGGCTCAGGCTGCCCAGCCCGCGAGCGAAACTGGTGGGGTAGAACGCGTCCAACCGGAAGGGCCAAGCACTCCCGGTGACGCAATCTTGCGCGGCCTTGGCCATATGAATGAAGGCTTCGATCACGCAATGCAGCAGGTGAACGACGTACTGAGTAAGACGAAACCTGGAGAGATGATGAATACTGCCGATCTGATGAAAGTGCAGATGTCCTTCACGCAGGCGTCTGTGCAGCAGGATGTCATTGGCAAGGTCGTCGGCAAGGCCACCCAGAATCTGGATACTTTCCTGAAAAACCAATGATCTGGCGTCTGCGGCGAGACTGGTTCGCGCTTTTTCTGGCCTGTTTGTTTCTCGCTGGCTGTGGCTCGCAGATTGAGCTTTTCGGCTCGCTGGATGAGCGCGAGGCGAACGAGGTGTTGGCTGTGCTAATGCGAGCCGGCATCGGGGCGGAAAAAATCCCTGGCAAGAATAACGTCTCAGCTATCAGAGTTGATCAGGCGAGTGTGGCTCGAGCGATTGAGCTGCTTGATGCTGCTGGTCTGCCGCGCGATCGCTTTGCCAGTATTGGTGACCTGTTTAAGCGTGAAGGCCTGATATCCTCTCCATCTGAGGAGCGTGTTCGCTACATGTATGGCATCACGCAGGAGCTTTCGCGGACGCTTACCAACATCGATGGCGTGTTGAACGCGCGAGTCCACGTGGTGCTCCCGAACAATGATCCGGGGAGCGCTGCGCAGCCGGCGTCAGCGGCCGTCATGATCCGCTACGCACCCGGCGCGGCAGTTGTAAACATTGTGCCGCGGATCAAGGAATTGGTGGTCAACAGCATTGAAGGCCTGTCCTATGATCGCGTCTCTGTAGTGATGGTGCGTGCCTCCGAGGATCTCCAAACTGTAATAGCTGCGACTCGGACGGAAGTGCCTCGGGCGGCGCTGCCGATGGCGTTGATCTACGCCCTAGTCGTTGGTTTAGGGGGGGCGATTTTTGGCGGCGGCATTTGGGGATACGTCCTGTGGAAGCGCCGCGCGGTCCGTGGCGGTGTGGCACCGCTGGAGGCTGTGGCGAGATGACTGCATCGGCTACATCTTGGCTTGGGGAACCGTGGGCTGGTGCTCTGTTCTCTATCGTCGCAGATCCGCTTGCCTGGTGTGACTGGTCGGAGGAACCGGGGTCGCTACCTGGATGGCCGTCCGATGTGTCAGTGACGTCGGTACTGCGCGAACCAGCGTTGCGCGGTCGGCTGGGGCGCTGGCTGTTACCTGAAGCTGCAACGGCGTCAATCCTGGAGGCCTGCCAAGCCCGTCCCCGCACGCGGCTGGCACTGCTGCCGGTGGGCGAAGCGGGATGGCTTATCGCGCGCGCCGCTGCGTGGTTCGATGGTCCACATATCGCCAGCCTGCTGCGTCGGAGCGAAGTGGAGGAGGCGCGCGCCCTGCTCGGTGGTGAGGCTCTAGATTTTGCACTCGGCGGTGCGGCTCTTATGGCGCGGCCAAGCGCTACGTTACAGGAGGCTCTAAGGGAATTGGAGCCAGCCCCATCTGGAGCGCTGCTCCGTGGGGCAGCTTTGTTTGGGTTAGCGCTCGGCCCGGCTCCAGTGCCGCTGCTGGAGCGGATGCTGCTTCGTCGGCCCTTGGCCGTTTGGGCCGAGGTCTCAAGGTATGCCCGCCAGGATACTTCCGAAGCAGTGCGAGATGCTGCCTTTGTCGCGCTGTCTCGCTTGGCAAGGGAAAGGGCCGCGTCGTGGTTCGTTTGGTTGAGCTAAGTGTCGGTGCGCCTGGATTGATTGGGCCTGGCCGAGTGGTTAAGGCGGCCGATGCTGTTGCGCTGTTAGAGATCGCGGCGTTACGGGAAGCGGCGGCACAGGAGAGTGCTGAGCAGCTCGAGGCTGCAAATGCAGAAGTTATAAACATTCGCGAGGCGGCGCGAGCAGAGGGGCGCGAAGAGGCAGCCTCTGAACTACAGGATCGCCTGTTCGAGATTGCCGAAGCCGCGGCAACGGCGATCAGTCGCGTCGAGGAACGCATCCTGGAGCTGGCGGTGCAGGTCGCGCGGCGCATTCTTGGCGAATTCGATCAGGCCGAAGCAGCCGCTCGCATAGCGGCCCGCGGCCTGCGTCTCTCCGCACACAGCAGTTTTGTGCGATTGCGTGTGGCGCCGGGTCTCGTTGACCAAACGAATGAGCGCCTTAGCGAGATCGTTGGCACCGCCATGCCTCTCTCCGCCGTCCAGGTTATTGGTGATGAGCGGATTCGTGATGCGGGTTGCGTGATGGAAACCGATGCCGGCATCGTCGATGCAACGATCGAAAGCCAGCTCTCAGCCATCGAACGAGGGTTGAGACGTCGGCTTTCGCAGACGTCGGGGGCGAATGAATAATAATGGAAGCGCTGGTTGGATCTGTCAGGGAATTGGGATGTCTCGTCCACTTCGCCTTTCTGGCGACCTCCGGAAACACGACGATCGCAATGCCCGGCCGTATGATTGCTGAGCAATTTATACATTTCTCTCGCGCTGATCGCCCCCTTCGCAGGTGTGTTGCCTGCAGCATGCAACCTGACACCGCGTTGATAGTGGGGGGGGGACAAGCGTGAGCCTGCCGGACCGGATTGAGACTGGGATTTCCGGCGCGGCGCGTCTGCCAGCGAAGCAGGAATCGTCAGTGCGGGCCACGGGCCAATGGGCTGGAGAGCAGGTATCCCTGCAGCCTGACCCTCTTTCGCTCTTGATGGATGCGAAAGAGGAACTGACCTTCGCACACTCGGAGCGAGTTGAATCGAAGGAAATCGAGGAGCGTAATATCGAGGAGGCGAAGCCCGATATCCTCAAGCGGATCGAACGCAAAGAGATGGCGGAGGAACTGCCTGATCTTGATACGCACCAACTGGAAGCGGTCAGTGAGGAGCTGCGTACGTTGCGTGCCTCCTCGGGTGCTATTCTTGGGCTTGTCCGTGAACGTTTCTCTGATCCCTCGCACCAATACGCCGCGCTGCGCCAAGCCGCGGCGGACGCACGCGATACCGGCGATCCCGAGATGGAGGCGCGTCTCAATGAGGCGTTGCAGAAGCTCGAGGCGGAGTCGGGTCCGGCTATCCGCGCAGGCCTCAACGTCACGCGCACGGCGATGGAACTCGCCGGAGGGGACCGCGAGGCTGCTGCCACGCTGCGTGCCTCGTACCGCGACACGGTGTTTGGAAAGCCTGGTCCAGCAGGCGTGTACAAGGGCATTCTCGATAAGTTCGGCACGGAAGGATTCAGCGCGCAGATCAAGTTTCTGACGCGTGCTGCTGGCGATGAACTGGCTTCCACGGGTTCCTCGGTCCCCGCCGAGCGGCTGCGAGAACTGCTATCGGATCTCTCTGCGCTGCGCACGATCGACACGGTTCACGAGCGCGCCAGCGTGATGGCTAAGCGGGTCGGGAAGCTTGTTAAAGGGGAGATCGCACCCGTCGAGATTATGCGTCGGCTGATGCCGTTGACCGAGGAGCCGGTTTCCGGCCCCGGCAAGCTGCTCGCCGTGCCGGAGCAATGCGGCGTGCCAGCGCGTCGGCTGGATGGTCAGATCCTTTTCATGCGCGAGACGCGCGAGTTGCTGGCGATGATGCCAGCCGGCGTCTTTCGCGACATGGATGCCCGTTTCTCTGTGTTGGCAGGGGCCAATGAGGCGATGGACCAACTGATCGAGCGTGAGGAAAGCCAGATATGAGCAGTCACTCCGCTATCGCGACCTTTTGTGAGTCGCTCGGTATCCCACTGTCGCCAATAGGTCTGAGCCTGCCGCTCGCGCTGGAGTTCGAACGCTCCGGCACCTTGCGGTTGGAGGAAAATGGTGCTGGGGGCTACTGGCTGACATTGGCACGAGAGGTCCCACTCCATCGGCGAGGGGTGGCGGCAGCAGTATTACGTGCTGCTCATCCGGATCGCAGTATGCCGCTACGGGTAAAAGCCGGCTTTCATGGCGACGAGACGCTGGTGCTGATGACCGGGCTGGCCAAGGAAGTTGCCGACGCTCCCGCAATCGCGTCGGCGCTGCGCATGCTTGTACGCTTGGCAGATGAGGTGGATTCAGAACGATGAGCCGTATTAGCGAAGGTGATCGCCTGCTTTCCTTCAACCACGGCCTAGCTGGCGTGCGTGTCGTCAGCGATGTGCCGCGTCTGCCGGAGGACGGCCAGGCGCCGGCAATCGAAACACGTCCTTCCCTGCAACTAGAGGCCCTGTTCGAGGCACGGACCCTGGACACTATGCTCGAAGCCGGCACCGAGCCAGACTTGGCCGATCGCGATGTGCTTGAGCCGGTCGCCTTTTCGGCGGCGCTTGAAGGCGCGCGTTCTTCTCTGCTGTCGTTGGCAGCAGGCAGCAAGGATGACCGCCGCGCCATCTTCGGCTCAGCCTTGAGTGTGCTGGAGTCTGCGTCAGAGGATAGAGGTATCCTCGATATGGCGCGGCGAACCCTGCTGAAGGGGTAACAGTACCATGGTCCTCTCCTTACGAAACGAAATGGACAGCCGTGCCCGCGATGCGTTGGCCGTTCTGGCGCATGTCTATCTGCGCTTCGAGCGGCCGGACGAGGCGGCGGCACTGCTGGCTGCGCTTGTGGCGATCGATCCAAAGCCGCGCTGGGCACGCCAGGCACTCAGCCTTGCACAGCTTCGCAGCGGTCTGACCGAGGCTGCGCTCTCCACCGCAGAGAGTTTGCTGACCGAGGCATTGGACGATGACGAGCGCGTGCCATTGTTGCTTTTGGCCGCCAAGGCGCACTGGCGCCTTGGCAATGAAGTCGAGGCGCAGAGATTGCGCATCGCAGCGCGCGCGGCCGCGACGACGAGTATCGTTCACCCGATCGGAAGGCTGCAAGCGTGAAGATCCTGCAGCGGTTCCTGCAAGTCGCATCGGGACGGAACGACATCGTTCTGGCCGTGCTTCTTATTGCGATCATCTTCATGATGATCATTCCGCTGCCGCCTGTCGTCATGGACATGCTGCAGGCATTGAACCTCACCATCTCCGCAATCCTTTTGATGGTGGCGGTCTACATCAAATCGCCGCTGGCCTTTGTCAGCTTTCCATCACTCCTGCTGCTGACAACTCTATTCCGCTTATCGCTCGGCATCGCTTCTACTCGTCTGATCCTGCTTGAGGCCAATGCTGGCGACATCATCACCACTTTCGGCAACTTTGTGGTCGCCGGAAACTTGGTGGTCGGAGCGGTCATTTTCTTGATCATCACGATCGTTCAGTTCATCGTGATCACAAAAGGCTCGGAACGCGTCGCAGAGGTCGCAGCCCGCTTCTCACTCGATGCTATGCCTGGAAAGCAGATGAGTATCGACGGCGATATGCGTGCCGGCACCATAGACATGAACGAGGCTCGTCGCCGCCGAGGCATGGTGGAGAAGGAGAGCCAGCTTTACGGTGCCATGGACGGCGCTATGAAGTTTGTGAAGGGTGATGCCATCGCGGGCCTGATCGGCATCGCGGTGAACTTGCTCGGCGGTATTGCTATCGGTGCGGGTCAGCTCGGTATGTCAGTTTCCGACGCGGTGAACACCTACTCCATTCTGACGATCGGCGATGGCCTGGTTGGGCAGATTCCGGGACTGTTCACCTCGATTACAGCAGGCTTCATCGTCACGCGCGTCTCCAGCGAGGAAGCGGGAACAAATCTTGGAGACGAAATCGGCGGCGAGGTCACCGCGCAGCCGAAGGCGCTTATGGTTGCTTCTTCCATCTTGGTGATTTTTGCAGTCATTCCGGGTTTTCCGACCACAATTTTCTTGGCACTTGCTGTCCTGTCGGGCGGCGGGGGCTACATGCTGCACCGTCAGGCCACTATGCCAAAGCAGGATGGAGATCCGTTTTCCGCCAATCTGCCGGCAGCGTCGGCCAGCGGTGGTACTCCAACGGTGCGCCGCGCTGGCAATGATGCGGACGATTTTTCTCTGACGGTGCCGGTGATGGTTGATGTCGGCACTGACGTACAAACCTTGATCCGTCCCGACGCTCTGAACGATACCCTCGCACAGGTGCGCCGCGCACTTTACTACGATCTAGGCGTGCCGTTCCCGGGTATCAATTTGCGTCTCAACGACCGTTATAACGGCGGCCGCTATGTCATCTTGCTCAACGAAGTACCCTGCGGAGAAGGGCACATGCGTTCGGGCTTTCTGCTGGCTCGCGATTCCGTTGAGAACCTGTCGCTGCTTGGCATTCCCAATGAGACCGATAAGCCTTTCCTACCATTAATAGAGACGATTTGGGTCGCGCAGGAACACCGGCCCGCGCTCGAGGCAGGTTCCGTCAGCTTCATGGAGCCTGCGCAGCTGCTCAGCTATCATATCGGCCATGTGCTTCGGCGCTATGCTGAGGAGTTCATTGGTATCCAAGAAACGCGCTTTCTCCTTTCTCGGATGGAAGAACGGTTTCCCGAGCTGGTGAAAGAGGTGCAGCGGATCGTGCCGTTGCAACGGATTGCGGAGATCTTGCAGCGCTTGGTTTCAGAAGGCGTTTCGGTGCGCAACATGCGGGCAATCCTGACGGCGCTGATCGATTGGGGCCAGAAGGAAAAGGACGTCGTCCTCCTTACTGAACATATCCGCGGCGCACTCAAGAGGCAGATCTGCTACCGTCATTCCAGTGGGCTCAACATTCTGCCCGCCTATGTTGTTACACCGGAACTGGAGGATACGGTGCGCAACGCCGTCCGGCAGACATCCTCTGGCAGCTACTTGGCGTTAGACCCGCGGACGACGCGTCAGATCATCGAGAAAGTGCAGGGCGCGTTGGGCGGTGTCGGGCAGCAAGCTCGTAAGCCAGTGCTGCTCACGGCTATGGATATTCGCCGTTATGTAAAGAAAATCGTCGAAGGTGATTGTCCCGATCTGCCTGTCCTATCCTATCAAGAACTGACGCCGGAGATCACGGTGCAACCGCTGGCGAGGGTATCACTGTGAGCGAGGAGCTCTTAGCGGATAGTGCTGAAGGTCCGGCGACTATACCAGTTCTGCATGTGCTCGCAGGAAGCAATGCCGGAGCCGAGCTCTCACTCGCGCCAGGCGAGTGGCTGATCGGATCGGGGACAGAGGCTGACTTAACTTTCGCGGAGCCCGCACTCGCGGCGGAGCACGTGAGGTTGACTGTCGAGCCGTCGGGGATACGGGTCATCGCGTTGGCCGAGGGGCTTGCGATGAGCGGTGACGTCGTGCCTGTCGGTGTCGAGTCTGGTGTGCCGTTGCTAGTGCCGATGCGGATCGGCGCCACGCTGTTCACGTTAGGCGCGGTAGGCTCCAACTGGGCCGCGGTGGCGGCACAGACTGTTGTGGCCTCGACATCTGCACAGGAGCCGCGGAAGGCGAGCGAGCCTTCGCCTGACGAATTGGAAGGTGACGCTACGCCGTCGGACTCGGCAGCTATCGAACCCGGGCTGGAGATCCCGAAAGACGAGCCGGCACCGCCGCGGACCGCTCCTATTCGTCCGAAGTGGGCTGCGCAGTTATTGAGCCGTAACGGTCTCATCGGCATGGGCGGTCTAGCGCTCACGCTCATGGTTGGACTTGTGAGCTGGTACACTTGGCTGTTGTCGGCTCGCAGCGTGCCAACCCCGCATGGCGAGCCACTGCAGGATCTACAGAGGGCGATCAGCAGTCTCGGCATGCGGGGTTCGGTAAATGTGGTCGTTCGCGGTCCCGACAGGTTTGCAGTAACCGGCCGACTTCATACGGATGCGGAGCTGCAGAAGCTGAACACTGAGATCCAGCGCACCGGATTATCTGTCGAGACCACTGTGGTGACTGACACCAGCATCACCGATACTGCGGCAACCATCTTACATGCTTTCGACATAGATGGCAGTGTCACCGTGACAGATACAGGCGATCTAACGGTGCATGGCTTTGCGCCGAGTTCGGTTGCTGTGGCCTCGGCGATGGCTCAGTTGCGCAGCGAGGTGCCGGGTGTACACGGCGTTGAGGATAAACTCGATACTCCTGAAAGGGCACGGGCAGAACTCGAAGATAAACTGCAAAGTGCTGGGCTTTCCAGTGCACTTGGGATTTCTGGAAATCAGCGGCGTCTCACTGTCACTGGTCTGTTGCCGCCTGAACAGGCGAGGGTCTGGAAGGAAATTTACGAACGATTTCGGAGCAAATATTCCAACAACATCGCTTTGGATGAGGAGGTCGCAGCGCCGGCTCGCGTCACACCGCGTGGCATCGTTCTTGGTGGGCGCATGCCCAGCATCGTGCTTGACAGTGGCCAGCGCGTGCGCGTTGGCGATACGCTCAAAAATGTTGGGCGAGTGATTTCCATCGATGCGCGCCACGTGCGCGTTCAGACATCGGCGGGTCCCGTCGATGTCTCCTTTGTCCACCCCCCAAACTGGATCCTGGAGGATAATGATGATGACGACAAAACCCGAAGAGATTGATTTTCTCGAAATTCAATCGACGCTGCGTGCGGATGCTTCCGGCTCGGCACGCGCTGCGTTGGAACAGCGGCTGGAAGAAGCCGGCCGGCTTCTTAAGCGTAAGTTGGATGCTGGCGTTGCGCCTGCGGAATTCACCGCGCTCAATGCAATGCGTGGGGCAACTGAAGCGGCAAAGGAGATCGTAGTTACGGCCTGGAAACGGATGCACAGCACCGCTTCTTGAAAAGTCTCGAAGCTAACGAAATCTACGAGAATACCATTTAAAGCAGTCCCATCATCTCAATATAAGGAGAGATCACATGTCCTCTATCAGTTCTATGACTAGTTCGCTCGGCCAAGCTACTTCGAAGGCTGAAAGCGCCATGTCTGACTTCGCTTCGACCATGGATACCACCAATACCGGCGATTTGCTTCAGTATCAGAGCCTTACCCAGAATTGGTCTGTCTGCGTCGGCTTAGAATCAGGTTCAATGAAGAACTTGGGGGATTCTCTGAAGAGCCTCGTTCAAAAGATAGGCTGATTCCAGTCCAGTGGATTTAGAGAAGGTGGCTGAACGCGATGCCGTCTGCATTTGCGTTCGGCTTGAACGCGGCGAGGTTGTTTATTGGATAATCTATCGTCTCCGTCTTTCTCGTTGGTCAGCAACGCTCGCCTGCGATAACAGCCAGTTCAGCATTGTCTATGGCTACTTGGAGCGAGAGTCGACGCGCGTCCGCTAACGAATTCTATTGATCACGTTTATCGCCATTTCTGATGATGCGGCTTTTGGAGACCGGTGACTAGCCTGCGATGATCGAAGACGCGTCAAGTCGTGGAAATCGCGCATGCCTGTCACGCTGGATCACCTTGTCGCCAGATCAGCCAAGCTGAAGGACAATGCCGTCCTGCGCCTGGGTTCTGATGGCGCCGTCACAACGGCCGAGCGCGGCTTCTTCGGCAAATTTCTGCAGCTCTTCAGGAACACGGATGCACCCGGGACTCGCACGATGGAGCGGGACCTTCTGCACGACGTGCGGGCGAGGTACGGCAATGCCATAGCGGAGCAGGCGTTCGGCATGGTGCGTTCGGGGACTGCAGCGTCTGGAAAGCCGATCACGGCGGGGCAGGTGCGTCAGTTGGATGCCTATGTGACGCAGTTGAGCCAGCAGGAACAGCGCCAGACGGCCTCTGACGCGGCGTTGCGGTGCGCGCCGGCAGCGGCGGGCTTCGGCAAGATTGCGGCGAAGGCGGGCGTTCCGCCGGAGACTCTCAGCGTTCATCAGAAGGAGTTCTACATGGAGCTTCTTCAGCAGCGATTGACCTACGACCCCGGTGGACCGGTGACTGACAAGCCACATGTCCGGGCGCAGGCTGCGGAAACGCTGCGCTACGTCGCCAGCCTCGACACGGCGGCGATCTGCCAGAAACGAGGAGCATTGCAGTCTACGCGCGAAGCAGCAGGAGAGCTGGTGCGGTTGTTGGGGACGCGTGAGAGCGGCTCGAAGGAGCTGGCTGCTGCGGTCATGCGCTTTCATACCACGACGCTGGTGAGTGCGGTGGCCGGGAGCGGCGCGCGAGTGGTAGGCGGAGATGAAATTGCGCTCGCTAGAGACACGGCGTTGAGGCAGGCATTGGACGAATTGACGCCGCGCGAGGCGCGAGAGCGGTTCGAAGAGGCGATGTCCCCGCTGGGGGCAGGACGACCAATGCTACATGCCGCCGCTATCAACGAGGTATTCAAAGACAATGAAGTATATGCGGGTGCGCCTGATGAGGTCTACGCGCTCGCGAGGTCCGTGAAAAATGACGTTGTTTGGGCCCTGACTCGTCTGGGTGAGCGCGGCGGGATTGGCAGTGCCGAAAACGATCTTAGGGAACTGGCGAACAATAGCGGGCTTCACGCTGAAGCAGCGGGAATGTCCGGCTCAGCACGGGCCGAGGCGATATTTGGAAGCCTCAGCCAGCTGACAGATCGACATGGACGAGAAGAGGCCCGGGCTAAAGCGCAGGCTCGGGCTCAAGCTAAAGCGCGGGCTCGGGCTCAGGCTCAGGCGGAGGCTCAAGCTCAAGCTCAGGCTCAAGCTCAGGCTTATGCTCACGTGCGGGCTCAGGCCCACGCCCAACTCGACATCCCTCCGTCAAGAGTAGCTTCGCTATTGACGGTCGAAAGCAGGATTGCGGGTGCCGTAACGGATCTGGCGAGCAAGGTGGGGACTGTCGAGCAACAAGGGGGAGAAAGGGCGTTCGTCGAGACGCTTTCTTCCATCGCGGACGGCTTCATAAAAAGGAGTGGAGACATCGATGCGCTGAAGCAAGAGCTGGACACAGTGCATAAGTTTATTAGAGCCATAAGCAAGGGTGTGCCGGGACGAGCTCCGGCCGACGAGGACAGGGTGCTGCTGTCTGATCTGAGACGGTGGCGGAAGACGCTGCGGAGCCAGATCTCCATCATGGAGGCTGCTATGGCGGTCGCTTCGTCGATATCCGCGGCGGCTGGACCCGAACAGATTAATAGAGATCGGGGTATCCTGAATCAAAGGATCATTAGAGAATGGGTAGCGAGCCTCGAGCCGAATGATGCCGAAGTTTATCGGCAAGCTCTCGAGGCCATGCGGCCACAACAGATGCGTGGCGAGGTCGAAGCCGGTCCTTCATCGGGTGGGCTGTCCAGGCCGCCGATTCTGGACACTTATCTCGATACGTTAAAGGATGCGATCGACCAGCCTCGTGACATCAATAAGGGAGCGGGAGACTTCAATTCTTTCCGCAGGGATATCGAAGCCACGCTGACGGTTGTCGGCGAGGCGGCTATTCCGGCCGAGGAGCTGAAGAGATTTCCTTTGCAGAACGGAGCGCAGGTAAGCGCTCAGTTCTGGGCGGATGTGAATCGAAGCGACTATATCTTGATGGGCGCCGATGGGAACGAGGTGCACTTGTGGAATCCGAAGTTCGAAACTTCGGACGACGGTGTCGAATACTGGAAGGATCCCAAATATGAGGATAAAGTTGACCAACTCAAGTCGGAAGCGGCCCAAGCGGTTCATGATTTCATCGGTGATGCGCAATTTGCGGAGAGAGTAACGCAAATCGTGCATCAGGGCATGACTGCCCCCTTTGTGGGTCTCATAGGTGATGGGCTTACGGATGTCAGCCTTCCTGACGGCACTCCTGGTCTTCTGATGGCCAATCAAAACGACACGACTTTTCGCTGTGCGCTATCCAAGGAAGAAGATGGTTCTGTACGGGTTGATCTCAGATATAAGCTGGACAGGATCAAACACCTTGGCACCCCGGAAATGGTTTATCCCCTCGACGCAGAAAACTCCTTTTTGGATCTGGCGTTCAGTGTCCGGATCACGAGGGACGCCGTGGAAATATTGCCGGGCGAGAAATACACCTTCTCTCTCCGGCCTCTTGGGGAGGACGGATGATGCGATCTTCAGGTCTCTCCCCGAACATTGACGAAATCACAACAGCTATGAATGCGAACATGCTCAAAAACGTGAACCAGCTCCTTGAGGAGTTTGTAGCTCATGCAGGATTAGCTTCCCTGTATCTCGATGATGACGGCTACGCAGGGCTGGGCGTCAATGAGGAATTTGTCAGCCTCATGCTTGATCAAGCGAACGAGACATTGCTGCTGATGGCGCCGGTCGGCGAAGCGCCGACAACTGCAGAGGTCTACGCCAGGCTACTTGATGCCAATCTGTTTTTTGCCGAGACCGGCGGCTGTACGCTGGCACGCGATCCGGAAAACGAGATGATCGTGCTGCAGCTGCAGCTTCCTTTGGAAACACTGAATGTTTCGCGGCTCGAGACAGGCCTGACAACAATTGCGGGCGTGGTCGTTTCAGTGCGCCAGACGCTGCTGTCGGACAATGTCGGCGCAGCCACCGATGTTACCGAGTCAGCAGGGATCTAGAACGAGACGCGATGCGCGTCATCAGCGTCTAGAGCATGGTTCGAAAAGGTGGAAACGGATTTGCCCGCGGCAAAACGCAAACCGTTTGCACTGGGATTATTTTCAAAAGAAAAACGCACTGCCAATCTAAAGCTCGGCTCTGTTTAAGCCAGAACCGAATCGCGTCTGCAATGGGCTGTTGCCCGTCGAATCTCTTCAAGTGCTCATTTGACGAGCAACTGTACCCTGCACTCTCACAATCTTTTCATTGCCCGTAGTCGCAATCAGGCGCGAACGAAGCCGTTCGAGCTTGAGACAGCAAGTGTGCTTTCCTTCGAGCCATCCAAGTTGTCGTCTGCTTCATCGCGATGAAGCATATCGCGAACGCGTTCCGCCACAGCAGCGAAGCGCTGGAGGGCCTGATCGAATGCAGGAAGATCGAGGTTCGCTATGGGCAGCGGCCGCTGCAGTAGGATGGCTTTGCTCGCGGAGTCGCGAGCCAGGACGGCGCCATCAGAGCCAGCCCAAAAAAAGTTAGCGTCGAGCAGCTGACCATAAGCATCCGCTGATGGGGCAGGAACGCCCAAGGATGACAGCAGCAGCAATACCCCTCTGCTCTCATCAAGCAGCAGACTGATGAGGGTGTTATTGAGGGCGAATTCGAATCCGCCATCCTCGTCGAGCGCACAGGGAGCGAGATCGACCTGTTCGCCGAATTGCTTCAGGACGCTGTTCACTTGATCAATAAAGGTTGAGTTCATGTCGGGCTGGCTCCGGTGCTTGTAAGAGAGGGAGATGAAGTAGGTGGATTTTTCGGCTGTTGGTCGGGAGGGGGAGATGCGGCTTCCTTCAGGTAGTATGAATAGCTCGGCGTCCTCGTCAGTCCGACACGACCATTGCTCCAGATCGTCAAATTACAGTTTAATCGAAGGTAGGACTGTTTCGGGTCGAGCCATCGTTCCGCGTACGTTACGTGTGCGCCGGCCTCAAGCGGAACCCGGCGAAGAGGCCGCGAATATTGGACCGATACGGAGATGGAGTCGCTTTTTTTGTTCTTCGTGAGGGTGAACGCCAGTCGATCCTTGAGCTGCTCCCCTTCTGTGAGGTGTGTGTCCATATCGTTGATGAGCACGGTGTCATCTTGGAACGAGATGCCGATCTTGCTCAATTCTTTTTCGAGCGGAGCGATCACGCCTCGATGCAGAATGTTCGATATAGTTTCGGCTTGTGCAGGATTTCCGACGAACTCGTGCAGTTGCTCGGCTATATGCCGGGCTCCGCTCTCTCGTGCCTCGGCTGTCATCTCGCCAGTCTGCCCGGGTCCATCATATAGCTGCCTGGCGCTGTTAGATTCGAAAATGGTGTATGTGTTGTTGGTTGCTTCGTCCCAGAATAGGCGGTTGACCTTCCCGCCATTCGAGAGAGGGGTCTGTTCAAGGGCCTCTGGGTATGGCCCGCGATCGAAGGCGTTTAGAGCCTGTTCTATCTGCCCGCGCTCATTGAAATGGCCTTCCCCCTGGGCGATGCCCACGCCGGCGTCTAATCCGTCGAAGTATGCCACAAAATTAAGAATGGTATCCGCATTCGAATTGTAGGATGTGAAGTCGCCGCGCTTGAAGGCGTCGGCGTTCCACCGCCGTTGCCGCACGTTCGGAGGCAGGACACTCAGCTTGTCCATAACGGTGTCACGATACAACTTTCTGAGCTCACGTTCGCTTCTGGAGAAGCCTTTCGTTTCGATCTCCACGGCGAGGCGGATCTCGCGCATCTGGCGGACAAGGCTTCGTGACCAGTTGACGAGTCTCTCCCGGTCTTGGCTATACCCAAGTATGAAAACGGCGGGCGTGTTTGTCGCCTTATCGGAATCCATCTTACGAATTTGCCGTTGCACCGCTTGGACTTCCCGCTCCAGCGCATCGAGTTGCGGCTCCCGAGCGGCAAGGAGGTGTCCTCCGTTCCCCGTTGAATTGATGGCCCCGACGACAATGCGTTCCGCTTCAGGAGTACGCTTATCTTTTCTGAGAGCGCTACTCAGGTCTGTCAGTTCTGCCGTTCGACGGGCGGAATTTGTATAGGTCTGTCTAAGCAGGTCAGCGTTCTGGCTAAGCCACATGTCGATGTGTGGGCCGATCTGTTGTTTGACTCTTTTTGCGCCGCCTTTGACTGACTGTTCGCGCAGGTCAGGCTGGCCAAGCATCACCGCAAACTGCTCGTCCATGAACGAAATCAGCATGGCACGAACGTGCGACCAAGCCACAGGATCGTTCGGCTTTTTTCCTTTCGAATCGTTTGCGAGTTGTTGCTCAACACGATCTTTGAAAGCATTTTCTTGAAGCGGGTCTAACAGCAAGCTGTCGCGAACAACACCCATAATTCCGTCATGGAAAAGTTTCCCCGCGTCGTCCAACTTCTCGTAGCTCCGAGCGCTCTCCGCTTGGAAAGTGTTCGCGACGCCAGAAGCTGCCTGACTGCCAGAAGGTGCCTGACTAGATGAGATGTGGGAAGATGGCGTGTCTAGGCTAATGCCAATCGCAGCCGGCTCGCTGCTTGGATTGGGAGGCGCAGACGCGCTGCTTGCATCTGTTGTCCGCACGACGGGTGTCGCCGGCACGACGGGCGCCTCGCCATTGTTGTCATTGGCCGGGATGCCAAGCTGGTTCCTTTGGCTTTCTGAATCGATAGATGCTTCGACTAGCCGCATGGCGGTGCGTACGCCAGACGAACTGTCGTCAACCAGAGGAACACGGCTCGCGGCCCTCTCAAGCGCTGTAATATCCTGCTCCGCGCTTTCGACACCTCCGCGTTCACCGAGGGCGCGTAGCAATGTCCGGTTTGCGTAGTGCGTTCTCTCGCTCAACTCGGCAGCTGGATAACGGCTCAGTGGCTTTCCTTCTGCGATTATGGGTACTGCCTGCTCTTCCCTGTCTCGGGCTGTTATGAACATTAGCGTCCGGCCAGAACCACCCACCGTCATCGCGTCTTTGTAGAGGTCGCGCGCCTCCTGCGCTGGCATCGCCGACGCGGCGCTGGAAATAGCTATGCCTAAGGCGACCTTTACCCAATCATCCTTCTCTCCATGTTGCTCCCCAAACCGGGTTAGACCGATATCATTTGGGCGCTCCATCACAAGTTCCAGGAACTTGTCCAGCGAGAAAAGTAGCAGCTCCGGCTTGCCACCTTTGGCGATGTCCCGCGCCAGTTTGATGCCGGCATCGCGCACGTCGGTCAGCCATTTGTTGGACGCCTCGATCTCAGCTGCATCCATACGTGCGACATGCCGCAGTGTCCCGATAGCGATGTCTAGCTGTGCCTTCCTATTCACCACCGGGCCGCCGGCAGCCATACCGACCTGATATCGCAGCAGCTCCGTATAATGCTGCTTCTGGATCGCGCTGAGGCTGTTCGGATTTACGTCGGCCTCCCTGGCGACTTTTGCAAAGCCAAGCGCTCCCGGGGCATAGCGCATTGCGGTATCGGCCACCTCATGACGCTCATTGTTTTTGGTCAGCGCCCGCGCAAACACCTCGGCCGTGTGAATCTGACCGCGCGTGAGTGGCGTGGAATTGCCAGAGGCATCATGGGCGGCGCGCGCCAACTTAAGGGCGTCCGGACCAATCTTGCCGCCATAGCGCCATTGAAAATCATCACTCAGCCCGCTAAGTAATTTTTTCGTCCCGGCCCTATCCGAGCCGGTGAAGAATTGAACGATCTTGCCAAAGATTCCACGCGGCGCGTGGGTAATTCCACCGGCATCCAGACGGAGCGCGGCATCTTCGGACGCCCCGGTAGTGGCGCTCAAAACTTGGCGGGCCGTTATGCGGAAATCCGGCAAGTTGCGTTCCTCGTGCACGGCCCAGCAGCCACGGCTGGCCTAGGGATATCGTTTTGCGGCGTTCGCGTTCGAGACTCCTTTAATTCGGTTATTCGGTCTGGTGTCGGGGCACATCATCACTTCTGGTCATGTGCTGGGGCCTAGTCAGGCAACGTGAGCAACCGAAGAGGATAGGTGAAAAGGAGGAAGTGAATAACGTTAAATCCAAAATGGGCGAGTGTGGACGCTAGCACGCCGCCGTGGCGGTAGACGGTGCCGTAAATCGCGCCGGCGATCGAGGCGAAAACAATCATAATCGGCCCTCCGGAATAATGCAGAAAGCCAAAAGCGACAGAAGCGACTCCGAGTGCTATCCATTCCGACGCGGAAAACTTGTGAAGCACGCGGGCCAGATTCGCTTGCAGGAACCCTCTGAATAGAGCTTCCTCCGTAAAGGCTACGAGAAACAAATTGTTGAGCGCCCACAATCCAAACTCTCGGGGCATCTTCGGCGCCCAAACTACGACGTCGGTGATGAGCGCGGGAGGCACAAGTGCGACAGTGCCCGCGATGGTGCCAATCGCAGCCCAAAGCAATGATTGCGAAATGCGCGACGTCTTGTGCAGAGGCTCGTATAGCAAAAATATCGAAAGGCCGACGGCTGCCTTGTCGAGATTGAGGTACATCTTGAAGGGGTATGCGTCGCTCGTGAATTGAATAGGTCTGATAAGCACGGGGTTGCTGAATCCCGGGAGCAAATGAACCGAAAGGAGAATTCCGAGACAAATAAATGCCAAATGGAAAACGGCGCTCTGAGGCTCTCTATAATAACGGCCACTCAGGTGAGCGAGTGACATAGACAGTGCCACTGCGAGCAATCCAAGTGGATGAACGTAGCCCCAGACTGCCGCTGCTCCATATGCGAGGCAGGTCACAAATCCAGATAATATCAATGGCGATGACCAGGACAGCGCTGCGCTTAAGATCAGCAGCTCCATCAACATATATTGGATATTCGAGTGCATTGGCATTCTTCGGATTCGCTCATGCGGAGGCGCATCAATATCGTTGCGAGCGCACTCAGAATATTCGCACGCAGTGCGGTCGATGTGGTGATGTCCGTCGCAGCCCCATGGAGCAAGGCAACGCAGTTCACGATGTTACATGGCAAGAGATCATCTACACCATGAGCCATCCCTTTTCCGTCCTCACTTGTGGGGATGTGCCGGTTCCGGTTCTTGGGTGGGATTCAGCTCAGCTGTATTGGGAGCCAGAGTTTTCAACTTCCTTATGAGAGGAAGGTTTGGCATCGATGACAGAAAAGGAGATGCCTTGCCCCGTTTGCTGGAATTCGAAGAGCTAGATTTTCTCGCCACCGGGGCCTGGATTCTTGGCACGGGCGGCGGCGGTTCGCCGTATGCAATGCATCTCTGCATAAGGAAATTTTACGAGGAGGGCGGCAGCCGAATCACGCTCCTCGATCCGGACGAGCTTGCCGACGATGACTTAGTCGCGGTGGTCTCAACGATGGGCGCACCGCTTGTTTTCCTCGAGCGTATGACCGATGCGACTTTCGCTTTGAAGCCCGTGCGCGCCATGGAGGAATATCTTCGCCGCCCCTTTCGCGCGGTAATGACGGTTGAAATCGGCGGCTGCAACGCCTTCCAGCCGTTGCTGGTTGCGGCCGCGAGCGGCCTACCAGTGGTTGATGCCGATGCAATGGGGCGCGCTTATCCTGAGGCTCAGATGCAGAGCTTCTCCATCGCGGGATTGAAGATGACACCGCATGCGGTGTCTGATGTGCGCGACAACGCTGTCCTCATCACCCGCGCATCTAGCTGGCACGAGATGGAGCGAGTGCGGCGCAAAGTGTGTACCGAGTTCGGATCAGTCGCCACCACGTGTCAGGCGCCTCGGACGGGCGCCGAGGTCAAGCGCTTCTCCGTGTTGCGTAGCATCTCACAGGCCATCAACCTCGGCCGCGAGGTGCACCGCGCACGCGACGCCCACGAGGATGCGGTCGAGGCCACAGTGCGCGCGGCGGGCGGCCTCCTGCTTTTCAGGGGCAAGGTAGCGGACGTACAGCGGCAGACGACGGAGGGATTTCTGCGCGGTAACGTGCGTCTCAGCGGTCTCGACGCGGACGAAGGTGCTACGTTCGAAATTGCATTTCAGAATGAGTTCACCGTCGGTCGACGCGACGGAGTAGCGGCGGTGACAACGCCGGATCTGATCTGCGTCTTGGATAGTGTTTCTGGCGAGGCCATCGGCACGGAAAGTTTGCGCTTTGGCCAGCGGGTAAGCGTGATCGCGTTGCCGGCACCGGCAATCCATCGTTCGCCGGAGGGGCTCGCTCACGTGGGGCCGCGAGCTTTTGGTTACGACATAGATTTCCGCAGCGTGTTCGATACCACCCAGGAAGTCCAGCCATGAGCCGCATCGGCATCGACGTCGGTGGGACCAATACGGATGCGGTTCTCATCGAGGCCGGACAGGTGCTCGCCGCAGTGAAGAGCCCGACCACCGCGAATGTGGCCGACGGCGTGCGCCAAGCGCTCGCCAGCCTGATGGTGAAGGTCGCGCCGCTGCCAGCCTCGCGCCGCATCAAGGCAGTGATGATCGGCACCACCCATTTCACAAACGCTGTGATCGAGCGGCGTGATCTTGATAAAGTGGCGGCGTTGCGTATCGGCCTGCCAGCTAATGCTGGGCTACCGCCATTTATTGGCTGGCCACCGGATCTCGTTGCTGCCATGCGCGGCAGCGTGCACATGGTGCGTGGCGGCCATGAGTACGACGGGCGACGTCTGGTGCCCCTCGACCGAGCTGCGGTGCGAGCAGAGGCGTGCCGCATAGCCGATGCCGGACTTTCCGCCGTCGCAATCACCAGCGTCTTCTCCCCGCTCACAGATGAATGCGAGCGCGAGGCAGCGCAGATTGTAAGGGAAGAGGTGCCCGGTGCGCGGATCACGTCCTCGCATGAAATCGGCCAGATCGGACTGCTGGAGCGGGAGAATATCGCGCTGCTCAATGCCGGTCTCCAGAGTCTCGCACGGCGAACAACCAAGGCGTTTGCCGAAGCGGCTGCTGCTAGCGGCATCCATGCGCCGCTGTTCCTTACGCAGAACGATGGTACGATCGTGCAAAGTGCCATTGCCGAGTATCGTCCCGTCTACTGCTTTGCTTCAGGCCCGACTAACTCCATGCGCGGTGCGGCGTTTCTCTCCGGTATAACCGATGCGTTGGTGGTGGACGTTGGCGGCACTACTACTGACGTGGGCTGCCTGAAAGCAGGTTTTCCGCGCCAAGCCAATGCCGCGGTTGAACTCGGCGGGGTTCGGACGCTATTCCGAATGCCCGATCTTTTATCCATCGGACTTGGCGGTGGTACGGAGATTTCGCCTGACGGGCGGCGTATCGGCCCTGGCAGCGTGGGATTCCGCCTGTCGGAGAAGGCGCTTGTCTTCGGTGGCGATACACTGACGATATCGGATTTGGCGGTCGCTGCGGGGCGGCTCGACCTTGGCGATCGAGCAAAGCTCGCGGGTCTGTCTCCTACGTTCGTTGCACAAGGCCTTGCCCGTGCAGAGCGCATGATTGCGGACTTGGTGGATCGCATACGCGCCGACGCAGCTCTTCTCCCCCTGCTCACGGTTGGGGGCGGCAGCTTCCTAGTGCCCGACCACATCCCGGGCGTCTCACAGGTAGTCCGCATCGAGCATCATGCCGTCGCCAACGCCGTCGGCGCGGCAATCGCCCAAGTGAGTGGTGAGGTTGATCATGTCTTCACCGGCATGGAGCGCGGGGAAGCGCTGGGTCAGGCGCAGGCAGAAGCCATGCGCCGCGCGATCGAGGCTGGCGCGGAGCAATCCACGCTTCGGACGCTTGAGGTCGAGGATTTACCGATCGCTTACCTTCCTGGCAACGCGCGCCGTGTGCGGGTTCGCGTCGTTGGCGACATCAGTGTCCCCTCATCCGATCAAGCGGGACCGTAGCTAGAACTGGTGATGCGCTGAATGAGCCAAAGGGGATATGGTGAGAAACGGAGACCGCTCAGGCGATCAGCAGCTTGAGCGGTGTCTGAGGGCCATCGCAGACACTGGTGTCCCCTGCTTGCCCTCTAGAATATCAAGGCCCCATCGCGCTCCCTGCTGCGCGATGGGGTGCGGCCAGTGAGCGCTGGTCAAACATCAACTGCATTGCTTCGTGAGTGCGCACGCCCGGTGGTTAGCCATTCAGGGCATTCCCTTGGGGCACATTCGAGCGAGGTGTGCGTCAACTCATCGGAGGTCGGCTTGCAAATTACGGAACATGTCACCGCGGCCGCTCATGTCGTGGCTGTGGAGGGTCAGCTTGACAGCAACACATCAAGTCAGCTGGAGGACGTGTTGTGTGCTCGGATGCAGGCTCAGGCGGCGGTAATTGTTGACCTCAATAGGGTTCCGTATGTCAGTTCGGCTGGGCTGCGCGTGCTGCTGAAAGCAGCCAAAATCGGGCGCGGCGCGGCGCATTCGCTCGTTCTGGCCGGGCTCGCGCCTCGGGTGCTCGAGGTGTTCGAGATGAGCGGCTTTTCCAGTATTTTCCGAATCGAGCCCGACCTCGCGGCAGCCGAGGCCTCATTGGCATAGCATCATGTCGGGTCCGGTATCTGAGTCTGCATTATCTGACGAAGTGTCTGCGCAAGACACCTACTTTGTCGGTGTTAGCCCGCAACGAGCGGCTGGAGGGCTTGCGCGGCTCGTGGCGCGGGATGGGCATGTGCTGCCGGCTTCGCGCGTCTATCCTAACCGTGCCGATTTCACGAAGTTCGTCCATCCAATCGTCGAGGTGCTGAAGTGCGACGCTCACGTGGACGCGGTTGCGCTGGGCTTGGTGCTCGGTCGTTATGGCATTAGCCAGGAGCTGTCAGTTGGGCTGGAGCTACAGGCAGGGGGCGGGTTCAATGCCGCGGCCTTGGTGACCAGTGTGTTCCGCCAAGCGCGTTGGGCTGGGCAAACGGATGCTTTCGTGGCCCGCGCTCTTCCTGCCGATGAATGGACAGACAACGCTCGGCCGAGTCTGACGATCCGCTTTTGCGAGCCGCAGCGGATCGCTGCTCTTGGGCCGCTGAGAGATCGAGTGACCCAATTCCCCGGCGATGGTTGGCCGATCGACGGCTTCACCACTATCCCTGTTGGCTCCGAGACGATCGGTATGGTGCAGGGGCTCCGCTATATCTTCCTGCCCGAGATCAGCATTCGTTGGGATATGGCGCTACGTGCCAGGCTTGCAGAAGATCCGGAGGAGATTGACATCATCCTACTTGATCAGGCGGGCAAGATCGGTCGCATGTGCCGCGAGCTAAGCACCATGCCGATGGTGGCGGATGCGCGGCTGCAATGGTTTGATGTGATCGTCGGCGGCAATGAGGATTACGACATCACGATTGCGACGCTGGCTCGGGAAATAACGGCGCGGAGCGCCGTGGAAACCTCTATGACCCGGAAGCCATTCTCGGAAATCCTCAATCTGTGCAGTGTCGGCGTATTGAGGCAGCGGCTCGGTCTGTTTGAAGAAGTCCGAGCGGTCCCCACCAAGGTCGCCGGAAGATCGCCAAGGGGAGCTTAGGAAATTCGATGCCCACCATCCGCGCCCCACGCTGCCGCTATGGCTGACCTGAGTCAGAATCTATTTCAGCGCTACAACCGCATCATGGGGCGAGCGCTGTTGGGCGTGCTATTAGCCACGGCCGCCTTGATATACCTGCAAGTAGAACGCAATCTCTACGCCATCAAGGAAATGCTGGTCGAGCGCATGCAGGAGCATGCTACTGCGCTCGACGCCATACTCGAGCGCACGAGCGACGGCGTCAGCACGTTACAATTTGCAGCCCAACAATATTTGCGAACGCATCTTGATACAGAAGCGCCGTCACCGCTCCTGCAACAACTGCTAGCTTCACCTCGAAATGGTATGCTGCATCTCGACGTCCCGCCTGCTCCATGGGGCACCGGCGATCTCGGCAATCTCACCGGCTATGATAATCCGTTAGACCCGAGTAGGCGGCGGGAGTTGGAGATGGCTCTGTCGCTGAATCCTATGTTGGCAGCGATTAAGGCAGACAACAGCAGCGCAGCCTGGTTTTACTACACATCCGCCAGAAACTTCATCAATATCTATCCGTGGATTGACTCCCGAAAATTCAGCTTCGCGCCATCGCTCTATCGAGAAGATTTCTTCTTACACGGCTTGCCCGCGGCAAATCCGAAGCGGAGTCTGTTCTGGACGACTGCTTATCTGGACCAAGTCGGTCTCGGTCTAATGGTGACCGCGGCGGCTCCGGTATATGAGGGCGATACTTTCCGAGGCACCGTCGCAATCGACATGACGCTGGAAGACCTGAACCGGTTCCTCGGCCGTTGGAAATCACCCTTCGGAACTCTGTTTGTTGCAAGCATCAATGGACAACTTCTGGGTCACACCACGCTGGTAAAACGCGATGCGGGATCAGTGCTAGGGGTCGAGGCCGCTCTGCCAAAGGTTTTGCGGCCAGATTCGACCGCACTCCTCACGCAAGCTGAGGGCATCCTGACACTGAGCCACGGCTACTACGTGATGAGCCAGACACTGAGGCATACTCCATTCCGGCTGGTACTCTTGGTGCCGCGCAGAGAAATCGTGATGTCTGCGTTGCAAAATGGTCTTCTCGCGGCGGCGCTGCTGGGTGTTGGGCTGACGCTGATGCTTGCGGTGGCCACTTGGCTGACCCGGCGGGAATTCATTGGGCCAGCAGCGCAGCTGGTTCACTATATCGGTGAGGAGAGCCGTGGCGCCGCAGTAGCGATTCCTCGCGTGCCACCGGCATGGCAGCCTTGGTTTGAAACTATCCGGCGCGTGTTCAACGCTCATAGTCAGTTGGTCTCGATTCAGCAGGAGCTGGACGTCGCCCGGCGCATGCAGCAGTCTATTGTTCCAACCCGCTTTCCGAGTAGGCCCGACGTACAGATTTTTGCCCGCATGCTGCCCGCAAAGGAGGTCGGCGGCGACTTCTACGATTATTTCTGGCTAGATGAACGGCGTATCGGAGTGGTGATCGCCGATGTTTCGGGAAAGGGCGTGCCTGCGGCGCTATTCATGGCGGTGTCGCGAACTCTCCTACGCGCGACTGCGCCAGCGGCTGCGACACCCGCGGAATGCCTTGTGCAGGCGAACAATCTGCTCAGCCAAGATAATGACGCGACGATGTTCGTGACCGTATTCTATGGAATTCTCGACACCGAAACTGGACGAATAGAATACGCCAATGGCGGACATAATCCGCCGTTTATCGTGACATCAGATGGAGATGTTTTGTCCGTTCCGAACTGCAACGGAATTGCGCTCGGCGTGATGGAGGGGGCGACTTATAGCGAGGGCAGTGTGATGCTGGCTTCCGGCTCGGCTTTGCTACTGTATACCGATGGCGTCACGGAAGCTTTCGACGTTGACGGCCAGGAATTTACGGAGCGACGTCTAATCGAGACGCTTGCCAACTGTAGCAATACAACCCCGAATGAGCTGGTTGGATCGATAATCACGACGGTCCACGACTTTGCCGGGGAAGCGCCGCAGGCGGATGACCTGACATGCCTCGCGATCCGTTACGTCGCGTACGCGCCCGAACTGGGGGACGAATCTGCATGAGTGGCGAGCTGTCGCTCCGCTTGCATCTGGAAGAAGGCACGCCAAAGCAGATGCCTGAGATCATCGCGGAGTTTTTGTCCGTACACGATCTACCCGAAGGATTGTTGCAGCCCTTCGCGGTCGTTTTCGACGAGATCCTCTCCAATATTGCGGCGTACGGCTACCCGGAGGTCTCGGAGAAAGTCGTCGACGTCCGATTGTCGATCAAAGATGGCGAGATACGTGCCGAGGTTGAGGACGGTGGAATCGCCTTCGATCCGCTGCAGATACCCGATCCCGATACTACGCTGGACGTTACAGAGCGGCCGATTGGCGGCCTCGGCATATTGCTGGTTCGGAAACTGATGGATCGGGTGACTTACGAGCGGCGCGACGGCCGCAACGTCTTACGCTTCGCCAAGGCGACGCTGACGAGCTGATTTTCTCTCGGTCTCGAAAGTGCCGGACACGCAACCTGCCATCGATTTTTCAACTCGCGGGCGACGAGATTGGGCGCACACAAGCGTTGCATTACTAGAAGTAGTGATGCGCGGCGATGTCCATGTCGAATAAGATTTTCGACGTGGATTGCACATGGTTGGGCGCTCGATGCGTCAACTATGTCTTCTCAAGGGATCGCGGCCCGTGTCGACGATGCAAACAGCAGGTATCTTCAATCTCCTGTCGTGGAAGGAGAGAAGAGGCGCGGCTCGTCGATGTGTAGGTGATGCGAATGCGCAATGTGGACCTGTGGAACTCGGGAGCTGTCCGAGCTGCGATATTGCTCGTCCTGCCGGGAAAACCCGTTCGGCAATATCCTTCGCCATTCTCACCCGTATTTCCAGACGCGCTCTAAGGCATTTTCACGCGGCGCCGACGGTAGCTCTCTCGCTGGGCTATAGGCCGCCTGAACACGGCTTCGACCTGTCGACGATTAAACGAAAGAAGGATCGCCTATGCCTGTGTCGAATCTGAATATTTCGGCCACGAGTTTGCTGAGCGTGGCGGGGGTCGCAGACAAGCCTGATGCGGCCTTCCGCTTCGATGATAAAGGCGAAATGACTGTCGCTCCTCGCAGCTTATTTGGCAAGATGGTGGCATTCATTACCGGCAAGGACAAGTCCGCAACCGAAGCGATTGCCTCCGGCCTCTTGAGTGATCTGCAGGATAAATATGGCTTTGATATTGGCCTGGAGGCCTTCAAATTGGCGCGCCCCAAGGACGGCGCGTTTGACTATAAGAACCCGATCAAGCCTAGCCAAGTGACGGCTGCGAAGGAGTTCGCGGCGTCTTTGACGCTTGAGCGCCAGTGTGACGACGCCGTGAGGGGGGCGAAACGCTACGCGAGCGGGGACTCCTTAGTGAAAATCGCTCGGATGGCGGGGGTAGATTTAGACTCTTTGTCTGGTCAGCAAAAAGAACACTTCAAGCTCCTGTTGGGGGAGCGGGTTTCGCTTACGCCCGGCTGGCCCATGTTGGCGAGGGGGGAGCGGTGGAACCAGGCGGCGGCTGTGTTGAAGCGTGTCGCGGCGATGACGCCGGAGCAAATCAATGCATCCGTGGCGCAGCGAAAACGCGTAGATGCGATTGGTAAAGACGCGTGTCGATGGCTTGCCGAGCAAAGCTGCATGCCGGAGGAAGAAGCGACCGCCCTCCATTTCGCGCGACGGAGTTATGAGAATGAGTTCTCTCAGCGTCTCGCTGGCTTGTGCTTTGAAGCGTCTCAGTTGTCGGACGAGATTGGAATGGCCGACGCACAAGGAGCTGGAAGGGATGATTTCGGCGATGCGCTGATGGTGTCCATGACTCACGTGGCGGAGCAATTCAGTCCTCGTGAGGCTCGGCAGATGTTTGAAGGCGCAATGGCGGAAGGCGGTGCCGGCCGGCTGGCCTTGTTTGCGGCCGCGGGCAATGTCGAGCTCCAGTCATCGGAGGCGAAATCGCCATTCATCCCCCGTGGTGAAAGCGCGCCGAAAGAGCCGAGATCCTACGGAGGGTCGGCTGTGATGCTGCAGATGACGACGAAAACATTGCTCCTTGCGCTTGCCCGGCGCGGTGGCGTCGAGGGTGCATGGGACAATCCTGAGCAACCCGTAGTTCCCGATCCGTCCGCAGCCGCTGGCGACATAGAGGCGGCCGGTGATGCTGAGAGTGCTGATATCGAAGCAGCAGAGAGCGGTGTCGCTGGCGCTTGGAAGCGGATTAATGATGTCGAGAGCGCCGGTGAGAAGGCCGCTGCGCGGGCGTTGAAAGGTACGAAGAAGGAATTGCGCAGCATTTCGAAGCAAGAGGCCAAGGAAGCGGGTTTGGACAGCGCAGCCGAAGCCAATAAATTACTCGGCGCGTTCCATGCCGACACGCGCAGGTTATCGGAGTTGAGGCAGGCGATGGAGGCCGAAAAAGCTGCCAAGGCGGAGATAAAGCTCTCGCCCGAACAGCGTGATCAGCTGACCGCTGCGATCATTAGTGACGCGAGTAAATATATGAAGTCTGCGGGGTTCACGAGTGCGCTGAAAAAAATGGGGGCTGATCAGGAAGCAATCCGGGAAATTCGAGGCGCCATTAAAGCGGAACTATATCGTTGGCTTTCTGACCCTCTAACCCAGACAGTCCTCACCAAGCCGTTGTCTGAGGCAGATCTCGCCGGCGCGATCGATACAGCGATGGCGGCGCAAAGTGTGATGATCGACCACGCGTGCCAGCGGAGCGAGGAGGCCCGGCGTTTGATGGCGCAAGCCCGAAATCAAATGAATAATTTCGAGCGTCAGGGCGTCACCGATACTCTTGAGACATTTTCTGTTGCCGCGGGGCTGAGAGCCGTCGAGCCGTATGAAAGAGACGACGACAGGAAGACGCTCGAAAAGCTTTTGGCTGACTTGGTGCGGCTGAAGATTGCGTTGACCCCCCCGCCGGCTGAGAACGCAGACGGAAATGAAGTAGAAGACGAAAACAGTGCGGCTTCGAAACTCGGCGCCGAGGTGAATGAGCTGATGAGGGAGATCAGCGATTTAACTTCTCCAAACCCGGATGTGCCTAATCCGGAGCCGCCCCCGCAAGCTCCGGCAGACGGCGTAGATACGTGGGCGCAGGGGCTGAAGCCTGCTGAGGCGCTAGACTATCTCGATGATCTGACAGAGTTCAGCGTTCAGAATGCGCTGCGCGGTGTCGAGGCAAATAAAATCCATACTCTTATGCCGGCGCTCGAAGCCTCACTGACCGAAGTGGCGATTGTCCCCGGTGGTAATATCTCCCGTGGCGGAGGTCCTATCGCTGGCGTTGAAGAAATCCAGGGGGAACTATCGGAGCTCGATGAGACGGAGGTTCCAGAGTTAGATCGCAGGTTGTTATCGGCAGAAGGATTGAGCGTTGGCGGTAAGTTCTGGGAAACTGTCTCTACCCCCAATATGCACTACTCAGCTCTACGTAGAGATGGTTTACAAACGGCGCTCACTACTCCTACGCAAGCTGCGCGAGAGCTGAGCGTCGCCATCGGTAACCATCGTCTGGCGGAAAGGGTGTCACGCATTGCGCATCAGGAAATGATCGAGCCGTTTGTCCAGAGGCTGGGCGCTACTGGTGGCTTCAAGCTGGGGGACGGAAGGGTAGGCGAACCTATGGCCCTGGCGGAGGGGGCAGAAATGTTCTTCGCCGTTCAGGCTCAGAACGACGGATCCGTACATGTCGTCAACCGCACGCGTTTGGCGCTCGGAGGCTTCGCGCTGGCGGATAATACGGTGGTCGAACTCAACCCCGACAGATCCTTTGTGGATATAGCCTTCGTGGTGGCGATACGCGAAGAGGGCAATGTTGAGTTTGTTACAATGGCTCCGAGATACGGATATCAGCTTCAAGTTCCCGATAATCCCGCAGAAACGAATAATTCCAATGCGGGATAAGGATCTCTGATCCGGCCGTCAAAGACGGATTATTTGCTGATGATACCAATCTGCTGCCGGGTCGGCTGCGCATGAGGAACTTAGCATGCCGGATCTCCACATTACTGCCCGCCATGTTATGAATGCCACGGTCGGGGAGGCCGAAGATGCCCCGCTGCGTCTGGATGCTGGTAGAATTACCCTCGCGCCGCGCGGGATCTTTGGCATGATCGTTCACTTCATCGCCAAGATCACCAATTCAGATCATGTGGGGACGAAAAAACTACTCAGTGGGTTGAATGACGATTTTCGGTGGCGCTATGGCAGCGAGATCGGTCCGGAAGCCCTTAAGTTGGCGCGAGCCGCCCATGATGCGTCCGACGACACCACGCCGCTCACGCGCGGACAGCTTCACACGGCCGAGGTGTTTGCGCGGGCGCTGACCAAAAACAATGAGCGTCATGAGGTGGCCGATACCGCAATGCGCTATGCCCCGGGAGCGCTTGGCTTTGCAAAAGTCGCCAGGGAGGCCGACGTAAATCCGAACAGCCTCAGCGCGATCCAGAAGCAGCATTATACGGAGCTGCTGCGATATCAGGTCGGTATGGCTGCCGGCGGCCCGGTGGTGAATAGGAAGGCACAGCTAGACATCGCTATCGGGACACTGCGGCATGTCGCACGTATGGATGCAGCTGAGATCGAGGCGTCCAACAAATGGCTGACCGACGTGCGCGATGCCGGCATCAAACTGGCGCGAGACATCGCCGAAGGTGGTAAGCCGGAGCAGCTGGCTTCCTCGCTGCGCAAGTTCCAGGAACTTGCCACCGAGCGCCCACATGATATCGGGCTGCTCGGCCCGGAGGAGGTGCACCCTGGAGAGAAGAACGAATGGGTGGGGATTGCCGTGGGCGTGGCCATTTCCAGCGCCGTCTCGGCGCTCCCAGTACAGGAGGCACGCGATCTCTACAAAGACGCGATGGCAGAAAAAGGTTCGGGCCGGATGGTGGTTTTCGCAACGGCTAGAGACATGGCAGATAAGGCTCCGCCATTGAGCGCCACAGGAGAGACGCTGAGGCATTTTCCGTCTGCAAATGCCAGCAAGCAATTGCACAATACCAATAAAGCTCTACTCAATGCACTTGCCGAGCGTGGCGCTATCGAGACGGCTGAGCGAGAGATTGAGGTCGTCGAACAGTCCGGGAAGGCCATTCGCGCAGATGCTGTCTCATCGGCCGTACCACGCGCCGCTCAACAGTTCATCGACGCGTTGTCTTCCGCCTCGGAAAAACGAGAGCGACAGCCTCATACGCCAGCCACGGGCAACAAGGGCAAGACACCCATCTCGTCGCCATCTGAAATTGCAGCGCGGCGAAGCGCTCCTGCGCCAGTGGCATCGGGCGCTGCGAAGGCTCTACGTGAGCAGCGCAGCCAGGCGAGCGAGTTTCAAGCATCTTCCTCGGGCAAGAGCATCACACGACCTCGGACCCCGCTAGGCAGTAATGTCTACAAAGGTACCAGTGTGGACAAAAAGGAGGCGGAGAGAGAGAGGAGTCGCCCGCAATTTACGGCCATCATGGCGGAGTTTTACAGTTATACGGCTTCCGAAGCGTTCTCCGATAAACTGTATGCAAAGTTAAGCCTTCACGACAGAGATAAACAAGCCGTCACTTTGGCCATGGGGCGCATTCATACGATGGTGACCGCGGCATTTGAGAGTGTGCTTATCGGTCGCCCATCATTAAAAGGCGGCCTTACCCCTGATGAACTCGCGAGCATGGTCGATAGCTGCCTCAGTGAGGAGCTGCGCGACATGGCTATGATCGCGATAGAGGATGCCGCAATTGTATCGCAGCACGTTGGGAACGTGATAGCCGAGGCGGAGCGGTATGTCGAAGCCGGAAAGCCGCATAACGCGGAGCCGCTCGTCAAGGCTATCAGTGCATTGAACGTGGCCGCGTTGGAGAGAAGCGGCTATCTGGAGACGAGATTATCAGATCGCGACCTGTTGAATCGCGACTTGGTTGATGTGAAAGCGGAAATTAAAAAGATCGACGAAAAAAAGCGATCAAAGAGCAGTCAGGAACGCCTGCAGGACGCGGAAAGACGGAGGCAGCTCGCCGCGCGAGCGGAGAGTATTCAAATTCAGATTAGCGAGATTAACGCCACTGTAGCGGCGCGTGGCCCTGGACAAACTCGCGTGAAACAATGGATTTTTGTCCAGCCCGCTGTCATGCTCTGGGCGCAAGCGCAACCCGTGTCAGTGGCGCGGCAGGCTTGGAAAGTCCTCGAGGATGCGCGCGCAGTCCTCGGTGAAGGGTCCGCTGACTTGCGAAGCTTGAGTGTTTCCCTGAGATCTGCCTCAGGCATCGTCGAGGGAAGTGACACATTCGGGCGGTTGAAAGAACTTGAGGGGCAGATAAATATCCCGGATGGTGCCGACGCTGATGACCTGAGGGCGAATCCTCTCTCGCATGGACGGACGGTAGGCAACTCCTTCTGGCGTGATGTTACTGCAGTGAACTATTTCATTGCTGGGGATGCACCAGGCGATCTTCCGAAGCCGCTGGTGGATTTTTCGGCAGTGCCTGTCCAGCAGAGTACAGAGGAGAAACGTGCGGATGTGCGGCAAGCTGCAGAAACGTTTCATGATTTCGTTGGAGATGCGGAATTTGGCGAGAAACTCTCTCGCGTCCTGCATCAGGGGGTTATAGGGCCTTTCCTGGCAGAATTCGGGCCAGGAGGTTCGCGGCCGCTCAACTTTGAGGGCCGGAATGTGGTGCTGCTCGGTGGAGACGACAATTACAATCCAGGGGTGGTTGGGGATGGCGGCGGTTTAAACATATTCCTGAAGAAAAATAGGGATGGGTCCATCCATGTGAACGTTGCATACAAGGGCGCGCCTACCCGTTTCGCCTCGGACAACAACCAGACTGATGTGAGGGCATTTGACCCCGCATTTTCTCTTCTGGAGATCTCGTTCGGAGCAGATATTTCAAAGAGCGGTTATCTAACACTGAATTCCGGGTCATCGTATAAGTATCGCTTGGCTGCAGCCATTCCGGATCGTAATGCACCATCTGCAGCGCGCCAACCCAATGTCACCGCAGCGCCCACTCCGGTGGCGTCAACTGTCTCATCAACCTAACTCGGAGTCGAAGCGATATGAGTTCGCACCTTTCCAATCAAGTGAATGGCGTCCTGGAGCAGTTCGGAGCACAGGTAGGGGTTCCTTCCTGTGCACTCGACGATGAGGGCGGTCTCGAATTCGCGCTGGACAACACGCATGTCAGCCTGTTGCTCGACGAGGACAAAGGCGCACTGTTGATGCTCTCCACTCTGGGACGGCCTCCCGCGACTGCTGAGACCTACGGTCGTCTTTTGGATGCGAATTTTTTCTGGTCCGATTTCGATGGTGTCACGTTGGCGCGCGATTCCATCAGCCAGGCGATTGTACTGCAGCGATCGCTGGCGGTAGAGGGACTTGATTACCCCAAGTTCGAACAAGGCTTGCAGCGCTTCGTCGAGACCGCGGAGCGATTGGTAGGCATCCTCGGCGCCGAGGAAACGCAAGAAGACGAAGCAGGAGAGCGCATGCCAACGACGACCACAGACTCATCCGATCACTTTATCCGCGGCTGAATTTGACGGCTGGCGCTCCGGGGGATCGCGGAACCAGTCTGGTAGAAGAGTCGGCGCTGTATAGGCGATATTCTTGCTCGACGTGCGGCCTTCACGTGCGATGCATTACGCCGTCGGTTGGGGGGCTGGCGGCCCGTCCGTGTTCGTTATAATGCAGCTTGCGGGCCTAGCGGATGCGGCAACCGTGCTTGATGGCATGGACAGCAATGTCGCCGTATGCTCCATCCGCGGGCGTGCAGGCAGTTTAAAGACTTCTCATTGTTAGCCGAAGTACCAGTGCCAGCTAAGGCCGTATCACCATCTGCGGACGCTGATCGAGGAACGAGGAAGCAACGTCGGCGGTCCGCATACCGCTGCTCAGCGCGGACCAATGCACAGCGGCATCGCAGAATAACGCGGTCAGTCGGCCGAATTCCGCATCATCCGCTACGTCTGCCACCAGAACGAGTTGTCCTTCAGCATCCATACACAAAATCTCGGCTCCGCGATCCGCGTGCCGAAAGAAGTGGCGCATTAAGCGGCGCAATTCAAGTTCGTCGCTTGGCGGCAGGCCCAAGCGGCAGCTTAGTCGAACAAAGCGGTTTAATGCTTCAGCACGGATCGTGGTTCCATCGACTGTGAAAGCGAGGGCTTGGCCGGTTCCGGAATCTGTTTGCAGCCGAAGCAGCCGCAACAACCGCTCAAGCGAAGGATGGGCAACCGTGCTGGAGAAATTCGAACTTGGCATGGCCGTTTCGCAACCCATTTGCAATCTTGTTAAGGCCCAGTAGTAAGCCTGTGCGTACCAACACACTTCTACCGCTCCCTGAATCCCATCCATGACCAGTTCTGGGGATGCCGGGCGCCTAAGCCTGAGCCAACCTTTAATCGATTGGAGACGCGCCATTCGACTCGGGTCGGCTGGACGCGAAGATCACAAGCCAGCTCGTAATTATTGAGCGAGCACGAAAGCACGGGCTAACGAAGGCGTTAGGGGGCAATTGAGCGATGGATGCCCTGGTCCGGAAGAGTGGGGAATTCGAATACGTCTTTCGCATCGCCTCTCAGGCCATTGCCGAGGCCACGCCGATCACTGTGCGCGGACGTGTGCTCCAAGTGTTGGGCACGATCATCAAGGCTACAGTACCTGGAGCGCGCATTGGCGATCTCTGCATCCTGCACAATCCTTCAGACGGCTCTGAGCTGCCGGCGGAAGTGGTGGGCCTGACGCGCGACTCAGCGATCTTGACGCCTCTCGGCGACCTTGGTGGCGTCTCAACGCTGACCGAGGTGCTTCCCACTGGCAAGCCTCATATGGCGCCGGCGGGCCGTGCGTTGCTGGGCCGAGTGCTGGACGGGATGGGGCAGCCGCTCGATATCGCGGAGCGAGGACCGCTGCGGCCGGATGCCTATGTTTCAGTCTACGCTGACGCGCCGGACCCACTTACGCGGCGGGTGATCGATACGCCAATGCCGCTTGGTGTGCGCGCTCTGGATGGCATGCTGACCTGCGGAGAGGGCCAGCGGATGGGCATCTTCGCTGCGGCTGGCGGCGGCAAGTCGACACTGATGTCTATGCTGGTGCGTGGCGCGGCAGTCGACGTCACGGTTATGGCGCTGATCGGCGAGCGTGGGCGCGAAGTGCGCGAATTCATCGAGCGCGATCTGGGACCTGAAGGGCGCGAGAAGTCGGTGGTAGTGGTCGCGACCTCGGACCGCTCTTCAATGGAGCGCGCCAAGGCGGCCTACGTCGCGACTGCTATTGCCGAATGGTTCCGAAATCAGGGTATGCGCGTGTTGTTCCTTATGGACAGCGTTACTCGCTTTGCGCGTGCGCAACGAGAGATCGGCTTGGCTGCCGGCGAGCCGCCAACGAGGCGCGGTTTCCCTCCCTCGGTCTTTGCCACGTTGCCCAAGCTGATGGAGCGCGTCGGTAATAACGACAAAGGCTCGATCACGGCCTTCTATACCGTCCTGGTTGAAGGTGATGACATGTCCGAACCAATCGCGGATGAGACGCGCTCCATCCTGGACGGACATATTGTGCTGTCACGTGCGCTTTCGGCCGCTAATCACTTTCCCGCGATCGACGTGCTAGCTAGTGCCAGCCGCGTAATGGGGGCTATCGCCAGCAGCGAGCATCGTGCCCTTGCCGGGCGTATCCGTACGCTGATGGCAAAGTACAATGAGGTCGAGCTGCTGGTGCGTATCGGCGAATACAAGCCAGGCAGTGACAAGGTGGCGGATGAGGCCGTCAAAAAGATCGAGCACATCCGAAGCTTCCTCAAGCAGAATGCGCAAGATCCAGTGGGTTTTAACGATGTGCTGAAGCAGATGGCGGAGGCGCTGGCATGAAGCTCGCCGTCATCCGTCAGGTGCAACGCGTGAAAGTGTTGCAGGCCGATCGCGCCGAGCAAGAGGAGCGCGCCCGCCGCGCAGGCTTGGAAGCCGCGGCGGCAGCGGTAGAGACCGCGCGAGCCAATCTGGAGAGATGGCGGGAAGAGATGCCGCGCCGCGAGGCTGCGATCTATGACGCCATCATCGGTAAGCTTGTCGATCTTGAGGCGCTGGACGCGTGTAAGGCTCGCGTGGTTGAACTGCGTGAACATGAGGCTCTACTTGCCAAGCGCCTGCAAGACGCGGAGGGCGCTGCGACGGCTGCACGTGAGGCGTTGGAATTCGCGAGCCAGAAGCTCGCGCACGCACGGCGCGCAGTTTCCAAATTTGATGAGTTGGTTGCAACTCTTAGGGCGGCAGAACTTCTGGATGCGGAGGCCAAGGAAGACGCCGAACTCGAAGAGGCTGCAGAAGCGGGCCATCGCGTCAGTAAGGAAGGGAACGAGGATGAATGGGACAAAGCCGCCTGACAGCGTTTCCTCCGGGCCACAACGTGCCGGATGGCAACGTGAGTCACAACAGCCCACGACGGCACCTGATGAGTTGCAGCACGCGGCCACACGTCTCGATACGCTGTTGACGCGTGGCGCTAAGAGTTCCGCCCCTCCGACAACTCGGGGCAGAGCTGGAGAGGCGAGCCAGAGTAACGATTCTAACTTAAATGGTGCTGAGTCGACGTCCAGCACAGTCTCTGCCGGTGCCGAGCGGCTACTCGCTTTTCTTGGCGGTGGTACTCGGGCCAAGGCAGACGAGCATAATGCTGACAAGTCTCACATCGAAGCCCGCGCGGAGGGAAACAATCCACAGTCCGGCGGCGAACTCGGCCGCCTCGGGCCGGATAGGCGCGAGGACAAAGAACACGGTGGCGGTGGCGAGCATGATCGCGATGATGGGAAGGGGACGCCTGTCGATCCCTCCATGCTGGCGGGCTGTGCGACGCAGATGGCAGATCCCACGATCACCCCCTTGGACGGACAACAGCCGGACCAGCTTCAACCTCGTAGCGCCGAGATTGCGGAGTTGGTGGACAAGATCGCCGAGCGCGTACTGGTCGGGCAGCGTGCCGATGGTCAGACCGAGATACGAGTGACGATGCGTAGCGATCTGCTGGGCGGCTCGGAGGTAAGGATCGCGCGCGGCGATAGCGGGTTAGAGCTGCACATCGATGCGACCTCCGACGCCGCGCTACGCACTGTGCAAGAGCGCGGCGATGAATTGGTGCAGAGTCTGGCGGACCGGCTCGACAGTCGCGTCACACTCCAGCTTGCGGATCAGCGGCGCGCTGGAGATGAGGGTCAACGCCAGCGTTCAGCCGGATATGATGATATTCTTAGTTACGTAGCAGAGCGGCGATGATCGATCTGCCGGAGATATCTCTTCTGGCGGCGAATGCCGCGACGCGGCTCGCTCTCCGCTTGCCCGTTCAGTTCGATCTGGGCGGCCAGCTATTGCATGCGGAACTGGCCGGACAAGACCTACCAGGAGTGCCTGCCAACTGGAGATCGGTCCAAGCGGGCATTGGGCGAGGCAGCGCTTTAGTGCATCTCGATCCCTCGTTATTACCGCAGACCGCGCTGGACTTGTGGCCAGAGGCGGAGATGGTGGGCGTGCCGGAGGATCTACGCACGATACTTCGTGGCGTTTTGCTGAGCGACCTGGCAACGCAAATAGAGCAGTACGTCGGTGAGCGGATCGTCTGGACAGACTCCGATGACGCACTGCGCCCCCACAGAATGGCGCTTCGAAGAGTGGCTGCGAACGAGGTTTGGGTCGCCTCTGTTGCCTTGGACGATGCTGGCCTGCATTGGCTCGCTGATCGGATAGAGCGACTGCCGCCGCTTCGCTCGGCGCTAGACGATCTGCCGGTGATGCTCATCCTTCGCCTGGACGACTTCAGGATGACGCAAGGCGAGCTAGCGGGACTCGAGATCGGTGACGTCGTGCTGCTCGACCGTGAGCCATTCACGGACGATGGGGGGCTGATGCTGGTTGCCAGTCTGCCAAACGGCGCCGGCTGGCGAACCGAGTTGAAGGCCGGAACTCTCTCTATTCTCTCGATACTGGACAAGATAATGAACAACCCTGAAGAGGCATCGCCAGATGCACTCGATGATCTCCCTATAGAGGTGGCTTGCGAAGTTGGCCGCATCACCCTGTCACTTGCTGAGCTGCGCGAAATCGCTCCCGGCCAGGTTCTGGATCTCGGCCTGGACGCGACAGAAGCTATATCGCTTCGTGTGAACGGACATGTGGCCGCGATGGGCGAGTTGGTGCGCATCGCCGACCGTGTGGGTATCCGTCTAACGGATGTAAAGGGAGCCCGTCGTTGAACGGCTTGGCTAACGGCATGGGGATGCCAGATCCAGCCACGCTTATCGTTCTGCTTACAGCAGTGGCACTGCTTCCCTTCATCGCCATTATGGCGACCACCTATGTGAAGTTGGTCGTGGTACTGGGGCTCGTTCGCAACGCGCTCGGCGTCCAGAACGTGCCGCCGAACATGGCGCTGAATGGGATCGCCATTATCCTGACTGTCTACATCATGGCACCCGTTGCTATCGCTTCCTATCAGGCGGTGCGTGACCGCCCGGTGGATACACGGAATATGGAAAGCTTAGCCGACATCGCTCGGGACGGCGCTAAGCCCTTCCTCCACTTCCTCGAACGCAATACCACCCCGGCCGATCGGGCCTTCTTTGTCGACACTACGCATCGTCTGTGGCCGAAGGATCAAGCGGATAGCGTAACCGATCACGATATTTTGGTGCTAGTTCCGGCGTTCACAACGGCCGAGCTGACTAAGGCGTTCAAGGCTGGTTTCCTACTGTTTCTGCCTTTTATCGTGATTGACTTGATCGTCTCCAACATATTGCTGGCGATGGGAATGATGATGGTCTCACCAATGACGATCTCTCTACCGTTTAAGCTGTTCCTCTTTGTGATCGTCAACGGGTGGCAGAAACTGATCCAGGGACTTGTACTCTCCTATGCGGGGACCGCTGGCTGATGAACAGCGCTGAGATCGCGAGTTTGACGACAAATGCGCTGACACTGGTCCTTGTGCTGTCCATGCCACCGATTGTCGTCGCGACAGTAGTCGGCGTGGTGCTCAGTCTGATCCAAGCGATCACACAAATCCAGGAGCAAACACTCTCCTTCGCAGTCAAGCTCATCGTCGTCAGTGTGGTGATCCTTGGTACGGCGTCTTGGCTCGGTGGGGAATTGTACCGGTATACGGAGCGCGTCTTCGATAGTATCGGGCAGATCTGACCATGGATAGATTTGCCGACCTGCTAGCTGGCCGCGATCTCTCGTTGCTGCGGGAGTTCATGGTGGTCGGTAGCATCGGCATCGCGCGTTTGACGGCGGTATTCCTGATTACGCCATTTCTCGGAAAGGGAGTGCTGACCGGTTTGGCTCGCAACGGCGTCCTAGTTGCACTGGCGCTGCCTGCACTGGTGCTGGTGTTCAATACTCGCCCGACAAATCTAGCGGAGCTCAATCTGTTTGCGGTGCTAGCGCTGGTGCTGAAGGAAACATTGTTGGGCGTGATGATAGGCATGCCCTTCGCGGTGCTCTCCTGGGGGATCGAAGGCGCAGGTTTCATGATCGATAACCAACGCGGATCGACGATGGCGAGTTCAATGGATCCGGCCACAGGCAACCAGTCCTCGCCGCTCGGAATTCTGTTGGCGCAGCTCTACACGGTGTGGATGTTTGCTGCTGGCGGCTTCTTACTCCTGCTCGACCTTCTCTATCGCTCATTCACGCTCTGGCCAGTCTGGGATATGTTGCCTCAGTTCAATTCAGGCTTGGTGCCAGAGACACTTGCTATGCTTGATCGCGTGATGCTGCTGACTCTGCTGATTTCCGGGCCGGCACTGATGGCGATGTTCCTTTCAGAGATGGGGCTGGCGCTGACAAGCCGTTTCGCACCACAGCTGCAGGTCTTTTTCATGGCCATGCCGGTGAAGAGTGCGGTCGGCATATTCGTGCTGATCCTTTCGCTCGGCGCCATCATGCATGGTTTGACACAGCGCCTCGCCGAGCAAGCCGGGTCCCTCACTCTGCTCCGCGGATGGCTGCAGTGAGTGGCGAGAAAACAGAACAACCTACGGCCAAGAAGTTACGCGATGCGCGAAAGAAGGGGCAGGTCGTTTCCAGCAAGGAGATTACCTCATCCCTCCTTATCCTGTCTTTCTTCACGTTGCTGGCTGCCACCCTGCCAGGGTTAGTCGAGCGTCTTGAGCGTCTAATCCTGCTCCCAGTTCCGTTTCTCGATCTGGATCTCATGGATGCTGCACCACCTCTTCTGTGGGATTTTGCTTGGGCGATGATCATCATCCTCATTCCATTCCTGATGATCGCGGTAATCGGCACCATCGTCGCGACGACGGGGCAGTTCGGATTGTTGATGAGCTTCGAGGCGGTGAAGCCATCGATGAAAAAGCTTAACCCGGCACAATACTTCAAGAAGACTTTCGGTCTTCAAAATCTCATCGAGTTCCTGAAGTCGCTGATCAAGATCGCCGTACTATCTTTTATCATCTACATCATCATTCGAGATGGTTTAAACGCCATGGTGCTGGCGCCGAGTTGTGGCGTGCCCTGTCTACGTGCTGTTCTGGGCGAGATGCTATTCACCCTCGCGACTTGGTGCACCGCGCCCTTTGTAATCATTGCCGCCGGCGACTACTTCTTCCAGAAGTGGCAGTTCAACAAGAAGAACATGATGTCGAAGGACGAGGTGAAGCGCGAATACAAGGAGAGCGAAGGTAACCCTGAGGTCAAGGGTATGCGCAAGCAACTCCATCAGCAGATGCTTCAAGAAGGCAGTGTTGATCGAGCCCGGAAGGCGACAGTATTGGTCACCAATCCCACTCATATCGCAATTGCTATTTTCTATGATCGGGATACGACGCCACTGCCCATTGTTACTGCAATGGGCAAGGGGACAGTTGCGTATCGCATGATCGAGGCAGCAACGGAGGCCGGCGTGCCGGTTATGCGGAATGTGCCATTGGCCCGCGCTTTGCTCGATGAAGGGGGGATCGACCAGCATATACCGACCGATCTGATTGAATCTTTCGCAGAAGTACTGCGAGCGGTTCAGAATCTGACGCCCCATTGATCCCTTTGGCGCCGCAAGCCCAGTTCATTCCTTGGGGAGATCAGCAATATCGGGTGCGAACATGATTATGGCGCGCCCGATACCGTTCCACAAAGGCTTGCAGGCCATTGCCATTTCTGATGATGCGTTTTTGGGAGACCGGTGACTAGCCTGCGATGATCGAAGACGCGTCAAGTCGTGGAAATCGCGCATGCCTGTCACGCTGGATCACCTTGTCGCCAGATCAGCCGGGCTGAAGGACAATGCCGTCCTGCGCCTGGAGTCCGATGGCGATGTCACAACGGCCGAGCGCGGCATCTTCGGCAAATTTCTGCAGCTCTTCAGGAACACGGATGCACCCGGGACTCGCACGATGGAGCGGGACCTTCTGCACGACGTGCGGGCGAGGTACGGCAATGCCATAGCGGAGCAGGCGTTCGGCATGGTGCGTTCGGGGACTGCAGCGTCTGGAAAGCCGATCACGGCGGGGCAGGTGCGTCAGTTGGATGCCTATGTGACGCAGTTGAGCCAGCAGGAACAGCGCCAGACGGCCTCTGACGCAGCGTTGCGCTGCGCACCGGCAGCGGCGGCGTTCGGCAAGATCGCGGCGAAGGCGGGCGTTCCGCCGGAGACTCTCAGCGTTCATCAGAAGGAGTTCTACATAGAGCTTCTTCAGCAGCGATTGGCCTACGACCCCGGTGGACCGGTGACTGACAAGCCACATGTCCGGGCGCAGGCTGCGGAAACGCTGCGCTACGTCGCCAGCCTCGACACGGCGGCGATCTGCCAGAAACGAGGAGCATTGCAGTCTACGCGCGAAGCAGCAGGAGAGCTGGTGCGGTTGTTGGGGACGCGTGAGAGCGGCTCGAAGGAGCTGGCTGCTGCGGTCATGCGCTTTCATACCACGACGCTGGTGAGTGCGGTGGCAGCGAACAACGAGCAGTTGCCTAGCGAGAATGAGATCTCGCTCGCGAGAGAAACAGCCTTAAGGCAGGCATTGGACGAATTGGCGCCGCGCGAGGCGCGAGAGCGGTTCGAAGAGGCGATGTCCCCGCTGGGGACGGGGCATGCAACGATACATGCGGACGCTTTCAAAAAACTGTTCAAGCAAGCGGGGGCGCCGACCGGCAGTCGGGCCGTTAACCTGGAGCAGGCCGTGCGGGTTCTGGTGAGTTCGACGCTCACTCTTCTGGGAGAGCGCGGAGGGGTTTCCGATGCTGCCGAAAAGATCAATACCCTGAAGACGAAGAGCGATCTCCTAGCCGGAAAAGCACTAGAGAAAGAGGCGCAGGTCAGTGCATCGTCTCATGAATCTCCTCGGGATGGAGCCGACCCAGAGAGTTTGGGTGAAGTAAAGAGGATTGCTCAACTACAACAAGCGACGCCGAATTTTTTTGCGACACGCATCCAGAGGGCCTGGAGAGCTAATCGCCAGCGCGTCGCTGACAAATTCGCTGAGAAAGACTCGAAGGCTGGACCGCCAGTCGATTTCGTCTATAGCCAATATAAAAGCAATCGTGAGAAGGCGCAGACTCCCGAAGGTCAAAGAATCAATAAATTTGGAATGGCGAACGTCCATTTTCGAGACGATACCACGGCAAGACGTCACGGCATGCCCCGTACGATGAGCGCTTACGGAAAGGAGCATCACAGCCTCGAGCTGGGTAGAGGATCGTACGCCACGGTCTATCGTGCGCCGCGCGACTTCATTCTGCGAAATGCAACCGCACCTGCTGTAAAAAGGGAAGTGCGGGCTAAGCCCGTTGATTACGGGGATCTGGACTGTTTCGTTCCATCCATAACGATTATGGAAAGTGCTGCGCGTTCCGAAACGCTTCAGATTGCCAGAAATGCCGGAGATAACCTCTACGATCATATATCAAGCAAAAAATTACGCGGCCGTTTCCCGCTGCAGAATTTTCAAGACATCAGTGGTCAGCTCAAGCAGCTTCACGAACGCGGTATTTATCATCTCGATATCAAGCTTGAGAACATGACGATCGTGGAAGGACTGCTGGGCGAACAGCCCAAGCTCCACCTTGTTGATACCGATGGGATGGTGAAGTACGCGCCCGGACAGAGGCATGCCTTTCCTGATGCGGAAGTCATGACTTATCGTCGGACAAGGCAGGTTCGTGCGGTGGACTATGACCAGACTTCCGGCGAGATCCTCTATCAACGGGGAACGCGGGTCGTGCCGGACCACAGGGCAGACGACGAATATGCCTTTTTGATATTAATGCTGAATGCCCGCAGCGTACAGGCCGACGATGAAATCTCCAAAATGCTCAGAAACTCGAAGCCTCCGTCGAAGGCTATGACAAAAGAGATGGAGAGCTTTGTCACCGGAGCTATCAAGCCAAGTCATCGCCAGGAGGTCATGGCCTTTCTGCGCGAACCTTGGAACCATGTGCTGAGCATTCCACTGCACGATATGGTGGATTGGGAGCACGGCAGATTGTCTTAGTATTGGTGGCGAATAATGAGACCCGCGTTCGCCGTTTGGCGGCCGTTGTGCGCCATGGCTGATGGTCGTTCGTTCATGCTGGGGTTTTCAACGCCGTCCCAAGTTGCTTTCCATCTGGAGCCAATGCGCGTCCGCAGACGAATGCGATTGATCACGTTTATTGCCATTTCTGATGATGCGGTTTTTGGAGACTGGTGACTAGCCTGCGATGATCGGAGACGTGTCAATTCGTGGAAATCGCGCATGCCTGTCGCACTGGATCACCTTGTCGCCAGATCAGCCGGGCTGAAGGACAATGCCGTCCTGCGCCTGGAGTCCGATGGCGATGTCACAACGGCCGAGCGCGGCATCTTCGGCAAATTTCTGCAGCTCTTCAGGAACACGGATGCACCCGGGACTCGAACGATGGAGCGGGCGCTTCTGCACGAGGTGCGGACGAACTTTGGCAACGCCATCGCAGAGCAGGCGTTCGGCATGGTGCGTTCTGGAACTGAAGCGTCTGGCAAGCCGATCACGGCGGGGCAGGTGCGTCAGTTGAAAGCGTACGTGACGCAGTTGAGTCAACAGGAGCAGCGCCAGACGGCTTCTGATGCAGCGTTGCGCTGCGCACCGGCAGCGGCGGCGTTCGGCAAGATCGCGGCGATGGCGGGCGTTCCGCCGGAGCCTCTCAGTGTCCATCAGAAGCAGCTCTATATGGAGCTTCTTCAGCAACGTCTCGCCTACGCCGCCGATGGGCCGGTGACGGACAAGCTGCGTGTGCGGGAGAAGGCTACGGAAACGTTGAGCTACGTCGCCAGTCTCGACACAGCGGCGATCTCTCAGCATCTGAGTGCATTGAAGCTTGCTCGTGTCGCGGCAGGAGAGCTGGTGCGGTTGCTGGGGACGCGTGACAGTGGCTCGAAGGAGCTGGCGGCTGCGGTCCTGCGTTTCCATATCACGGCGTTGGCGAGTGCCGAGGCTGCGAACAATGGGCGGTCGCCAGGCGACAATGAGATCAGGAACGCTAAGCTTACTGCGTTGAGGCAAGCGTTGAACGAATTGACGCCACGCGAGGCGCGGGAGCGGTTCGAGCAGGCGATGTCCCCACAGGGAGCGGGGCGTGCGCTGGTATGTGCTGCCACTGCCAACCGTGTATTCAGGGACGCTGAAGCGCGTGTCGGTTACGTTACTAGTGAGACCGCCAATCTCGCGGCAAGCATGTGGTATAATTCGATGGCGGCGCTTGCCGCTTTGGGCGAGCGTGGGGGTGTGAGTTCAGCTCACGCACAGATTGGCGCGATCAGGGCTGCTAGCTCAAACGAGGCCCGGACGACAGTCACCATCACGGATCGCATGGCTCGTGCGGCGGGCATGAAGAGTCCTGAACGCGCCCTGGAAATACTCGACGACCTAAGCGGGTTCGCAGATCGCCATGTACGAGAGGCTCAGGAGAAGGCGAAAGCGCGGGCGCGGGCACAAGCCGGTCCCGCAGCGCAGCCGCCAGCACAGCAGCCGCAGCCAGCAGCGATAGCCGGCTCAGCGCAACCGCCGGCGCAGCCGCCGCCAGCAGCGGGGGGCGCTCAAACTCAACTTCCTGGCGCCCGGTTTGCGAATGAGCGCGGCGCTGTTCTGAGAGAAACCCGTGAAGTGCTGACGCCAGACCTTCTCAACCGCAGCTTGTTTCAAGTTGGAGTGCTGGCGACACCGGGTGGAACGCTGGAAGACGCAGTTCTGCTGAATGTGAAGGGTGTAATCATGGCGGAAGTCAGTCGGCAGGCTGAGATGCGACGCCAGGGTGGTGGCTCGCCTGCCGACTTGAGTCGTCAAGAGGTGGAGGTTCTTGTCGATCAGGCGATTGTTCGTCTGGCTCCTGATATTCGGGATGTCGTGAACTGGACTCCACGTATGACCGATGCGGTGAACAACCTAGTCGGGCCTGGGAAAGCAGGCGACCCACAGCGCAATGGGCAGGCGACCGAGGAATTCACCCAGTGCTTGGCCGACAAGACCGGCGGACTCGTCGATAGAGTGAAAGACGAGGCCGCTCTGAAGGAGGAGCTGCAAGCTGTCGACGGCGCAGTCTCCGATCTGTCGCAGCCTGGCGTTTCGCGAGATGAAGCGAAGATGAAGGAATTGGTGACGTGGCAGAGGAACTTGAGGCGGCAACTCGGTACGCTGCAGGCCGTGAAAGAGTTCCTCACCGCACAGGGCGGTGCCTTAGGGATCGCCAAAGAGAATCTGGATCAACGCATTATCGGCGATTGGATCACCACCTTGACGCCCGAGGCGGCCTATGTGCTCGAGAGGCACGTGAAAGAGGTGCTCAGGTCCATGGGCAACGTGGCGCCTGGTTCGCCCGAAATGGCGCAGCTTCAGACGTATCTGCGCTTCCTGTCAGAAGAACTCAAGAAAGTGCTGGCACCAAAGAGAAGCGAGCCCGCGGTTCAGCCCTCGGACGCCGACAAAGCTCGACGCGATGATGTGCGTCAAAAGGAGGAACGAACCTCCGCGATCGGGCAAGCGGGCCATATCGCGCTGCCCACCGACCTCGTCGTCGCGCGCGCAACACTCAAGGAACTGGGTCTCAACTATCTCGGTGATCGCGATCGCTTGGCGCGCCTTATCATGGAAGAGCTTAATCCCGACAGTCCGCCAAGCGGATTTATTCTCGACACCTTATCAAGTACGCTGAAGGCTGAATTCGCTGGGTTGGTTGACGCTCAGGGCGCGTATGCCGTGGCGGAGTTCGAGCGGTTGGGGGGGCTAGAGCCTCTCATCCGTAAGGTGATCAAGGCCAATGTCGTCTTGGGACCGCGCAGGCCAACCGGCAGCAGTGTCAATCAGTCAGGCGGCGCAGGGCTGCCAAAGTCGGCCACCGCCGAAGCCACGCCGTCGAGCGCATCGTCGCCTGCATCTCAGCCGAAGACCGACAAAATGACTCCGGCTGAGATACGTAAGGCTAGGAGGGAAGCTCGAGCCGCGAAATTGACGCCTCTGGGTGCGGCGATACGCATTCAGAGGACCTGGAAAGCTAATCGCCAGCGCATCGCTGACAAATTCGCTGAGGAAGACAAGAAGCCTGGGTCACCGGCCAAGGTGGTGACAACCACTTCTTCGCGCGGCCTGGGCGCCATGACGAATATCCATTTTCGTGACGATGCCACTGCGAGGCGGCACGGCATGCCGCGCACGATGAGCATCCCCGACCCCCCTCCCAGCAATGCACCGGGGGGCGGAAGGTCATTCCATCTCGGCACGGGCAATAATGCCAGGTTTTTTCAAGGAGTGCGTGACTTTGTCGTGCGCGCGCCTCGGACAGATGCTCCTCAGACAGAATTAGTTGGGCCACCGGCGGACCCCGTCGAATACGCGGATCTGGATTGCTTCGTTCCATTTATTCCTGTTCCGCAAGGTGTCGGCGCGGATGGCGTGAGGATCGGCCGTTATAGCCGTAAAATGGGAGTGCGATTCAACGACTATCTCGACGGACGACCTCTCGACGGACTGGAGAGGCGACGTGGCAAATTCCAATTGCGGAATTTCGAGGACATCAGCGGACAGCTCAACCTGCTTCATCTGAGGGGCATCTATCATCTCGATATCGTGGCCGACAATATGACGATCACGGAGAGGGCGAATGAACTGCCCAAACTCCGTTTCATCGAGACATCCGGAATGGTGAAACCTGCGCCCGGTGATCGGCACGCTTCTCTCCGCGCGACATCCCAGAATAGCCATAACTATATACGGACGCGCGCGAAGCCCGAAGGCGTGAACGTTGTGGTTAGCCACGAGGCCGACGACGAGTATGCCCTCCTGATGACCATGCTGGAGGCGTCCAGCCCAAGAACCTATGATGTGCTCTTAGAGGAAGTGTTTGATGGCCGTCCACCTTCGGGTCGGCTGGAAACAGCCATGGACGACTTTGTCGCCGGAGCTATCAAGCGTGAGCATAGGGATGAAGTCCGTAACTTTATGCGCGAGCCATGGAACCATGTGCTGAGCACTCCTCTGCATGACATGGTGGATTGGGAGCATGGGCGGCTAGGCGTCTCGTAGAGACAGTCTCAGCTGCAGCGGTGCGCAGGCATTCACTTTTCCAGCGGCGAAAGTCCGCGAGCATAAAAAAGAGTGGGGTTTTGAATCCTGCGGTTGCGGATGAGTGAGCCTGTCCATTTCCTTTTTTAATCATCTGGCATAAAGGACCTTACATGCCGGCCATTAGGAGCGTCAGCGAGTTAGCGCGTTCCGTCGCACGGGAGCTGCAGGGCAACGTTGAGGCGGGCAAACAGCTTCGCATTGACAGACGGACGGGTGACATCACCACCGCGCCTCGCGGTTTCTTTGAGCGGATCGTACGCTTCGTCTGCGGCAGCAGATCGGAAGAGACGCAGGCACTGCGTCACGCAGTGCGTCTGTATCTTCGTGATGGCAACCGTTATGTGACGGAGCGCGAGGCGACGAATGCGCTGCGGAATGCGAGCGCCAGCTCTGAGATTACGGTCGGACAGGTCCGTCAGGCCCACCAGCATGTCGAAGGCCTGAACGATAAGAACAAATCGACCCTGGTCGCGCAGCTGGCGCTGCAATACGCGCCTGAGCGTCAGGCAGTGTTCTCCCGACTCGCCGCGGATTGTGGCCTTCCTTCGGGCAGTCTTACGCCGGCCGTCAAGGATACCTACCGAGCAGAGTTGCTTCGTCGGGTCAGTCAATCTCCGGACCGGTATCTACCGCAGGCGGATGATCATGGTGCCCACCGGGCTGCGCTACGCGCTCTGGCGGGAGAGGTCTTGAGACAGGTTGCGTGGAATCCGGATCAATATCGCATCGCGGACGCGCCACCGGCGGCGCAGGATAATAAGGGCAAGCAGCCGGTTGGAGCGAATGGGGCTGGCGGAGCCGAGCGGAACATCAAGATGCGCTATGAGGCGGCGCTGAACGCACTGCGCGGCGATGGCACGGATCGATACGTTCCCCGTGATGTCGCGGAACACGCGCTTGTGGCGCTTGGGATCAAAACGGGTGAGCCGGTTGCGCCTTCGATCATGGACGAGGCATCAAAGATCGTCCGGCAATTCGAAGAACAACAGAAGCAGGCGACGATATCGGAGGTCGCGAAGAAATACGGCCCCGGCACGGCTGCGTTCGCTGAAATCGCTGAAGAAGTCGATTTCAATGTCGGCGACGTTTCAGCGGAAAGTCGGGTCAGGAAAAAGGATCGCTATCTCCAACTGCTGCAGCGGGAGGTGGCGCGGGCTCCGGACAAGTATTTGCCGCCGACAACCGGCGCTGACAGCTCGTCGGAAGAGGATCCACTACGCGCGGTCGCAGTCGGGATATTGGGCGATCTCCAGAACCTTTCGGCTGAGGAGTTTGATGAGATCTGTAAGCACGATGCGCAAGACCAGGAAACTGTGCGCCTTGCGGCGGAGACGATGGCGTATCCGACGCGGATCGACCAGTTCGGGCTGCGGTTGCTGGAATTGACGAAGGCATGTGCGGTAGGCGGCGATCGACGTCCGGGAGAAGGAGAGCTGTCGGATCGGGTCTTGCTGCTGAAAGAGGGTGTGGCGGCGCTGTCCCCGCATATGGCGCGGGAGCTGTATCAAGCGTGCATGGCGAAGGGAAGCAACGGGCGCACCTTACTTGCCGGGCTGACGACGCAGGCGCGGCTGCTGTCGGAAAGACGGGATCGGACAGCAGAGATGAGAAGTCTGCAGAGGAATGCGATAGTGGCGGCGCTGGGCCGCGCCGGGCAAGGCGACGTGTCGGCGGGGACGGAAGCGGAGCTGGAAGCGCACTTGGCCCAGTTCGACGCCGTCAGCGCTGCGCTGGCGATGCCGGCGGAGCATGCTGGCAGACTGCTGGAGACCCTTGAGGACCTGCTCGGGCAATTGGCGGAGCGTGGGATGGTCGAAGGCGCCGGGGCGGAGATAGCCAGAGCCATGGCTGCCGCAGATACGCCTGCGGATGCAGCGATCGCGGCAGGGACCGTGCTTACCGGTTTGATGACCCTGCCCCTTCGGAATGGGCAGATGGATGAGGAGCTTTGGGTGGATGTGTTGAAGGATCATCTTTCCGAGGCGGTCAGGCCCGACGTTACGTTGAAAGATCTATCTCGCGAGGGACTGGGACGACAAACCGCAAAGGGAGTGGTGCCAAAGCAATACCAAGTCGCGTTCATGAGTTCGCTGGCACAGGCAATTGGTGGATTGCCGGCGGACAGGCGGGAGCCTGCGGTGCAGGCTCTGATGGCTGAGGTGAAACGCTGCGATCCGGCGCTACTCTCCGATGGCCGTGTGCTGACCAGTTTGGCGATTGTGCTTCAGGGGCAGGCGCCTGACACTCACGCCAGACTGAGCGATCAAGTGCTGAAGCTTCTTGACCTGGTATCGAACGGCACGGCTCATAATGAGGTCGTGGCGGCGCTCCTTGAAAGTTTGAAGGGGTTGCCGATGGAGATTCAGATGGCTCGGTCCATGCCTCTGTTCCGCAGGCTCGATGAAAACAGAAACAACAAGGCGGAGTGGCCATCGTCGGGCGTTGCGCTGTCGCGCATGGCGGGGGCGTTGCACTTGGTCGTAAGGAAGAGGGGCATCTCGAGAGAAGCCTTGTTCCCCTATTTCGAATACGGACTAGGCCATTTCGCCACCATTGCGAATCTCTCTGACGATGGCCGGCTACGCCTCGGTCGCGCGATCGGCGAAATGTTCGTCAGCAATCGTGATGTGTTCTTGGAAAGGCCGGGACATCAGGACTTGGTTCGCGCTTTGCTGGCGCCACTTATGCCATTCATGAGAGGGGCTGACTTCTCCGGATTTACTGCTCATGGCATCAATTGCTCGTCCGGCGATTGCGCAAATGCGAAAATGAAGGGGTGGAATTTTAGTGTAATAAGCCAGACTGACTTTAGTGGCGCTGATCTGAAGGGAGCGGAATTTCCACGCGAGACTCGAGGGGCAAAATTTTCCAATGCCGACTTGAGGGACGTCGACATATCCGGAAAGCAATTCCAGAGTTGTTCCTTCATTGGTGCCAATTTGCGGGAGGCCAATTTCGGAAGCAGCGAGGTGGCTGGCCCCAATTTTTCTGGGTCTTTCCTCGTCGGACAGGATTTGCGGGGAAAGAACTTCTTTCAATCCAAACTGAGCGATAGCGATCTGACCGGAGCCGACTTGTCGGGTGCGCGATTGCGTCAGGCCGAAGTCACGGCGACAAATTTTACCGATGCAAATTTGACAAATGTCGATCTATCGGAGGTGGTACTTAAAGATGTCAATTTCATCGGCGCCGATCTTCGCGGTGTGCGAGTGGCCGAAAATCCAGGAGAGCACACTCTGGCGACGTTCATAACGGGGCGTTGTAATCTGCTCGATGCTAAGCTCGATAGGGCGACTGTGTCGGCAATTTGTAAGGATTTTAGAGCCCTCCTCGACACCGGGTTCTTCCAGAACGACCATCATTATTATGACCAAGCATTCAACCATCTAGCCAATAACAGGAGTTGGCTGACGGCCATTATCAGTCTGTCCGACGAGTTCATAGACGAAAAAATTCAAATGATGGAGGCCATCCTCTCCCGCACGCAATGGAATAATCCAGCATTGCGAGGTTATGTTCGTAACATAGCGACCGCAATTGCTTATGATCCAGCCCTTTTGAAAAGTCCTTACATCAGAGAATTTTGTGCGAACGCTAAGATTGACCCGCTCTCCATAAAACGACTCTCGGAAAATCTCGTCAATTCGCGGGGTGCCTCGCTCCAATATCTGGAAGTGATGCTGCAAAAAATTGGTGACGAATTGGCGAAAGCGCAGAAGTTGCCGGATGGAGGGCGGCAGCGGGTGCAGCAGTTGGGCATGGCCATTTTCCAAGTGCAGAACCTGCTGGGAAATTCGTATCAGGACGAACTAGCGAAAAGGAGCGACGACAAGAAGGGCCGTCTCGTGGACGCCCGAGCGAAAGCAGCCGGTCTCGTCAATACTTATCTCGATCTACTGCCAGGAGTAGATGAAGGTGGCGCTGTTGTCTTCCAATCACGGGCTTCGAAAGCCCCGACGTCGACATCTCTGAAATCCTATGTCTTGGCTGAGCAAGAAATGATGGAGGAGGTTGTTGTTCCGATCTTCTCCGAAGACGGGCAAGCTGTGCTATTGATGACGAACAATTATTTCGATGGGTGTATGCGCGTGCAGCGGGGGCAGCAGCCGATCTGGCAGGGGGTAACGGCGCTCAGGTTTGGTGACGGAGATGACGGAAAGCAGAAATGGAGTCCGATGGTCGGGCGGGATGTCGGTGAACGCGAACTTGCAACCTCAAAAATGCTGCACACGGCTTGGCTCGACTATAGAAAATCCAGCCAGACACGTTTTCTCGCGGAGGAGCTGTTTCCGCCTTCCCTCGCGCGTGACGTCATGGACGCGTCCGTCATGGGGTCAGGATCAATTCCTGACGAGAGGAAATGGGTGGAGAATGAGAAGCAGCAGGAGCTGGGAGAATGCCTCAGGCCTCTGACAAATCTCCAGGGCGTGCCTCATCCACAGCAGACGCCAGAGTTGATTCGTCTTGCGGACACTTTCCATTCGCGACTCCGCGAAATGGCGGGCTCCTTGATCCGTAGGAGAGCGGGTGATGAAATAGACCCACACAAGGAGGCCCATTACCTGCGCTGTTTCGGAGCGATGCTGTCGAAGTTGAGCAGCGCGCATCTTTTTGGAACGGAGTATCAATCTCCGGAAGCCGTGCGTTGGCTTACCATCGCGTGCCTGAACACGGCTGAGGAGCTCGATCCGGGCGGCCTGCGAGGACTTGACAGCCGATTAAGCGAGTTAGCTGGTAAAGGTAGCGCATTCACATGCACTTCAGTTGTTTTCAATCAGCTGGAAATGCAGCTCACGGAGAAAACCCGGGGTAATAAAGAGTTCGATGATATTATGTCGTCTGTAATTCCCAGAAGCTGGAGAAAATTTGGAGGATAGACGCACGCTGGAACAATGTGGTCTCCAGATCCGATTTGGTGCGCCAGCGCGGCGCGACTGGAGATTGATCACCACTGCCGCCTGATACTTCCTCAACTCTAGCCAATTGCGCGATCCGACCGCTTAGGCACCAGCAATGCCAAAATGCCGATCAGGCTGGCGGACATGACGTAGCTAGCTGGGGCTAGTTTGCTTTCCGTGGCTTCGATCAGCCAAGCCGCGATGAAAGGAGCGAAACCACCAAAGATCGTGACGGCGAGATTATACGATATCGAAAGGCCCGTTGACCGGACCTCGACAGGAAACAGCTCGGTTAGTTTTGCTGGCGCCGGTCCAGTGAAAGCCGCGATCAAAAGACCGAAGATGGCGTGGGTGGCGATGAGCGCAGTGAAGTTCGGGTACAGTGTCAGCGCGTAAAGTGCGGGATAGGCACCGATCGAAATGCACAGAGCAGCCCCCAGCATCAATGGTCGCCGTCCTGTCCAGTCGGACAGAAGGCCGAAAACCGGGACGAGCATCAGAACGACGAGCAGGCCGACACTGTTGGCGATCAGGGACGATGTCCGGTCGATGTGCAGCTCTCGTGTCGCATAGGTCGGCATATAGACCAGGAAGAAGTAGGTGCAGACCGTCCATGTCACGGTGATGCCCATGCCCACGAGCAATGATCGACGATGGAATCGGAACGTGTCACGAATTGGCGTCGCAGCAAGAGTCCCTTTATGGAGATAGGCTGGCGATTCCTCGATGGAATTGCGAATGTAAACCCCGATAGGGGCAATCAGCAGTCCAAAGAGGAACGGAATACGCCAACCCCAGCTTTCTAGCTCAGCCGGAGTCAGCATCGCGCTCAGCATTGCTCCGAACAGCGACCCCATGAGTAAGGCGCAGGCTTGGCTCGCTTGCTGCCAGCTCGCGTAGAAGCCGCGCATTTCGGGCGGTGCATGCTCAGCGAGAAATGCCGTAGCACCACCGATCTCGCCCCCACAGGCAAAGCCCTGAAGCAGGCGCGCGATGACGATCACTAGCGGTGCCGCGAGGCCGACAGCGGTATAGGTCGGGGCACAGCCTATGAGCCCGGTACCTGCCGCCATCAGCACAATTGAAAACGTTAGTGCAGCCTTCCGCCCTCTCCGATCGGCGATCGACCCTAGTACCAGACTGCCCACGGGGCGCATGACGAAGCCAACGCCGAAGGTGGCGAGGGTGAGAAGCAGCGATGCCGTATCGTTGCTCGAGGAGAAGAACAGCTTGCCAATGACAGCCGAAAAATATCCAAAGACAGCAAAGTCATACCATTCCATGGTATTGCCGACAGTGGCGGCTACTATGGCGCGACGCGTCACGTGCGTCTGCTTTGCAATAGTTGTGAAGTCCGTTTCGATGGCCATTGTAATTTCACCCAACCCGCATCGCTTTCCGATTCAAGCGACGGTGCAGTCGGTCAAAGGAAGATTTGAGTGATTGAAATGCGCTCGGAGGCAACTCGCCTTTGAGATGGATCAATGCGCCTGCCTAACTAATGTCTGGCATTCGACGCCTTCCAAACTCTTTGTCGCGATTAAACATTCATGGCTGCAGGCAGAACGGCGCCTTTCCAATCCGGGCCGCGCACCGCAGTCATGATGACTTCTTCAACGATGTCCTGCACCGCCACGACGACCTCGCTGCGGGGCAGCAGGTGTGCCCGGCCGAGACAGACGTGATGGGAAATTGATGGATCCACGATGAGGGACCATTCGAACGCAGGATCCGGAATGCCTGACCAAGCCAGCAGTGTGCCGCCAATCCCACCGGCAACTAGAGCCATCAAGGTCGAGCGCGAGTTAGCTTCGGCGATTACCTTCGGCTTGGCTCCCAACGTCATGAATGCTGTTTCCAGGACGATGCGTGAAGGATTTGGCATGGGCGGAAGAAGGAAAGGGCGGTCTACCAAATCCGCCACCCGTACTATTCCGGGCCCCGCGGCTATCGAGTTACGTCGCTCAACATAAAACAGCCGCTGGTCGTAAAGTGGTCGGCGCTCAATACCGACGCCTTCGCTTTCTTCATGCAGCACTGCGATGTCCAGCTTACTGCATAGCAAATCGTTGTAATGATGATGTCCGGGCGCATCAACGATGTTGATTAGAACTTGTGGGTGCCGAGCTAGCACGGCCGACACGATAGGTTCGGCGAAGGTGGCGGAAAAGCTAGTGGTCAGTCCGAGAGAGACCTCACCAACTAGGTCCCCGCTTGTCTGCAAGGCAGCGCGCACGTGCTTGATTTCACCTAGAACCGCTCGCGCGCTACGATAAAACACGCTTCCGGCTGAGGTTGGTTGGGCACCGCGCGGGCCGCGAGTCAGTAACTCCACGCCCAATTCTTTTTCGAGATTGGAAATCTGCTCGCTCAATGCAGGCTGCGCAATGTGCAGGGATGCGGCAGCCCGCGAAAAGCTGCCCGCATCTACGACACCGACGAAATATCTGAATTGGCGTAGGTTCAATCGGTGAAGATTCAAGTTGGGGTATCCATGAGACTGGCTGAAAGAACTGCGTCGAGCCGTCGGTGGGGATTGGCGGAGGGCCATGCTGCGGTTGCTATTTGGACGGCATCGCGTTCAGTAGTGGTTGGAGTGCGGTTGTCAGTCATCGATCATATGAGAGAGCTATCGGTTTAAAAGGCGATAGGGTTATAGTCATTCTGAATTAAGATTTAAGCTATGGATTTGAAGTGGGTCAATCATCGTCGCTGGACGGTTTTGGCCTGCTCCCCGGAAACGCCACCAGGGTGATTGAGCGAATCCGGCTATTTCCAACCTCGGATGAGGAGATGAGGGAATGGCATGGAAGCGATTTACGATAGGAGAGATCATCGGGCTTTTGCGGGAAGCAGAGATGTGCTTGAGCCAGGGCCAGACGATCGGGGTCGTGTGCCGAGCTCTCGGTGTCTCGGAGCAAAGCTATTATCGCTGGCGCCGTGAGTACGGTGGGCTGAAGCTTGACCAGGCGAAGCGCTTTAAGAATTTGGAGCGCGAGAACGAACGGCTAAAGAAGACAGTGTCGGACCTCACTCCGGACAAGCAAACCCTGAAGCAAGCGCTTGAGGGAAAATACTGAGCCCTTCCCGGAAGCGGGCGTGCGCTGCGCTCTTCCGTTCTCAGCTGTCCATATCCGAACGCCCGGCTCGTGCGTCTAAGACCTTAGCGACCGAACCATGTCTGGTCGTACGACAGCGCGCCCTGCGCCAGCCGATGATCGACCTGACTGAACGGCGCGTCATTCTTCCAGGAGCAGTACGGGTTCCGCGTCGTCCGCACGGCCGCGGCAACCGGCACAGCGAGCACCAGTAGCTTGACTACCGTCAGCGTGCGGTTCACCGGATGAGCCGGATGCGAAAGTTGAGAAGAGACGGCGCGTCACTCATGTGATGCCCCCATCGATAGCGATCCGCGGTCGCAAATCAGCAACAGAAATCCCTAATCAGTAGACTGCCAGTCCTGGGGATGTTCAACCGCAACGAATCACCTACTCGCCGATCAACTGGACGTTCGTATTGGAAGCGTCTTGGCGAACTCGCCTCGAATTCCGCGTACCCGGATAACTCACGAAAATAGCCAGGAGCGCAGCATGCCGTCACGAAAGAACGACCTCTGCACCAACCCAAAAAGAACCCGATTGCGATCTGATCTTGCGTTGGCGGCAATGTTTGCTCCGATGTTGTTTGTGGCACTCCCTACCGCTTCTTCGTTTGCGCAGAATCTGGTCCAGGACCCGGGCTTTGAAGATACCGTAATCGTCCCCTGGCTAATCAGTCATGCTTGGCAAACCACGGGCATCGTCAACGCCCCCTATTATGTTGGGAACCCAGCCCACGTCCAACCTCATAGCGGCGACTGGTTTGCCAGTCCACATGGCACAGGGGGGACGCTCTCCCAGGACGTTACGCTGACCAAGGGCGGTAGGTATCAGTTCCAGTTCTATTACGCGGTACGGACTGGAGAAACGTGGTCGCTCACGGCTTCCGTCCAGGGCATCACGGTCTTCACGAACACGAACATCACCAATACGACGATGCAGGGCTCGACATCGGTCGTGGCTTTAACCGCGGGCTCGGCGAACATTTTCTTTGACGCCAGCTTCTTGCCGGGATCTGGCGAATTCGGCCTTGATGACGTGAGTCTCATCTATCTCGGACCGAGTGCGCTTTCATTGTCGGGGTTGAACCGGAACCAGACAGCGATCGGCACCGCCGTAAACGGCGCCCTGGCAGCCGGAGTTTTGACACCCGTCACCGATGTTTTGAGTAGCGCTGCGGATCAGACCGAATTCGCCACCGCGCTCGACTATCTCTCGCCCGAGGTCTATAACTACGGCCTTGTCGAAACCCTTTATGGCAGCCAGCAATTCGCCAACGATTTGATGAGCTGCAAAGTTGCGGGACAGGACGGTACGTCGATCATCCGCGAAGGTCAGTGCGTGTGGGTGCGCGCACGCGCACGCTTCTCCGACTTCGATCATACCGATGCCAACATCGGTGCGCGTGCGACGACAGGATCGTTCTCTGCGGGCGCTCAAGTCGCCATCGCTCCAGATTGGCATTTGGGCTTTGCAGCCGGATACGATAGCATTTCACTGTCGAGCGGCAGCGCGTCGAGCGAAGGCGACCGCGCCAACGTCGGCGGTGTGATCAAGTATAATCCCGGGCCGTTACTGCTCGCCGCCGGTGTAACCGGTGGCTGGGGTTCCTACGACACCGACCGCTCGATCGTATTCGGCGACTTCAACGAAACAGCTCACGGCACGAATGATATCGATTACGTGGCCGGTCAATTTCACGCTGCTTACCTGCTGCAGCGGGATGCTTTCTATTTAAAGCCGCTGGTCGACGTGGCCATCACCAACATCTCGCTCGATGGCATGACCGAAAGCGGTGGAGGCGGCGCAGCGTTGACCGTCGCCGGGACAAGTGACACCGTCGTTAGCGTCTCGCCAGGTGTCGAGTTTGGAACCCAGCATATCTCGTCCGTGATCGGTACGATTCGGCCGTTCGTCCGGGCTGGCCTGACTTGGCAGGATACCGACCGCTTCCTCTTAAACGCGGGCTTCGCCGATGCACCCGATGTCTCGCCGTTCACGGTGAGCACGAAGATCGACACCGTTCTGGCCGATGTCAGCGCGGGCGTCGACATCATCAATGCTCAAGGGGCGGCACTACGGCTTCAGTATGACGGCCACTACGCCGAAGACACAGAGATCAGCAGCATCAGCGTCAAGGGCAGCGCAAAGTTCTAAACGTTCGTTTGCTGCCGCCGGTGCAGCGGCTGAGCCGGTGGCATTCCATTAGCGAATGCCACCGTTGCCGATGCTGTAAGCGCGTTCTCCTTCCACAAGTTCGCTTGGCCTGCTTTCCTGAAACGGCGCCTGAGTGACTGGGCGAAGCCGGCTATTTCAAACCTCGGATGAGGGTATGGCACGGCTCCGACAACGGCCCGGAGTTTGCTGCAATCTCTGTTCGAGAATGGCTGGGGCGGATCGGCATCAAGACGCTCTTCACCGAGCGGGGAAGTCCATGGGAGAACGGCTACTGCGAGAGCCTGAACTCGAAGCTTCGCCATGAGCTTCTCAATGGCGAATCTTCACGACGCTACGAGAGGCGCAGGTTCTGATCGAGAACTGGCGACAGCACTACAATGCCCTCAGACTCTCGTCGTTAAATTATCGGATTTCTTCTTCTTCCTCATACTCAAATTCAGATTTTCAGCACACGCTTGCAGCGGACACGCCACGGGCGTCAGTTGCTAGCATTATCGAGGTGTCCACGCATGTTTCAGTGTTCGAAAGACGGCCTATGGCGCCTTCAAGATTGCCCGCCAGATAGTCCATCCCCTAAGGAGGATCGTGTTTCTGGGCCGGGTGCCAGCGCTTGATCTTGCCCTCTATCTGCGGGTGGTTGGAGGAGCCCCGCACATGGACATGGGACTGTCATCCGGCCACTCTGCGAGTTTCCCTAAAACGTAGCGTAATCCGTTGCTGCTTAGCCGTCGTTAATAGTGCGGGATGTCAACGGCAGAACCGACCTCAGAGAGAATATCGAACTCTTCTAGAGTGCAGTGGACGGAAGATGCGACGCCTAGCGACGTGGGTGCGTTTCGAAGGCGGAATTTCTCATGCATCTTCTCGATCACCATCGCTCGTGCTGGTCGCTCCTCTTGCGACCCAGCCGACTCCTGCCCCGGCGAGTAAGCCAGCGACGAGCACGCTTAAAGCAGCAAGCTCGCCAGCTACAAGCGACCCTACGATCGCCCCGGAGATCGCGCCAACTGCCACGAGAAAAATCGCGCTTTCTCGTAACTCATCTACGTGGCGATATTCCGCATAAGGATGTTTATCTTGTCTCACTCAGTGCCATCCACCTTGATTGACCTAGGATATGCCGCCACGGGCATCATACTCATGTTTGTCAATGGCCGCTCATTCGGCGAGGCCGCGAGGCTGTCAATCGGAATATAACTCAGGGCAATTGGCAGACACTCGCTATGCCTCACTTGCGGTAGTCGGTTTCGATTGGAAGATGATGCAGCATCAAAACGTCTTCGGACGAACGGTTGCGCAGTTCACTGGATGGCCAGAAGAGATTGATTGGCATTCTTCTTGTGCTGCTCACTCGGAAGCCAGGGCGCCGAGCCCGGCCAGATATTGCCGCACGTCAGCTTTGTGAACATGATGCTGCAATTTGGCGGCCTCCTTGCTACCGGCAAAACCGGTATTCAATCTCTGGTTTTCCAACTGACCGGAAGCAACGCCTACGACATAGTAGTTTTCATGATCTTCCTCAGTCCACGGACTGTCTGCCCAGATCTCGCCACCCATGTCTTCCGTGATCAGCTTATGTTTGAGTTCAACATCGGTGACGCCGCCACGATCTTTGTCACTCTTGCATCCCTTGGACATGGTCGCGGCTTGGCCAGCGTCACCCATTAGGTCCAAGGCGTTTTCCGCGAGGGCTTGTAAAGCCAAGATCTCGCGCCCCATTTTGGCCGGGTCGCCGTTATCGTTCTTGTAGACTGCGGCGGTGTAAAGGAGGCGTACTTGGTTCGCCTGTTGTCGCATTTTGTTGGCCAGAGTTTTGGCCGCAGGATTGACGCCACCGATTCCGTTCAGGCGATCGATTATGCTGCCGATAAAGCCGCCGATGGGGAGGCCGCGATCACCATCTCGCCCGCTGCCGGGATCGCCGATGAATTTGACAATCGCTTCTTTATTGCGTTCTGCCACGTTCTTCCAGCCGCCCAGTTTGCTCGTCGCCAAGTGGTTGATGCCGAACGAGAAGGTGATTGGATCCACGTTCACCAAGACATTCTGTTCGGGCGCTGTGGGACCGCCAGCGGGGTCTGCGACGGTGAATTGTGCCGGTTGGTTGGCCTTATAAGTGCCGAAAACGCGGAATTGCTCTTGCGTAAACGTCAACTCTTGGTAGTCGGGTATTGCACCCCGTAGGATCGGGTATTCCCGGACCTCGGATGGTGTTGTCAGGTTGACGCTAACGTGCGTAAGGGTGACAGGCTGCCCGTTTATCGCAGTCTGTAACACGCGGGGGTTCGTCGTGAGCGCCGCCTCCAGGACCTCCTTGGCGCCACGTTCGTTCGCAGCAAACCGCTCCGCCGAATTCTCAATTTCCCACATGTCGAGGACGCCGTGCCCAATGACCTTGGCCATCGCTTTCGGCTGACCGTTCGCGTCCATTTCGATCTGGTTCTGATCGTCGAGCCGAAAGAGCTCGCTTACCTTGAGATTGCGCGCATGGTAGTGATCCGCTTTCTCCGCACTACTGACTCCGTTTCGGCTTGGATGTGGTGCGCTCGCACCATCGAGTGGCACCGTTGAAGCGTAGCGCCGGGCAAATCGAGCGCTGATAAAGGCTCCTGGTGTGATCGCGCTTTGATAGGCGCGGGTGACACCGTCGCGACTTACAATCATGTTGCGTCGGTACGGAGCCCAGTCAGTGTTTGCATTTAGCACCGCGCGCCGCGCTTGGCTCATCTTGTTCGAAGCCGTTAGCTCCTTCACAACCGATCGTGGCAATCCAGCCTCGCGCATATTGTCTTTCAACCATTTTTGCGTAGCCTTCTTGGCCTGAATGGCGGGATGCTTATCGTAGGATTTACCCAACGTCGCGGGATCGATGGTGCGTTGGCCTGTTACCGCATTATTATAGGCGGCGGTGCGCTCACCAAAATGCGTATCGCGGGCATAACGCAGCTTTTGTACCGTATCGGGCTGCACACGGTCAGGGTTATCGACCGCAAAGTCGATGGCCTCATTAAAGAGATGGTTCGCCGCTTCCGCCCACAGCTTATCGCTGTATGCGACCGCCTTCTTCGACAGCGGGTCATTTTCCAACACTTCGTCAAGTAAGGTCACTTTGGATGCGATAAGACCCTGCTGGTGACGTAATTCCATGACGAGGCTTGATTGCAGATCCTGCCCGGCTTGATCCAGTTGTCCGACAAACGAGGCAATCGCATTCTCATGAGCCGCCAGCGTATTGTAGGCGGTTCGCATTTCGGCTCTGAGTTTTTCGATACTGTCAGGCTCATAGGCCATTTTCTTAAGAACGTCGCTGTTGTTCCGGATGGACTGCATCGCCTCCTGCGCGCTGCTGCTGAACCCGGGGGGCAATGAGGTCGCAAAGACGTTTAACTGTTCGAAAACGGCATTTTTCTCCCGCATCTGCACATTCACATTCGCGTGGCCCCGCGCCAGGAACTGTTCTAGCGCGGGGTATGCTGTCTGGAACCGGTGTTGCTGTCGGGCATGCAAAGTCTGGATCGCGCGTTGCCCGATGCCGTCGAAATCACTGTCGACCATTGCGCGGCGCCCATAGTCGGGATGATCGCGCATCTCCTGGGTGAAAATCTCCATCAGTTCGTGGCTCACGGCCTCGTCTGGTCGACCTGCCGCTTGGTTAGCCGCGTAGAGAACGCCGGCCAGGGACTGTGGTCCCGTGTCGGTGCAGAAGAGTCGGCAATTTTCGACGGAGTTTTTGAGTGCTTTCACCCGGATCTTTTGAGCCTCGTCCAGAACCTTGCGGACCGTCTTGGCGGTCATCTCCGCGGGGGAGGATTTCCAGTCCTCAGGCAGTCCTGCTTTGCGAGTCGCTGCGCGCGCGACGTCGACGCCCTCAGCGTTGCAAAGAGCCGAGTAAAAGCTCTGCTTGAAGGTCTTGTTCGCGGCTATATCAGCATCGGAGCCGTGGCGGAAACTGCCGCTGTTGTTCCACCAAAGGCTGATCCTTTTCCCGAACGAAAGATCATCTTTTTTTACGGCTTCGCGTCCGCTTTCGTCTTGTCCGACGGTCAGTCGATAGCTTCCGATGAGCCGATCACTATCAATGCGGTAGTTGTGGATGCTTAGTGCCATACTCGCGTTCTCAAAGAAATTCAGCCGCGGATGAACGAAGGAGAGATGGTGTAGGTCTGACGATCGCTTGTTGGGATGCTGATCTCATCGTCGGCGACGCCAATCGGACCGCCCTCGTTGGCCACAGCAAGTCGATTGCTCCAGTAGGCAGCCATTTCGTGGAAGCGTTCGATCCAGGACACCAAACTGTCGGCACGGAGAACGGGCAAGGCGCGTCGGTCCATAAAAAAGACAGAGCCGCCAGAGGGTTCTATTGCCAGCGTGGCGCCCCGAGTGCCTTGCCAAAAGAGATTGGCACCCAGAAGCATGGCATAGATCGCTTCCGTACGATCTTCTTCGACCTCGCCTAGTCGCGCGAACAGTGCGACCTCGTCTTCCTCTTCGTCGTACTGAAGGTGCAGCGTCAGCTTCTCAAGCGTAATCGCTAGATAACCGCCTTCATCCGCCTCCATGTCCGGCAGGCCAATGTGCGCTCCCATCTCTTTGATCAGGGCCAAATAGGTTGCAGTCGGCATTTGTCTACCTTCAGTGGAGGGATAAAATTCATCTTCGTTCTTTATCTTAGCGCGGTAGCGTCGAGCGGGAGCATGGCCATGAGGCTCCCGATCCTGTTCTCGAAGGCTCGCAGGTTGGGGGCGCCCGATTTCGCAAGAATTGACCGTATTTGCGAGCGGATCGTGTCAAGCCGGACGTTGCGGAGTCTGGCGACCTCGTCTGCGTTGATGCCGCCTACCAGATCGCTGGCGACTTCCGCTTCAGCTTGCGTAAAGGAAAACAGGCTCCGTAAGAGCTTAGGAGAGGGTTTGGGAATTGCTGCAAACGGTTTGAAAATGACGAGCGCGGCATGAGAAAAATGGAGTTCCGGCAAAGGGTCAGCAAGACGTTCCTCTATCGGCGAAATGAGGCAGATGATCTGAGGACTGCAGAGCGGATGCAGTCGACTGGAAACTTGCACTCGCTGGCCGGCCGATTCGACAGCAATGACTGCAGCAACCAACTTTCGGAGCTCAATTGTATTGGCGTTGCTCGCAAGTGATAGATAGGCTTCTCCAGCTCCTCCTCGTCGGGCCATCGAGAAGCCGGTGGATACTTGCGTAGCAAGAGCCCTACTCGCTTCACTGGCATAGAGGATACGCAATCTGGAGTCGACAACGATGACGCACATACCAAGCGCACCGATGGCATTATGTACGACACTGTCGATTGATAGATTGCGCCTGGGATTGAGGTCGTCTGGCAGACGTGGAGCAAACCCCGGAATCATTTTTGCGTCATTCAACCATCTGAAGTTGGCCGGTGCTTCTTGAGGTCGGGTCGATCTCAAATGGCCGAGAAGGAGGCCAGTCTTTCGAGACGGCTCAATAGCCTCACCCACACCCACCATCGAGCATTCGATTTACTTTGCTACGCGATTTACAATCGATACCGGATCGTAGTTGTGCCCAAAAATAGGTTTTTCAGATGCCCATATCGGAAATACCTATTGCTCTTGATGAATGTGTTGTCCGTCGTTTTTCGTCGTCGAAAAAAGTGCCTGTAATCAATATCGATCACTACACATCATGATCTGTTGAAGTTAACTCGTAATGAAAAAAAATATTAACTGTCTAGACAGCTAGTTATGTATCAAGTAAGTACGTGATTATTAGGAGTATGACGTGGCAACGGAATCGAAATTCGATTGGGAAGATCCACTCCTTCTTGAAGACCAATTATCGGAAGACGAAAAACTGATCCGCGACACGGCGCGGGCTTTCGCGCAGGACAAACTGCAACCGCACGTGATCGAGGCCTACGCCCGTGAAGCCACCGATCCCGGCATCTTCCGCGAGATGGGCGCGCTCGGTCTGCTCGGCCCGACGCTTCCCGCGGACTGCGGCGGCTCGGATTCGAACTACGTCTCCTACGGACTGATCGCACGCGAGGTCGAGCGCGTCGATTCCGGCTATCGTTCGATGATGAGCGTGCAGTCCTCGCTCGTCATGCACCCAATCTACGCCTACGGCAGCGAGGCGCAGCGCGCAAAGTATCTGCCCAAGCTCGCCAGCGGCGAATGGATCGGCTGCTTCGGCCTGACCGAACCCGACGCCGGTTCCGATCCCGGCGGCATGCGCACGCGCGCGGAGAAGATCAGCGGCGGTTACCGCCTCTCAGGCGCGAAGATGTGGATCACCAACGCGCCGATCGCCGACGTCTTCGTCGTCTGGGCAAAATCTCAGGCGCACGGCGACAAGATCAAAGGCTTCGTCCTCGAAAAAGGCATGAAAGGCCTGTCCGCGCCGAAGATCGCCGGCAAGCTGTCGCTGCGCACCTCCATCACCGGCGAGATCGTCATGGACGGCGTCGAAGTCTCCGACGAGGCGCTACTACCGAATGCGGAAGGCTTGGCCGGCCCGTTTGGTTGTTTGAACCGCGCCCGCTACGGCATCGCCTGGGGCGTGCTCGGCGCCGCCGAGTTCTGCTTCCACGCGTCCCGGCAATACACGCTCGACCGCAAACAGTTTAACCGCCCGCTCGCGGCGACGCAGCTCGTCCAGAAGAAGCTCGCCGACATGGAGACCGAAATCACGCTCGGCCTGCAGGCGGCGCTGCGCGTCGGCCGCTTGCTCGACAATGGCAAGTTTGCGCCCGAGATAATCTCGCTGATCAAGCGCAACAACTGCGGCAAAGCCCTCGACATCGCCCGCATGGCCCGCGACATGCACGGTGGCAACGGCATCTCGGAAGAGTTCCAGGTCATGCGTCACATGCTGAACCTCGAAACGGTCAACACGTATGAAGGCACGCACGACATTCACGCTCTGATCCTCGGTCGCGCCATCACCGGACTGCAGGCCTTCGCATGATGACGTCTGAAAGTCCGAAACCGCTTGCGGGCCTACGCGTGCTGGAACTCGCCCGCGTGCTCGCAGGACCCTGGGCCGGTCAGACGCTCGCCGACCTCGGCGCCTCCGTCATCAAGGTCGAACGGCCCGACGGTGGCGATGATACGCGGGCGTGGGGACCGCCGTTCGTAGCCGACGACGATGGTCCGGGATCGGCCGCCTACTTTCATGCGACGAACCGCGGCAAGCGATCGATCGCACTCGACTACGACAACCCCGCAGGCCGTGAAGCGGCGGTCGCGCTCGCGAAGCAGGCCGACGTCATCATCGAGAACTTCAAGGTCGGCGGCCTTGCCAAATACGGTCTCGACTACCCTGCGATCAAAGCCATCAATCCCGGTGTCATCTATTGCTCGATCACGGGCTTCGGCCAGACCGGGCCTTATGCCCCGCGCGCCGGCTATGACTTCATCGTGCAGGGCATGGGCGGTATCATGGATCTGACCGGCGCGCCCGACGGCGAGCCGCAGAAGATCGGCGTGGCGTTCGCCGATATCTTCACCGGCATCTATGCCACCATCGGCATTCTGGCGGCACTCAATCGCCGCAATGCCACGGGCGAAGGCGCCATCATCGACATGGCGCTGCTCGATACGCAAGTCTCCGTGCTAGCCAATCAAGCGATGAACTATCTGGCATCAGGAACGCCGCCACGCCGCCTCGGCAACGCCCATCCCAACATCGTGCCCTACCAGGTGTTCGAAGCCGCCGATGGGCCAATTATCATCGCGGCCGGCAACGACGGCCAGTTCGCACGCGTCTGCGATCTGCTCGGCCTCAAAAACCTCGCAACCGACGAGCGCTTCAAGACGAATGCCCGCCGCGTCGCCAACCGCGCTGAGCTGATTCCGCTTCTCGCCGTTGAAATTGCAAAGCGCACCGCCGGCGATCTGCTCGCCGCGCTGGAAACGGCTGGCGTTCCGGCCGGACCGGTCAACCGGCTCGATCAGGTCTTCGCTGATCCCCAAGTCGTTGCCCGCGGACTACGCCAGGACCTTACCCGCCCCGACGCGGCGCCCGTGCCCACCGTCCGCAGCCCCATCGTGATCGACGGCATCCCCTGTGCCGCCACCACCGCCAGTCCCAAGCTAGGTGCAGATACCGATCTCGTTCTGGAATGCCTCCAAGCGGGAAACGATCCATATATCTAGATCCTAGAGCCGTGAGGCCCATTGGACATCGCAAATGCCAGTAACCAGTAATACTGTCTCATCGGACAGCAAAAGTCTCGGGCCGACCCCTTCAAGGAATGAGATGGCTAAAGTGAAAGACAAAGACCTGCGACGTGAAAGGGGTGAAAGCACGCGGCGCATTCTCATTGATGCTGCCGTGGTGTCCGTGGCCCAGAATGGCTTGGCAGGTACGACACTCAACAGCGTGGCGGGCATAGCCAACGTTTCGCGGGCATTGGTAGGCTTTCACTTCGAATCTAAAGACCAACTGCTGATGGCCGCCATCGCCAGTTCGATCGACATCTACGACGCCAGTCTTCGCGCTGCGCAGGAACGTGCCGACCCCGAGCCGATTGCGCAGCTATGGGCCACCGTTCAACACGATGTCGGATTTGGCGCAAAGCACGGAGACATCCTATCGCTCTGGTGCGCCGCCTGGGGCGAGGCGCGCGGGCTCGATCTCTATCGCGTAGTAGGGCTGCCTTCGGATCATAAGTACAAGGAAGAAATTGCCGACGCGATTTATACGATCACCGGCGATCGCGCCGAGGCAATGAGGCGCGCCGCAGGCATCAATGCGCTCATTTTCGGTGTATGGCTCGAATGCCACCTCGACCCGGAGGGCTTCAAGGTTCAACGCGCTCTCGAAGCGGCAAAGGCGATCATCCATCCCCTCATAGCATCGCAACAACCGTCCCCCGCTTGAAGTCATCACCCATGCAATGCGATTGGGATACGCTGATGATCTCTGATGTCGAACGGAGACTGCGAGGCTGTTATCAGACGGTGTATTTGGATTTACCGCGAAGCCAAGCCTTGACCCAGCAATTTTATGAATATAGCTGTCCAGGCAGACAGGAGATTTTAATTGAACCCTTGCTATCGTTCGTTCGTCGTGTCGAAGCAGCGTCGCAAATCCTGTCTGCCATGAGGGCAACAGGCTTTTTTGCCGGCTGAATTCTGCGGGAAAACGAAAACCAAACGGACTGAATTCGTACGCAACGCAAAAGGATGGTAAATGAGACGGTTATTTATCGCGATGGCATTATTTGTCGGCGCCATGGTCGGTGCTGCGCATGCCGACGAGAGCGCGCCGGAGAAGAATGACAAGACGTCGAACATGGTGGAAATGCCGGCAGCAAACTGGCTGTTCGTGCAGACAGGAACGTCGTTCACCTCCGATGGCAAGACGCTGACGATCCACGGGGTCGCCCCTCAGACACTGATGTTCAGCGATCGGCCGGAACGCATGACGGGCGACGTCTTTACCAGCAAGTTCGTCGACTATTGGACCGGCGGTAAAGACGATTTCGAAAAAGATCCGCCAAATGCGACCGTCTCCACAGTAATTGATGGAAAAACCGATCTCGTTGTCGTGGAGCTTCTCAAGCCGCGTCTCAAGGGCAGCGACCTGACCTACGATATTCGTCCGCTCGACGGAGTCATCCCGGCTTCGGGCAAGGAGATTAGCCTCTTTATCGATTGGTGGTATGGCCCCGGCTGGCATCGCCGTTGGGGTTGGGGATGGGGGCCTGGCCGGTGGGCCGGCGGTAATTGCTGGCGCGGGCCGTGGGGACATCTGCATTGCCGTCCGTGGTGGGGTTACTAAGCCAACATTCGGCACAAGTGCCATTGCAATGGCGCTTGTGTCGGTACTTAAAAAGGACCTAGCGCATGAAACAAGAAGATATCTCGCGGCGAAACGCGCTGCGCCTTGCAGCCACCGGCGTGGGTGCAGCAGCGTTCGCGTCACTCGTGACGAAGGAAGCTGTGGCCTACCAGGGTAATATGGAGCGGGCGATCGGATCGCTGCAGGAAGCCATGCAGTTCCTGCGTGACGCAACGTCAGACAAAGGCGGTCATCGCGAGAAAGCGATGAACTTGATCGAGCAAGCAATTGGCGAAACGCGAGCCGGCATGGCTTATGCCGCCGAGCACTTCGGCGATTGAGACGTTACACGACCTGACAATCGAGATGCAGCCTTTTGCAGCCTCCATTCCAGACGAGGCCGCGTCTTATCAGACGTGGCCTCTTTGCTTTGCGGTGATGTTTTAGAGATCCAGAATGAGGTTCGCGGAAAGCGCTCTTGAGCAGCAAGGCAGAAAGCATGCGTTTGAGGCGCGCTCTGTGGCCGTTAGAAGGTGGTCGCGGTGATCTGGAACGCCACCCAAGATACCTGTCATGCACGTTCCACAAAGGCCTTGCTCACAGGCGACGGGAATCTCGACCCCGTTTCGGGAGAGCGCCTGAACAACCGTCTCGTTCTCTCCAACCATGATTATCGTTCCGCTTCGTGCGAGCGTGACTGTAAAGGAAGTGGCATTTGCGTGAGAGCCTCGCGCCGCAAAATGTTCGAAATGGATTTGATCGTTGGGCCACCCGGACGTAAGTGCGGCATGCACGATATGATCGATAAATCCCGACGGACCGCAGACGTAAATATGCGTCTCGGCATCCGGCATCCTCAGAATTTCAGAGGGATTGAGCGCCTGCTCGGGCGCGGCGTCGTCGAAATGAAAAATGGTGCGATCGGCATAGGGCGACGCCAATATGTCAGCAGAAAAGGCGAGCCGATCAGGAGTTCGGGCGCTGTAGTGCAATTCAAACGGCGAACCCTCGTTCGATAGATGCTCGGCCATGCATAGGATCGGCGTTATTCCTATGCCGCCGGCGAAGAGGATGCTGCCCTTTGCGGTCGGGGCCAAAGGGAAGTTGTTGCGCGGCATCGAGATCGATAGCCGCGATCCGTTTCGAATGATGTCGTGGAGAAATTCAGAGCCACCACGAGAATTCGGCGCACGGAGCACGCCGATCACGTAGCGATGCCGCTCCGAAGGGCTGTTGCAGAGTGAATATTGCCGAACCAGACCCGGAGCCAAATGGACGTCGATATGAGCCCCTGCCGTGAAAGGTGGCAGATCGCTTCCGTCGAGGCTCGTCAGCTCGAATGAAGCGATATTCATCGCTTCATTCTTCTTCGACTTGACTTTGACAGTCAGCGTAGCGTTTTGCATCTGCGCGGCTTGAATGTCTCAACGGCCAGGCGCGCGAGGGCGCCAGGAGCGAATATCCTTCATGATCTCACGAGCGGCGTTTCGGCCTGGAATGCCCGTCACACCGCCGCCAGGATGTGCTCCTGAGCCACAGAGGTAGAGACCTGGAATAGGCGTCCTATAATCGGCATAGCGCGGGACCGGGCGCATCGAGAAAATCTGGTCGAGATGCAGCGCGCCATGGAAGATGTCGCCGCCGGTCAGGCCGAATTCGCGTTCGAGATCGGTAGGGGTGAGAACCTTGCGACCGATGATCGATTTGGCGAAGTTCGGTGCGGCATCGTTCACAACGCGAATGGCAGCATCCGCAGCTTCTTCTCTGCACGAATCCCAGTCGCGGCCATCCGAGAGATTCTTGTTGAAGTGTTGGCAGAAGAGGCTCGCGACATGCTTGCCTTCAGGCGCCAGCGTCTTGTCGACTGTTGATGAGATCCACATTTCGACGGCGGGCTTGCGCGCCCATGCACCTTTCTTGGCATCGTCGTAGGCTTCTTCGAGATATGAGAGAGAAGGCGAGATCAATACCGATCCGCCATGATGAATTCCCTGAGTCTTGCCTGGGCAGCAGGTGAAGTCCGGCAGCTCCGACAGTGCAACGTTGATGCGCAGGGTTGCAGAGTGGTTTTGGTAACTCCCGATCCAGCTACGAACCTCATCTGGTAACAGCGTGCGATCGACAAGTCGTTCGTAAAGCAGCTGCGGATTGACATTGGCGACGACGCGCTTGGCTTTGATCTCGCGGCCGTCGGTCAGGGTAATGCCACTTGCCACGCCACCGCGCGTATTGACTTGCGCCACACGGACGCCGGTTTCGATTTTGACACCGGCCGCGCGGGCGACCTTCGCGATAGCGTCGCTGATGGCTCCCATGCCGCCGATCGCATGGCCCCAGGTTCCTTGCTTGGAGTTGGATTCGCCAAAGCTGTGGTGCAGGACGACATAGGCCGATCCCGGCGCGGTTGGGGGCTGGAAGTTGCCGACCGCCGAGAGCCAGCCATAGCCGCCTTTGATGGCCTCACCTTGAAAATAATGTCCGAGGAAATCCGCCGCCGACATTGTCAGCAGACGCATAAGAACCATTTGTCCGTGTGAGGATAGGCTGCGCGCCTCCAGCGCTGCGCCGATGGCACTCAGGAGGCTAGGCGTGCTGCCGCCAATGTTTGGGGGCGTGCGATCCATGATCGTCCGCACTGCCCCGACGACCTCCGAAAGATCCCGGTCAATGGCTTTGTAGCCGGCGCCGTCGCCAGGGCAAAGCGCATCGAGTTGGCGCACGTAGGAATTCGAGTCGCCAGTGTTCATGAGATACCGGCCGTCGGGGAGTGGAAGAAAGTCGCTGGCCGGCCGTTGAACGATTTGCAGCCCTGCTTGTCTCAAACCAAGCTCGGACACCACGAGCGGGCTCAGCAACCCAGCCAGGTAGGAACACACGGAATTGCGGAATCCGGGGTAAAATTCCTCTGTTACCGCGGCACCCCCGACCACGGGACGCGCCTCGAAGACGCCGACGGAAAGGCCTTTGCGGGCGAGATATGCAGCGGTGACAAGGCCGTTGTGACCTCCGCCAATCACGGCTATGTCAAGTGGGTTGGGCATTGCGAGCTTCCGAAGCTAATAATGTTGGCTGTACGGACAGCTAAATTATGCGGCGTTGGCGAAATTGTCAATTGATCGGTCTGTCATGGCAAAAAAGGCAGTAAAAGACTTGCGTCGTGAGCGCGGCGAAAACACGAGACGCGTTCTCATCGACGCAGCAGTCGTGTCCGTCGCGAAGCATGGTCTGGCGGGAACGACACTCAGTACAGTGGCTGAAATAGCAGGCGTTTCGCGCGCATTAGTGGGGTTTCATTTCGAATCGAAGGACCAGCTTCTTCTGGCTGCCATCGATCACTCCATCGATGTGTACGATGCGAGTCTCCGTGCAGCCCAAACCCACGCTGAGGCAGATCCCAAGTCACGACTTTGGGCGACGGTGGCGCATGATGTGACGTTTTGTACGAAATACGGGGATATTTTGTCGCTCTGGTGTGCGGTGTGGGGCGAGGCGCGGGGGCGCGATCTCTATCAAGTGAGCGGTCTGCCTTCAGATCGCAAATATATGGAAGAGATTGCCGACACTCTTTTCGAAGTGATTGGAAATCGGGCCGAGGCCAGAAAGCGCGCGGTAGGATTGAATGCGTTTCTGTTCGGTCTTTGGCTTGAATGCCATCTCGATCCCAAGGGCTTCAAGCTACAGCGAGCCTTGGATAGCGCGAAGACGATATTTGCAGCTTTTGTAAAGGCTGGGCCGTCTCAGCAATAAATCCATAAGACGCGAGCTTTCTTTTTTCCGCGATTGGCATATCGCGTTGGCGCCCCGCTTTCGAGTTGGCAAGCATCTGAGATTTTGAGCGTTACGGGTTCGCCGTGAACCCAAATTGTCAGCTCACCCTCCAGGACATAGATCGCTTGTTCCTGGTGTTCGATGATGTGCTGGTCACCGGAGTCGGCACCGGGCTCGAATATCGATTCGATGACGGATAGCTTCCCAGCGAGTGATGGCGAGACGAGGTGATCGATGATGCCGCCCGCGTAGCGCAGAGTACGGCGATTGTTGGGGTGCGTAACCCAGCTCCGTTCCGGCGGAGCCGCCATCGCGTAGAAATAGTTGCCCGGAACGCCCAACCGTTCGCTGATAACGCTGAGGTCGAGAACCGTTGGCTGAGAGATTCCCCGTTCGATCTGCGAGATGAATCCCACTGAGCGGCCGACAGCGTCGGCGAGCTCTTGAAGAGTCACGCCCTTTTTGCGCCGCAAGTCGCGGATGAGGGGCCCCAGAGACAGCGGCTCGACCAAGTCCTCGGCCGCAACGGACGTGCTCTTTTTCTTCGTGAAAAATTTATCATTGCTTTTCATGAAATTTCACAATACGTTTTTCATATCGCTTTTCAATCCCTGCTTTTGCTCAATCGAGCAAGCGTCTTCCAGAGGAGGTTTAAGGTGACTTTTACAGCGGCGCCCTTGACGAGAAACGACGTTGAGCTTTCTCTTGCTCCGTTTGGACAATCACGCATGCTGCCTCGTGCAGCTTATGTCGACGATACGATGTTCATGTGGGAAAAACGCCATCTTTTTGATGGTGGTTGGATCTGCGCCGGGCGTTCGAGCCTCATCCCGGGAAAAAGCAGCCAAACCGCAATCTCGCTGAATGGCCGCGGCGTGCTTCTAACGCGCGATGCCACGGGCACGCTCCACGCCTTCGAAAACATTTGCCGACATCGAGGCCATGAGCTGCTCGCCGAGGGTGAGAGCGTGACGAGAAACACAATCGTATGCCCCTATCACGCTTGGGGGTACGGCCTGGACGGTCGTCTTGCGAGCGCCCGTGGTACCCAAAGCATTGCCAATGCGCGTAAGGAAGATCTCGGTTTGACTAAGCTCGGTGTCGCGGAGTGGGGCGGCTGGATTTTTGTCAATGGGTCCGGGGACGCGATGCCCTTCACCAAGCACTTGGGTTTTCTCGACGAGTTCACGAAGAACTGGGAATGCGAGCGATTGGAAATCGGTGGAACGCATAACTATGAACTCAAAGCGAACTGGAAAGTCGCCATCGAGAATTACCACGAGTGTTATCATTGCCCATCGATCCATCCTGCTCTGTGCCGCGTGTCACCGACGACTTCGGGATATCAGTATCGACATCCGTCGGGCTATTATACCGGCGGGTGCATGGAGCTTGTCGAAGGTGCTGAAACGATGAGTTTCTCGGGCCAGTCGAATGGCGTTGTGTTCTCCGGCTTGACCCCTGAGCAGCGGCGTCAGGTTCATTACATAACCTTGTTTCCCGGTTTGCTGATCAGCCTGCATCCCGACTATGTGATGACCCATCGCCTGGAGCCGACGTCGGCAAGCACGTCGCGCGTCGAATGCCAATGGCTCTTTGCTCCGGAAGCTGTGGCGCGCCCGGATTTCGATCCGAGCTACGCCATGGAGTTCTGGGATAAAACAAACCGCGAGGATTGGGGCGCCGTTGAATCGGTGCAGCGTGGTCTTCAATCGGAAAACTACGAGCCGGGTATTTTTGCCGAAGAGGAAGCGGGCGTTTACGACTTCGTCTATCTCGTTGCGAGCAGCTACATCGGTCATCCCGACGTGCCCCATCGCGCATTTAAGAACATCGCGGCCTGATCCTCAGACCACCGAGCAAGTCTCTAATCGGCATTGATGCAGGACCCTCAAAGCGGTCCTGCTTTTTTATTGTGCCCACACTGCTGTATGCGATGCAGCACGCACACTGCGCACCAATCCCCGGTACTGACGCAGCGACGCGAGGTATTGTGCATCGCGATGTGCGCCGACAAATTGTGCAATGCATTGTCTGTATTATGTGCGCGATAGCCCTTGACCGCATGCCTTCGATCTATAAACTAGCTGATCGGACAGTCAGAAATATTGTCGGTTGTAATGAGCCGACGTTAAAGTCGAGAAATCAAAATGAGCAAGCAATACGAATTTTGCGTCGGTGAAGCGACAGTACTCGCCGCCGAGGGTCAGTTTACGGACGCAATGCCTGAAATCATGATCGGGATGACGTCGGGGCCGGTCGGTCAGGCCTTCGCGAATTTGATGGGACAGAGCAAAGGCCACACCTCGATGTTTGCCGTTCGCGCTCTCAATCAGTTGGCGCGCCCGGCAACCATGATGGTACCCAAGGTGACGCTCGAAGATATGGCCAACATCGAATTGTTCGGTGGCCCTGTACAGTCTGGTACTGCAGACGCTGTCGTCGATTGCGTCGCGGAAGGCATCATTCCTCGCGATCTGGTCAACGAACTCTGCATTATCAGCTTGATCTGGCTCGACCCGCGTTGCGCAACGGATGAGAACCTCGATAAGAAGGATCTCTATCGCACATACTATGAGGCGACGAAGCTTGCGATTAAGCGGGCATTGACCGGCGAACCAACGATCGATGAGCTCATCGCCAATCGCCACACAATCAAGCACGACAGCGACGACTGGTCGTGACGTTTTGAAGCCCGGCCGGCGAGGCCGGGCTTCTTTTTGTTTGACGTTCGATTTCAATCGGCGGATCACGCCAGGAAATAGGGACTTGAAAATGACCAGAGTGACGAGGCGCACGGCTTTAACTCTCGCAGGAAGCGCCGCTGTGGCGATGCCCTTCATTAAACGAGCTTATGCGGAAGAGAACACGCTCAACCTCTACAACTGGTCCGACTACATCGGTGAGAATACGATCGCCGATTTCACGAAAGAGACGGGCATCAAGGTCAATTACGATACCTACAGCTCGCAAGAGGAAATGCAGGCCAAGCTGTTGGCGGGCAATTCGGGTTATGATGCCGTTGTCATGCAAGGTTCAATAACGCCGCGCTTCGTGAAAGCCGGCCTGTTCGAGAAGCTTGACCACAGCAAATTGCCCGGCTGGAATAATCTCGATCCCACGATTCTGAAGCTCATGGAGGCTTGGGCGCCGGCAAACCTTTATGGCCTGCCTTATTTCTGGGGTTCTGTCGGCTTCACGTTCAATGTCGATATGGTGAAAAAGAGAATTCCGGATGCAGATTTTAAATCGCTCGATCTCATTTTCAAGCCGGAGTACGCATCGAAGCTCGCCGATTGCGGAATTTCCATCGTGGATGGGCCGCTTGATATGTTTCCCATGGTGATGCGCTATCTCGGCCTGGATGCCGACAAGCCGACGCCGGAGAACATCAAGAAAGTCGTCGACCTCTATAAGCCAGTCCGAAAATATATCCGCGCCTTCGACACCGTGAACTATCTCAACGCGATTCCCAATAAGGAACTGTGCGTCATCAATACCTACTCTGGAGATTATGCGACGGCGAAGCAACGCGCCAAAGATGCCGGCGTCGATATTAATCTCCTCTATGCTGTCCCCAAGACTGGCGCTCCGATATGGGTTGATTGCTGGTGCATGCTCTCCGACAGCAAGCACAAGACCAACGCCTACAAGTTTTTTGAATACCTGCTGCAGCCGCAAGTCATTGCGCAGTGTACCGATCTCGTCCACTACGCGAATGCCAATCTGCCTTCTAAGAAGTTCGTCGATCCGGCAATTCTCAGCGATCCAGCCATTTATCCTGACGCGGACACGATGAAACTGCTTTGGGCGCCGAAACCACTGAGCGATGATGAGACCAAGGCGCTGACGCGCGCCTTCGAACAGATCAAATCTGGTTAAATCGATGCACGCTTCGAGTTTACCGCGAGCGTTCTTTGATGGCTGAGAGCGCGCCCAATCCTATCAAAGAACAGCCGTTCATCCGCATTGATGCCGTTAGCAAGACGTATGGTGATTTCACCGCCGTCGATAACGTCTCTTTGCATATTCGCAAGGGTGAGTTTTTTGCTCTCCTGGGCGGCTCCGGATGCGGGAAAACAACGCTATTGCGGATGTTGGCGGGCTTCGTCGCGCCAACATCCGGCCGCATCTGGATCGACGGGCAGGACATGGAGGGTATTCCCCCATACGACCGTCCCGTAAACATGATGTTCCAATCGTATGCGCTCTTTCCGCATATGACGGTGGAGAAAAACATCGCCTATGGCCTCAAGCACGAGAGTCTGACAGCGGCGGAACGAAGAGAACGCGTTCGCGAGATGCTCGATCTCGTTCAAATGTCGTCGCTCGCCGGTCGCAAGCCGCATCAGCTCTCCGGTGGCCAGCGTCAGCGTGTTGCGCTGGCGCGGGCGCTTGCGAAACAGCCGAAGGTTCTGCTGCTCGATGAGCCGCTTGGAGCGCTCGACAAGAAGCTTCGTGAGCAGACGCAATTCGAACTCACGAATATTCAATACAAGACGGGCATAACGTTCGTTGTTGTGACACACGACCAGGATGAAGCGATGATGCTCGCGTCCCGGATCGCCGTGATGGACAAGGGCAGCGTGCGCCAAGTCGGGAGCGCGACTGAGATCTACGAATATCCGAACTGCCGCATGGTTGCCGGCTTCATCGGCTCGGTAAACATGTTCGACGGTGAGGTCCAGTATTCGTCGGAAAGTGCGATGACGGTTCTCGTGCCGAAGCTTAGTGCGTCGCTTACTGTGAAGCCCGATCATAGGGTATTGCCTGGTGACAAAGTTGGTGTCGCGCTGAGGCCGGAGAAAATCTTCATCAACCGAGAGAAACCAACTGGCGCGCGGAATGCGCTCTCTGGCTTGGTCGACGATCTAGGGTACTTCGGAAAAAACTCGCTCTATCGCATCAAGCTTTCCACGGGAGCCGTGCTGTCCGTCAGTGTGGTGAATGCGCATCGCACGGGGGAGAGCGAGCGCGTGGCGCAGTGGGAAGACGAAGTCTGGCTCAGCTTTGATCCTTCAAGCGTGATCATTCTCACCGAGTAACGACATGGCCTCCTTCCGATATCCGATTGGTGCATGGTTCGCGCGATCAGGTTGGCGGTCGCTTCTAATCGCAGCGCCGTATGGATGGCTGATTGCTTTTTTTCTTGCGCCATTCCTCATCGTTGCGGCGATGAGCTTCGCCATGCCGGCGACGAAGTCACCGCCATTTGCCTTTCTCGCAACTTGGCCATATCTCCGGATCGATAATTTCGTACGTCTTTTCGACGACGAGCTTTTTATCAGAGCGTTTCTCACATCAATTCAGAATGCGGGGCTGGCAACATTTCTCTGCCTTGTTATCGGATATCCGATGGCCCTGTGCCTGACGCGTATCGGACGTCGTTGGCGCAACATTCTACTGATGCTGATTATCCTGCCATTCTGGACGTCATTTCTCTTGCGGATCTATGCTTGGATCGGCCTGATGGGGACGAACAGTTGGTTCAACAAAGGCCTCACGGCTGTCGTAAATAGTTTTATGCCGGCGGCATGGGCGATCCCATCCATTCAAATGATGAATACGAATTTCGCTGTGATTCTTGTCATGGTTTACACCTACCTGCCGTTCATGATTCTGCCGCTCTACGCCAACCTGGAGCGGCTCGATACGACGCTGAACGAAGCCGCGCTCGACCTGGGTTCGAGGCCTTGGGAAGTTTTCAAGGATGTCACCCTGCCGCTTTCAATTCCCGGAATCATTTCAGGTGGGTTGTTGGTATTTATCCCAACGTCGGGCGAACTGATCATTCCGAGCCTCGTCGGGAATGCTGCTGACCCGATGCTCGGAAGTGTAATTCGGGATCAGTTTTCATCAGCTGTTGACTGGCCGATGGCTTCGGCAGTCGCTGTTGGATTGCTCCTGTTGCTTGTTTTCCCGATGATGGCCTACAACTACTTCGAGGCTAAAGCCCATCTGCGGCGGGATGGCTTGCAATGAACAGCCGCTCGACATTTTTGATAAGTTGCCTGTGTTTCGGGTTTGCGTTTTTCTACGTCCCGATTCTTTCGATGATTTTGTTTTCGTTCAATCGCTCACGCCTCGTCACAGTATGGGGCGGATTTTCAACTCAATGGTATGCTAAACTCTGGAACAACCATCAGATCATCGAGGCGACATTACTTTCCCTGAAAATCGCGGTCGTCAGCGCAACTTTCGCGACGATTCTAGGCACTATGGCGGGAATTGCGCTGGCTCGGTTCAAGCGATTCCGTGGGCGTACGGTGTTTTCGGGGTTAGTAAATGCGCCGCTGGTCATGCCCGACGTCATTACGGGCATATCGCTCCTGATGTTATTTATTTTATTGTCCAGCTGGACCGGTTGGCCTGGCAGCCGAGGGTTCTCGACAATAACGATTGCGCACATCACGTTCGCAATGACCTACGTGGCAACAATCGTACAATCTCGACTATCCTCGTTCGACATCGAGCTGGAGGAAGCCGCTCTCGATCTGGGCTCAAGGCCTTGGCAGGTTTTAAAGGATGTCACGCTGCCGATTATCTCGCCGTCAATTTTTTCAGGTTGGCTTCTCGCCTTCACGCTTTCGCTCGACGACGTCGTCATCACGAGTTTCACGACCGGGCCTGGCACGGTGACGCTGCCAATTCTCATTTGGAGCAAGGTGAAGCTTGGGGTTACGCCCGATATCAACGCGCTGGCGACGCTCATAATATGCGCCGTTGGCTTAGGCGTCGTTTTGGCAGGTGTCATCATGCATCGCAATGAAACACGTCGACAACGAGATGCTCAGCTTGCTCTTCGCCTGCCGGGCCGCCCTTGAATAGCAAAACCGCTTGCGACGACTTCAGATGCGTGGGAGCCGGATTCCAAGCTTCCAGGCGCGGTCAACCTCAGTTCAGAAAATCTCATTGATCTTAAATTATGTACTAATGTCGAGCTAGCTAAAGCAAATCGGATTTTTCCAACGTAGACGAATAAAAAATGCCGCACGACGCATCACCAGAAATAGCTATTGACCGCGGCGCTGCCTCGTCGCATGGCGCTGTTACGCAAAACTGATTGGGCGGCATGCGGTCACCGGAAGCCACAGCTGCTCCTCCGCTTTAAAGAAGCCAATTTTTTTGCGCCGGGCGCAGCAAGATGGGAAATTGGTATGAGTCGATATCATTATGCGCGTAATATTATTGCGCCATAATATAATTGTGTAATGAGGACTCTCTAAAAGCAGCCGTAGGCGGAATTCTATCCGGTTAAGGAAAAGAAAATGCAATCCACAATTGATATGGTTGATGCTCTTTTAGGCGACCTATCTGAAGCGCTGGGCGAGCGCATCGCGTTAGACGATAGCGGGCGCTGCGGGCTTGTCTTCTCGGGCGAAATTGAAATCATCATTGAGTTTGTGCCGGACGAAGAGCAACTAACGTTCTGCAGCGAGATCTTGAGGCCGCGGCCGGAGGATTATGCGTGTTTCAGGGCTGCCCTTGCGATGAACTACGGACGCCTCCCTGCAGGTGTTTGGATAGCATTGGATTCTAAGACGGGAATTATCCTCTTGTACGCCGCACTGCCGATTAGAGGAGTAGGTGGTGAGGCTGTGCTTAAACTGGTCGGTCGGCTCGTTGATCTTTCGCAGACACTTAGAGAGGAACTATCTCTCACTCCATTTGTGGCCAGTAGTCCTGGTGATTTTTCTAGCCTCCAGAACGCTGGCGCAAGCATCGTCCGCGGCTAATGAGGGGATACTCTGTGACCTTTCCATCAACGGCCGTCATGGCGAATTGCGACAGAACTAGGCGAATACTCATTGCATAACGACGCTGGCGCTGCAGGGGATACGTGGAAAATATTGAGGCCACACTATGAAATCGTCTTTTTCCGGCGGGTTCGTTTCTCCCATATTTCTGCCGTTTATCTCGAGCCATCGAACGGTATCGCCATCATCTAAGTTTGGTCTGCAGTTTACATCGGAAGGAAGCGATACGGTCAAACGCCTGAAGGATGCCTTTCGGTCAACGAAGCCTGGCAGTCAGGTCCTTACGGGCGGACCAGATATCCGCTACATACGCAGCGCCCATTCTGGCATCTTCAGCCTTAGTCGTTTTCAGCGTGTGACGTCGCCCCAAGGCTCGCAACAGCCTGAAGGTGAGCTGCAGGCCGCGGACGTGGCTGCGCAGATTGACCAGCAAGAGGCGCCAATACGCTCGTCGCAGTCTGAGCAGATGGCTCAACAATCTGCTCAGACTGCGACGCAACGGGAACGCAAGGATGCGATCCTGCAGAAAGTTGGCGGGGATTTTGCTGTATGGTCCAATGAGGAACGAGCGGCGCCAGCGCCTGGGAGAAAAAGCAACGACGCGATGCGGCATTCTGTATTTCGCCGCGCGGAGGTAACGAAGGCGGTTCGTGACGGCATCGCCGAACTTCGTATGATGGAAGCAGAAACGGAACGGGCGGCGAAGCAAGAACACGGTGGTTCCGCACTGGTGGAGGAGCTGGCAGGTGCCCGGCAGCAGCTGCTGCTTAGGGCGCTCCACATCAGCTATCCCGGATTGGTGCTAGATCTGAAGAATACTGACCGGGCTCCCACGGCAAACGAGATGGACGGGCTAGGCAGGGCGCTTCGGGATTTGGACGATCTTCTGAATCAGGCAGGTGGCGGCGGACAGGATACGCTTCTCATGATTGAGATCATGGGACGGATGGGGCGGAATGGGGAATTCCTGAATTCCCCTATCGGGTCTCAGCGCGCTGCGGGAATAGCCGGGATGACCGCTATTACCGAAACGATCCTTGATGCGGTACGGCCGCCAAATGATGGCGTCGCCCTTAATAGTCTCATGGGGCTCTCGACGCAGCTCGACGGGGTGCTCATGGCTGTGCGCAAGCAAGCCATCGAGCGGGTCTTAACCGCCGCGTGCACAATCGAGAAGCAGCTGCCAGTATCCGCGTTGAGCGATGCGGATCGCGCGTCGATAGCAACGACGGCTCAAACGATTGTTCAACAGGATGCCGAGTTCGCGCGCGCTCGACAGCAGCTTCGCGTGGCTCTGCAACGGGCAAACATCCCTTTCACCATGAATGGACTTGGCGGCGTGCGGGTCGATGCAGGTCTTGTCGTTGCCCTGCGCAGAAAGCTAGGGAACAAGGCGGAGGAAGTCGGCGTCATCATTGCCGCGCTGATATCGTTAGAGCGCAATGCGTGCGAAAGTCAGGAAAGCCGCCGGTTACTCACGGCGGTCGATCGGCTGCTGACCGAAGCGCGACTTCGCCTTGATGAAGTCGAAGTGCCGCGTGCAAAGGCGCTGGGCGAACTCCAACATAGCCTTGCGAATGGCAAAGCCACGCTAAAGGAGCTGTCCCGACTTGGCGAAGAATATCACATGACTCAACTAGAAGGCAGAATCCAAGCACTAGAGAGTCAGATCAAGGACATGGAGCGCCCTGAGCCAGTATTGAAAGGTCTTCGCGATGACGTACGCGCGTTGGTCCGTCGGCGCGACTCCTTGCTGGGGGAAGGAGAGTTGGCCGCCGAAAGGTACCGGGAAGCTTCCAAAGCGTCTCAGGAACTGAGGCAGCGTGAAGCGTCCGAACCAGAGCATCTGCCCCTCCAGCAAAACCAAGGTGCCCTTCCTGGTGGCCGGTCTGAAGCCGCAAAGCGCGCCACAGCATACTGGAATAGTCGACGGGACGACCTCCAGATTGCATTGGGTGATACCCAGCTGGAGATCGATTTCGCCAGGGGGCAGCTTGATAGATACCGCAATCAAGGTAGCGGATCTGCGAACGGTCCGCGTGACGATAAAGGCTCCCCCGAATTGCATTGGGCGACGCAGAACTTAAAGAGAGCTGAAGAAAAGCTTACAGAACAGGATGCCGCCGTCGAGAAAAGCCGATCTTATCTCGATGCTGTGCAAACTGGTGGGCTGAGCAAAGAAGAATTGAAGAAGCTCGGGCTGACAGATGCCGAATCTAGCACGGCGCTGAGTACAATTATTCAATTGGCCAGGCAGGGCGTAAGCAGCGCGGCCCAGGCAGCCGAAGTGGTCAGCAGCATCAACAAGCATTTCGATCGTATTGGGGGGCGCGAGTATCATACCGATCAGGCGCTGACGGGATCGTTCGAGAAGTCCGGAACCAACGAATATCGGGCGAAAAAGTTTGGCGATATTCTTGCGCAAAACCTTACCGGAACTACGGAGAAGCTCGAAGGTGAGACGATGATTGCGGCTCTCCATGAAAAGCTTGTCGGCTTGCTTCCCGGCGCCGATCAGCCGGCAGGACCGCTGGATGCCTCCCTGCAGCGCTACGCCGAGTTCGAACGAAGGATGGTGGACATCGCGGCCCGGCAGAACCGCCTTCAAGCTGACCAGATACACAACGAGGAGGTTTTGAAAGCCTTCAATCTCAACAAGAAGAAGCAGCTCGATCTCGCTCACCCCGCCGGCTTGACGCCATCCAAGCTGATCATTGAAGCACAGGGGCTACTTGGCGAGGCGACCCGTTTCGAGGATCTGCCTCCCAAGAAACGGGCGCGGCTACAAGAAATACGCAAGCAGCTTCGTGGTTTCGATCGGAATGAAATGTCGCTGCCTCGGCTGCAGATTGGCAGGCCCATGCTCGACGAGGCTGCCTTTATTGCGCTTGTCAAGGATCAACAGGTCGAACAAGTCGCAAGATCGATCTGTTTCATCCGTGAGGTCGCACTTGAACGGCGCAGGGCGTTGGAACTGGAGGCGAACGGCATCCTGCTGGGAATGGACGAAATTGCGGCCGATCGCACGGACTTGCTGACGGAGGGCGGCATCGCGCTGCGCGACACGATCCGACTGGCGATCCTGACGAGATTTGCGGAGGTTAACGCGAAGGAAGGCGCTACCATCGCGACCTTCTGTCCGGCGGATCACGCGGCGCAGATAAATCAATGGCTCGCCGATGTTGGGGTGGATGTGAATCGGTTTCGGCCGGAGATCAACGCGATCCTGTCTGAAAGTTTCGGACCGGACGAACTCAACCTCTGGGTCGAGAGCACGTCCAAAACCCCCGCTTACGAGGCCGCAATCAAGAGAAATGCGGAGACTGAAGGCGAGGCGCTTCAGGGGAAGGACCGGCGCGGCGGCTTGAAGACAGAGACGAAAGTAAAGCTACTAAATTATCTAGATCACTTGTCCGTCGGTGGAAGCGTGGAACTCACAGCCAACCATGCAGTGGAAGTGAGGTCGCCCGTACTTCCAATCAGCGGGGGCATCACCGGCGATGTTCGCGTCACTGGAGGAGCTATGTCCATGCTCAAGATCTCCCGCGCCCCCAACGGATACGAGGTGCTTGTTCGAAACGGCTTTAAAGGTGGGTTCGGAGCGAGGGCGCGTGTGGAGCCCTTGATGCTTGGCAAGGTCGGCTTGACCCTCATGGTGAGGGCGGGGTTCACGGCATCGGGCTGGAGTTTGAGCGGCGTATCCCTCCGCTTCCCCGGTGATGAAGCCGGGCTGGAGGATCTCAAGGCGGTCATGGAAACGATACTCACCGAAAAAGCAATCGAGCCGACGGACCTGGCGCAAGTGCAAGAGATCACCCCGATCGTCGAGAGCAGCGGCCGGTTCGACACAAACATCATCGGCCGCGTCTCGTTCGACCCGTTTCAGTCAGACACCGAATGGCACGAGCATGTCGACGGCGAGTATGATCGATATGTACATGCGCGCGTGCGCATGTCTGCAGAGGTCACGGCAGGCGGCAGCAATTACACAGCCAATCTCGCAAATACGAACGGGATACTCATCAAGCGCGAAAAAGATTTTGCGATAGGCCTTTCGGCGACGGCCTCATTGTTGAATGGAAAGTATGGGGCGAATTTAAACGAGAGTGCACGGCAAGACATATCCGAGCCAGAAGCCCCAGGCACGGACGTGATCGCCTTTGGTGCTAAAACCTCTCTCTATATCAAACTGAGGCGCGCCGAGGCGCGGGGAGTGGATGGCCTGTTAGAGAAGGGCACGCAGATTTCGCGCGAAATGTATGTGCCGCTAGGTGTTGGGCAAGCAGCGATCCGTTTTATGGGTGGAGGAGCGTTACAGGATGCTCTTAAGAAGACGATGGACAAGAGAATCCTGGAGGATGTTCGCGCGCTCATTACAATGGCCGGAGAGAACGACAAAGTCAGGATCGTGTTTACGCTTGATGAGCGCATCCGCGCCCATGCGAACACTCTGCTGACGGAAGCACGTGCCCTACGGGAGGGGCGCATGCCCGCGAAAGATGCAAAGGACGTGGAGGTCCGAGCCAAAGAGATTGAGCGGACAGTCGAGAACTTGCTCGACGATAACAACAACTACAACGCATCCAAGTTTATGTTGATGCCGACGCAGGCAAGCCGTGAGCAGCTCTCGCTCATCAATCTAGCCGTTGTTCACTGGGTGACCTATACGGATGCCAATGTTGAGCAAGTGGCGCTTGAGGTCTCTCTCGACCAGGAGCTGGCTGAGCAGGTAAATGCCAAACGCACTTTTGCGCGTGCTTCCGCCGCGAAGTTGGCGACGACCGAAGTCCAAGCGTAGACTCGATACTCCACTTCGGAGGCATGGAGAATGGACCGGATGCGCAGCCAAGAGCGGATTGTTCAGAGCCGACATAACTGAGGTCCGAATTCGCGCATTTGCAGCGACAACAGGCCTCGACTTCTGCCGCAAAGGACGCATTGGTGGGTGTGACTAGCGCCGATGTTAACGGTCGCCGAGTTTTTGAGGGCTCGCCTCGCGGAACGCGGGGCTTTGGGTGGTGGAAGCGCCGATTGGGGCGCGTCCTTAAATCCAGGAGCCAAACATGACGTCAGTTGAAACCATCGCATCCACTCTGACAAAACGCGGATCGCGGAACAAAGCCGCAAAAACAAGGCTGGCAGCCAAGCAGCCATCAGAAGCACCGACCGCAAGTAAAGCCACTGTCGGCGACGGCTCGCTCACGGAGCGCGTCACAAAGCATGATCGCGTACTTACGCTTCTTACGCGACGCGAAGGCGCGACTATTCCGGAAATGATGGAAGCGACGGATTGGCAGCAACACAGCGTCCGTGGCTTCCTCGCCGGTACGGTTAAAAGGAAGCTCGGCTTCACGCTGACGTCGAAGAAGCTTGAGGGCGAGCTTCGCCGCTATCGCATCGAAACGAAACGCGGTCGCTGACGTGAAGAACACCTCACTCGGCATCGGGGCCGAGCTGTCGCGGCTCGAAGGCCTCACCAACTTCGAACTGCGTAGCGAATGGCGGCGGCTGCATGGAATGCAGCCGCCGAAGAGTCTGTCCCGCGATCTCCTGCTTCGCGGCATCACCTACAAAATTCAGGAGAGGGCGTTCGGCGGCCTCTCCAAATCTGTCCTTCGCAGGTTAAGTGGCGCGACGCCGGAGGCACCCCATGGCGCTGCCCGCAAGGCAGCCCCGGCCGTCGTAAAGCTGGGCACCCGGCTTGTTCGCGAGTGGAATGGGCAGACACATACCGTTCTTGTCCATGCCGATGGCGTCGAGTGGCGTGGCAAGCGCTACAGGTCGCTCTCGGTCATCGCACGGGAAATCACCGGCGCGCACTGGTCCGGCCCGCGCTTCTTCGGTCTGGACGGGCGCTCCAAATGAAACGCCTGAGCTGCGCCATCTACACCCGCAAGTCCTCCGATGAGGGCCTTGAAAAGGAGTTCAACTCGCTCGACGCACAGCGAGAGGCGTGCGCTGCATTCATCCTGAGCCAGAAGCATGCTGGCTGGGCATGCCTTCCCGATCTCTACGACGATGGAGGCCTTTCAGGCGGCACGATGGACCGGCCGGCACTCCGACGGCTGCTGAGCGACATCCAAGCCGGGAAGGTCCAGATCGTCGTTGTCTACAAGGTCGACCGGCTGACGCGGTCACTCGCTGATTTTGCCAAGATCGTCGATGTGTTCGACGCGCACGGCGCCTCGTTCGTCTCGGTGACGCAGCAGTTCAACACCACGACGTCCATGGGCCGGCTCACGCTCAATATGCTTCTGTCATTCGCGCAGTTCGAGCGTGAGATCGCCGGCGAGCGCATTCGCGACAAGATTGCGGCATCCAAGGCCAAGGGCATGTGGATGGGCGGCAATGTTCCGCTGGGATACGACGTCAAGGATCGCAAGCTGATCGCGAACGAGGTTGAAGCCGAAACCGTCCGCATGATCTTCCGGCGTTATGCGGAGCTCGGATCGGTCAGGGCGCTCGGACACGAACTTGATTGGCTTGGTGTCGTCAGCAAGCGCCGCGAAGGTGCCGGTGGTGTTTTGGCGGGTGGAAACCGATTCTCACGGGGTGCTCTCTATACGCTTCTGCAGAACCATCTCTATCGCGGCGAGATCGCACACCAGGGCAACATCTATCCCGGACAGCACGAGGCGATCATCGACGCTCAGCTCTGGGAAGTCGTCCAAGAGAAGCTGTCTGGTAACCGGCAAGCCCGGGCGCTCGGCGCGACTGCGGAGGAGCCGAGCCTGTTGGCCGGGCTGATCGCGGACGGCAGCGGTGGGCGCATGACACCGACGCATGCCGTCAAGAAGGGGCGCCGCTATCGATACTATGTCTCAACAGCACTGATTACGGGCGGGCGTTCGGATCACATCAAGGGCTGGCGCATTCCGGCGGGCGACGTTGAGGCTTTGGTCCTTGATCGCCTTCGTGCATTCTTTGCCTCGGAGCCCGGTGTTGGAGAAGCCTTGTCATGCTTCGAGCTTGATGCCTCGAGTCTTCGGTCGGTGTTTGCGAAGGCGATGCAACTCACCGAAGAGTGGGCGACACTGCCGCCGATCAGGGTTCGGGAGCTCGTCCGATCCTTGATTGGGACTGTCGAGGTCCACGATGAAAAGATCATCGTGTCACTGAAGAGAGATGAGATTGCATCTGCCCTTCTGGGTGACACTTTCAGTCTGCCAACGATCACGGGGCCCGAAACATTCGAACTGCACATCGGTGCGAGGCTGCACCGTGCAGGGAAGGGTATCCGCTTGGTGGTCGGCGGCGTCGTCGCCGAAAAGCCCAACGGGCAGCTGCTTGCTTTGCTGCGCGACGCGCATGCAACCCGCGAGGCGCTAATGACGGGGCGGGACGCCACCATTGACGCGATGGCCCAGCGGCTTGGCATCAAACGGGACTATCTTTCGGCACACCTGCGTCTGACGTATCTCGCGCCGGATATAGTGCGCGTGTTCATGTCAGGACGATATCCGCCCGAGCTGGCACCGACCCGCCTTCTCTCTCTTTGCAAAGATCTCCCCCACGACTGGCAGCTTCAGCGCGCCGCTCTCGGATTTGAGACGCAGTAGCAAGCCCCGGAGTGCCTCAAGCGATGCGAGGCCGACCGGCCGAAAAATGCCGACAGAGATAAAAGGGACCTGAAGCGCGAGAACCTCTCCCAGAGAAACGCCTTCAACCCGCATTTTCAGCGACGGCTTCGAAGAGGCCCTCCAGCCAAGGATGTTGGTGGTCGTTGAGCTGCATATGGTGACGGGCACTATACTCACGATCGATCTCCGGCCTGTCGCAACGATAGAAGAGCCTTTCGCAGGAATAAACCTGGACCAGGAGGTTGAGGAAGTCGACTTCGTCACGGCGCAGCACCATCGTCATGAGGTCCGGCACCGACACATATTCTCGAGGGTTCGTATAGAGCATCGCCAGCGTCGGTGTTAGCGGCACGATGCATTTCAGCGAGACCGCCAAGTAGGCGGAGGTCGGAAAGTTATTATAAAACCCATCGCCAAATATCAGTTCGCGGTCCTCGCTCATCAGCAGGCAGAACTTTCCCGTGACGCGCATGCGGTGGCCGAAATCGCGCAAGAGCGGACGCAGATTGTAGGCCAGGGTGGTCTGATAATCGGACGCCGTCTCTTTCTTATCGGGAAAAGGATTGGGGAGACGCTCCCGGTCACCCTTCAGCTTGCAATCCAAGCGATGACGCATCAACGGGCTTCGCACCACCAGCGACGCGACGCATTCCGACAACGTCGCGCGCTGATCCGCCGTCATGGGTTGGCCGAAGAGACGCTCGCTGAGCGGTAAAGGTCTTTTCTCGCGCTTGCCCTCAAGCGTATTGAGCCAATCGACGATCCCGCCCATGGCCTCATCGGCCCCTGAGAAATCGTCCTCGAATGAGGAATTCCAGGCTCCGCCGAAGCGCAGATTGTGACTGTGCTTATCGAACCCGAACCCTTTTGGCAGAGAAGAATGCTTGCTGCCGTCGGGAGTTAGTTGCGAGACCTCGCCATTCCGATCAGCCCAAAAGCATGACAGAGCTGCGGGCCACCAGTGATGGCGCACCTTTTCAAAAGTCTTCGCGACAGGCATGCGAGCCTCGCAGAGAAGGGCGAGAAGCACTTTCCTAGAAGATTCGCTCAAGTCCGCCTATTGGGCGTGCGCTGGGTTCCTGACGACGATCCAGTCATTTGTGAGCACTGCCATTTCCCTTTTGCCAAATGCTGGTAAAAGTCCGTCACCTATTGATGATCGATTCCATTTTCTTTTCGAATTTGCCTGGCCGTCAGCCCGAGGGAGTGTCAAATGGCCAAGAAGAAAGCTCCTGCCAAGAAGGCCGCGAAGAAGGCGGCGAAAAAAGCCGCCGGTAAGCGTAGAGCTGGTCCGCATGGTTCAGGCGGTGGTCCCGGTCGCTAACCTTGAAACTTCCCTTTTCGTTCGGCATCGGCTTTCTCTGGCGCCTCGCCATACCGGGGTGCATTTCGGCGTTGGCTCTGTGGCCGGTGATCGCCCTATTCATGCGCTGGATGGCGCTCGACGTCCCGTCCGAGACGACATTCGCTGTTGCCTCGGTCGGCCTTGGTTGTCTTTTCGTCTTCTTTGATATGCGCATCTATATGCTCGCCGAGGGGCGCCGCTATTGGCCGTCCTGGCTGCGTTCGCTGATGATAGCGAGGGAGGAGCGCAAACTTTCCCGCTGGCTTTCCCGCGCCAAGAAGCATGAAGAAGAGGCCGAGAAGGCGCGCGCGAAAAATGATCAGGCGGCGGCGATCGCACACGAGGGCGAAGCCACGGAATATTTCGTTCGCGCCTTTCGCTATCCCCTCGGGGACGGAAGCTATTCCATTTCCGCGCGCGACCCTGCCGTGCATTACCCGACCGAGCTTGGGAACATCCTCACCGGCTACGAAACCTACGCGACGCAAAAATATGATCTCGACGGCGTTTTCTTCTGGGAGCGGTTGCTCATCGCCGCTCCCAAAGAAATGCGTGAAGTGCTGGACGATCGCCAAGCGCTTTGCGATGGCGCTTTGTATAGTTGGTGTGCCTGTGTCGTCGGCACGTTCGTCTATGCAATTTTTGCAGTTTTAACGTACTTCAATCTTATCGAGCTGTGGGCCCACGATAGCCTGCGCATATCGCTTGTCGTCACCGTCATATTTTTGGGCTTTGCGATTTTTTTCTGGATCGGCGCCATCAGCCTCAACGAGCAGTTCGGCGAGCTTCTGAAAGCCATGGTCGATAGCTACGTCGACAAAGTGAAGCTTGATCCAGCAATTGAGGCCATCGAGCAGAAGACCGGTAATGAACTGAAGAAGCTGCCAATATTCGAGCAGCGGCGCGCCGCCTGGCGCTACTTGAGATGGCACCAGTATCGAAAACCCGGAGAAAATAAGAACGTCGACATTGAGTCGATTCGCAAAAATAAGTACTAGAAATGTGATCTCCTACCCGCGGACGGCGCCTTGAGTCTTGTCGGAGATGCCAGGGACGCGCTTGTCCTCATCATCGGATATCTGTCGGCGTATATGCGCCTGACCTAATCTTGCGCCCAATATTGTCCGTGCGCTCCTCTCGGTACGATATCCACCCGAGCTGAGACCGGCACGTCTCCTCTCATTTTGCAGAGATTTGCCACATGACTGGCAGCTCCAGCGCGCAGTCCTTGGATTTGAGAGGCGGTAGCACGCCCGAAAGTGCCCCGAGACCATGCGAGTCTGACCGGCCGAAAAATGCCGACCGAGATAAAAAAGGCCTGAAGCCCGAAAACGTCCCCCAGAGACGCGGCCTGCTGCGCGAGGTTCCCAAATGTGGGTTGACAAGCCGCGGATTTTGCGACGATATCCCGCCTGCGGAAATAAAATAATATGCAGCCATATCAATTACTTAGTTGGTGGCTGTGCTGACAGTCTATAGCGAACGCGTCTCCACGCCAAAATTCCCTGCGCTACGCGAAAGCAGCGAAAATCGCGCCGAAGATAGCGAAATCCGCCGGCGTCATTCGGCAAATATCCCGCAGTCTCAAAAGCTTAAAGGACCTCAGCACATGTTTCTGAGCAGGGAACGCTTTGTCCTTCACGCAGGGAATTCGCTCGGGTCGCGCAGGGAAGCTGGCGGCATTCTTATGCAACCTTTTGCTCCGGATTGCTTCCAGGCTGGCGCACCGATAATAGTTGATGTAAAGACAACAAAAATTGTCAGAGTAACAATTTATGGATGGTTCGTTGACGATGTCGAAACACGCAAAGCGCAAGCCGGGAGAAAAGGCCGGACTGACCGACACCCAGATCATCGCCCAGGTGCTCGCACTCCTAAAGCAGAAGCCCGAACTCAGCATCACTGAGATCGCCGGCGCCCTCGAAGTATTTCCAACGGCGGTCTACGCCCGCTTCCCAGGCGGGCTCAATGAAATTTTGACGGCGGTGGTTCGGAGCTTATTGGCCAACGTCGCACGTCCCTTCAAGCCCAACGAGAGCTGGGACGACTATCTCCGGGGACTCTTCCGCGCTGTTTACAATGCCTTTCACAAACATCCTCGGGCCGCCCGATTTGCGGTCAGCGGGATCGCGGCCGACTACTACCTCAACCCTCTGCTAGTCGAACGCGTCTTGTTTGCCCTGAGCCTCGCGGGGGTGCCAGAAGGCGAAAAGGCTGATGCGCTCGACCTTGTTATGGGCAGTTTGATCAGCATGCTTGCGATCGAATACACAGGCTTTCAGTCTGCAGCCCCTCTGAAATGGCTCAACAAACTCCCCAACGAGGACGACGGGGCAGCGACCGGCGAGTATCCTCAGATCAGCGCCCTGAAGGACAAGCTTATTTTTGCGAACAAGCTCAGGAATAGCCAGGTTCGCTTCAAGCCGGGGCACGTCAGGCCACACCGCTTCGCCGATTATCTGATCGCCGGCCTGAAAGCCAAATATGCAATGAAGTAAGCATAGATAGTTCACTAATTGTCACTTTGACAATTATAATTGTTGGTTGTGGTTTGAGCCACAAAAGTTGCTTTTTTCGTCGCTATGCCCATCGTTTGTCTCAGGATGAGCGCCGCAACCTATCCCACGGCGCGGAGCAACTAACTCGTTCCGCGCTCATCCTTCGGAAGATCGTTAATCCGGCCGGGTTTCAGGCGGGGCGGCGTTGTGCGTCGCTACGAACGGGAAAGCTGTGCCTTCATTGTGGAGACAATAGAAGTGACGCGAAGAAGGAGTACTGGCGATCGAGACGAGCGGGATCGACACCGGGATGAAGACGACGACCCGCTCTACGAGGTTGGCTACCGCAAACCTCCGGCCGCGCATCGGTTTCGCAAAGGCCAGAGCGGCAACCCCGCAGGCTCGAAGCGCAAACGCGGCAAGAACCGGCGCGGCAAGTCATTAAGAGACGAAGTCATCGACGAGCTCAGCCAAAGCGTTGCGGTGACCGAAGGGGGGCGCCGAAAACGCGTTCCGAGGCAAACGGCACTGATCAAAAAGATCATCGCCGATGCGCTGAACGGCGACGCCAAGGCTCGTGCCCAGCTTCTCCAACTCGCCAACAAGGCCGAGGCCAATTCCGAAAAAGCGGACACCGACGATCTGACCGGTGCCGCCGCGGATGCGGAAATTCTCGATCTCTTCCGAGCAGATATCATCAGACAATACAAGGAATCGAACGATGAATAACATACTGACTCTCGCAGCTATCTACCGCCAGTCACTCTTCTACTTTGCGATACGGGCCATGACGATCCTGGAACCGCAGACCAAGCTGTCCCGGAATTGGCATCAGAAGGCGATCGCTTATCAACTAATGCAATGCTTTCTTGGCTTGTGCCGGCGGCTGATCATCAATCAACCGCCGAAAACCTTAAAGACGCACCTCGTCAGCATCTCGTATGTAGCGTGGCTGCTGATGCACGATCCGTCGCTCAGGATCGCCATCATTTGCTACGACGAAGCACTCGCCTCGACGCAGCTGCGCAAGATCCGCCAGCTTCTTCGAAGCAAATGGTATATGGCTCTGGCCCCGGCGACGCGCATTCGCAAGGACAAAGATACCGAGACGCTTTTTGAGACGACGGCGGGCGGCGAGGTCAGAGCACTCTCCGTCCAGGGCGGCATCACGGGGCACGGCTTCGACGTCATTATTATCGATGATCCGCAGAAGGCCAGCCTTGCCCACTCTGAAACCGAACGGCGGCACCTTGAAGAGCTTTATGCGAGCGCGATTGCCAACCGCTGGCGCAACCCTGCCAAGGGCGTCCTCATCGTCGTCATGCAACGACTTCATGTCGACGACTTCACGGCGTATCTGTTGCGGCTTCGAAAAGATACTGTCCACCTCAACATTCCTGCCGTGGCTCCGGTCGATATGACCTTTCATCTCGACGACGACGAGGTCTATCGGTTCCGTGAGGGCGAACTCCTCGAACCGGAACGGCTCTCGGATGTGGTCCTCGAAGAACTACGGACCGCGCAGGGGGAAGTGCATTTCCAGGCGCAGTACATGCAGGCTCCCGTCAAGACGGGCGGCTGCCCGATCAACCCTGCCTGGTTCCGGACCTACACGGAACTACCGAAGTATGACTACCGCATCATCAGCATCGACCCGGCGTTCACCGAGAACGGCGGCGACTTCAGTGCGGCCTTGGTTTGTGACGTTGTCGGCGATGATGTCTATCTCGTTCACGGCGAGCAGGTTCAATGCGACTACCCGAACCTTCTTCGCTGGATCGAGACGCTCGACAAGACCTGGAAACCTGACCTGTTTTTGATCGAGGCGATTGGCGCCGGTAAAGGCATCTGGGGTCTCTTGCGCGAGCGCGACTTCCACCACGTCGGCACGATCGAGACCCACAATGGTCTCCCGAAACTCCGCCGCATGGAGATCGTCTCGCCCATGATTGAGGCGGGACGGGTGTTTGTGCCGGCAAATGCCGAGTGGGCGCGTCAGTTTCTGAGGCTTATAGGATCATTTCCGTATGGCCCCAGTGACGACTGGCCGGATGCCCTCTCGCAGCTCCTGATCAGACTGCGCGACGCCTGTATGCGAGCCGGCCAACATCGATGCCGCCGGTTCCCGCCGGACCCGCCGCCGCAGCAGACCTCGCTCCGCTACGGCATGCACTACCGCAAGTATTGGCTCTAGTGACGAAACCGCCAGCCACTTCTTCTGCTCCAACCCGCAAAGGCTTTTTTCTATGCGTCAACATTCAACGCGAACCCGTTCCGGAGTTCTGGATCCCCTAAAGGCCAAGAGCCGTCAACGCCGCAAGCAACTTGCCGGCCTGAGCGCCTCCGGCGCTCAGGCCGGCGCCGTTCGCAACGACCTATTACCGAAGCTACAGCTTGTCGAGCGCGCGCCGGCTGAAATCATCGTTCCCGCACGCAACGTGCGCGATCTTGATTCAGCGCACGTCCGCGAAACGGCGTCCGCTGTCTTGGCCCTTGGCTTCAGCGTACCGATCCTGATCGACCACGAGAACAACCTCGTCGACGGCGCCGTGCGCCTCGAAGCCGCCAAGCTGCTCGGCCTGGCGCGCGTGCCCTGCATCGTCATCAGCCATCTTTCGTCATCTGAGCGTCGGCTCCTGCGCATCGCGATGAACCGCCTGCAGGAGAAAGGAGACTGGGACCTCGACAGCCTCAAGATCGAGCTCCAGGAGCTTATCCTCGAAGACGCGCCGATCGAGATCACCGGATTCTCGCTGCCGGAGATTGATCAGATCCTTCTCGATGATGACATCGCCGCCATCGAACAAGGACTGCTGGTTCCGGAGCAGACTATTCAGCCGGTCGCGCGCGTCGGCGATCACTTCATTCTCGGTCGTCACGAGATCATCTGTGGCGATGCCACCGACTCTCGCGTCCTCGAACGTCTGATGCACGGGCACCAAGCCCGGCTTCTGCTGACCGATGAGCCCTACAACGTCAAAATCTCCGGCAACGTCACGCGAGGCGCACACCGCGAGTTCGTCATGGCCAGCGGCGAGATGTCGGATCGGGAGTTCCACGCCTTCAATGACGCCTGGATGGCGGCCTCCCGGCCGCACCTCTGCGACGGAGCCTTGTTCGGCACCTTCATTGACTGGCGCGGGTATCCAACCGTGCACGCAGCAGCAACAGCGCTCGGCTTAAATCCGGTCAACCTCATCGTCTGGGTCAAGAGCAATGCAGGTATGGGCAGCCAGTACCGCTCACAGCACGAGCTTCTGCCGCTATTCAAGATCGGTACCGCGCCGCACGTCAACAATATCGAGCTCGGTAAGCACGGCCGCTGGCGCTCGAATATCTGGACCTATCCCGGGGCGTCCAGCATGGGCTCTGACGCCCGCCGCGGCCTTCAGGACCATCCAACTGTCAAGCCGGTTGCGATGCTTGAAGATGCTTTACTCGACATGACCAACCGCGACGACATCGCGCTCGACCCGTTCCTTGGTTCGGGTTCGACGTTGATCGCGGCCGAAAAGACCGGTCGCTGCTGTCGGGGCCTCGAACTGGATCCACGGTACGTCGACGTCATCCTGCGCCGCTACTATGAGGTCACAGGCGAGCAAGGAATTCTGCGCGAAATGGGTGAGACCTTCGATGAACTCGCAGAAAGACGGATGCGGGAAACGGAATCCCCAGAGTAACCAGCGCGCGTCCGCGATAGTCGGTTCAGTGGGACGTAAACCACATCTGGAATCGAGGGCGCGTACACCGAAAACGATCCTCGACTTCTGCCGCAAAGTACGCATTCGTGTCGGAAGCTGGCGCGCTCATAAAGTTAATCGGGCCGCCGTGAGTCATTGATAAAGGCTCGACCCCGGTGGCTGATAAGAACCTTAAGGACGTTCCGAGCCGCTCCGAACTTCTGCGGTACATGGAGGAGATGGCCCTCTATCTTCCGGATTTGGAAAGCCCTGATTTCTGGCCGGGTGAGTTCAGTCCCAGTCAGAAGACGGAGGCGGGATCTATCATACTGCCCTATGCGGTTCTCGGCGACGTCGCGGATGCGTTTGTCAGCGCTGCTTATGATCGCGGATGGGTATTACTCGGCTTTGACTGGGTATCATGGGCCTATTCGGACGAAGCTCAAGCGATGTGCAGCGACCCCTCCACACTTGCGCGAGCCGAGCCACTGCAGCTCGTGTATCTGATTACTGCTTTGATCCGACAGGATCGCTTCTCGGAAGGCGCGTTACTCGGCGCATTTAAGTCACGCCTGATCCTTGGCATCGTGCGTCGAGCAGCGGCCATTATTGAGAATCAGTGACGTTGCTTGCCACGTTGAGTGGAAAGAAACGTAATACGGTACGCCGTCCGCCATCGCGGTGAATGATCGAATTCGAAGCATTGAGATATTCTCGGGTGGAGAGGCACATGGAGGAGAAGAAATCCCAGCCGACCCTGTGGCGTAGCAGCAGGCTCAACTTCTCATGGCGAATGCATGGCCGAGAAAGGCGGCGCCGCTGACCGAACGGATGAGGATAGCGTTCCGACCCTTACCGGCCGCTCAAGATTTTAGGCAGAAGGGCGGACTAATCGGTCTCCGGATATCCATATAAAAAATCAGTCTAACAAAGAGCACGATCGGACCTTTACGTATTGTGCAAGGAACTGTCACTTTTACCCCAGTCGCGCAGCTATGTGAGAGAAGGACGAACGAGCCTTTCAGCCGCTCAGCGTATCGCGCAGATGTTCGATTGAACCGGGGGATTCTTTATGCGTTTAACTTCGTTCGTAGCCGGATTGCTTGCGTCCGTAAGCCTTGCGTCCGTAGCGCAATCTGAAACGATCCGCGTAGCGATCGGTACTCAAGACACCACAATCAATACCGCAACCGGCGGCCTCATCATCCGTGAGGAAAAGCTACTGGAGAAATACTTGCCGCATGACGGCAAGTACAAAGATGTGACGTACGACATTCAATGGAAGAATTTTACAAGTGGTGCGCCGATTACGAACGAGCAGATTGCAGGAAAGCTCGATTTCGGCGTTATGGCCGAATTTCCCGGCGTGCTTAATGGTGTTGCCCATGAAAAGGCCGGCCGGAAGAGCATTTTCATAACGCCGCTGCAGGGCAACGTTAAGGGCAGCGGCAACGGTATCGTCGTACCATCTGCTTCGCCGGTTCAGTCGTTTTCTGAACTCAGAGGCAAGACAATTTCCGTCCCGTTCGCATCGACCGCACATGGCGTTTTGCTGCGGGCTGTAGCAGCGCAAGGCTGGGACCCCGAGAAGGACGTCAAGATTATCACGCAGGCACCTGAGGTTGCAGGTCCGGCGCTCCAGGCTAATAAAGTCGATGCTCATGCGGACTTTGTGCCGTTCGCAGAACTCTTTCCCTGGCGCGGTTTCGCGCGGAAGATCTATGACGGCTCGCAAACCGGTGTCGCTACATTCCACGGAACGCTCGTAGACGCTGCATACGCCAAGAAATATCCAGAGATCGTCAACGCATACCTTCGTGCCGTGATTGAGGCAGATCGCCGAGTCGCCGCGGAGCCTGAGAAATACAGCGAGCTGATCGCAAAGGTTACGGGCGTCGAGGCTGAAGTCGACTATTTGTTTCATGGGCCGCTGGGCTTGCAGACGCGCGACCTGACCTGGAAGCCTGAATTCCGACAGGACGTTGCGACAGCGATCGATACGCTTAAGCTCCTGAAAAAGACGGATCGCGGCCTCGATATCGATACGTTCATCAACGACCACTACATCAGAGAAGCGTTCAAACAGGCGGGGCTCGACTATGATGCGCAACTCAAGAACTATGCGCAAACGCCTCTGGACGCCAAGGATGCCCTCACAGGCGAGGACATCAAGGACCCCAAGCGCGTGGCAGAGATTTGGGTCAAGGGTGAGCCGCTTGTTCGCCACTACGCGACCGCGGAGAATGCCTTCAAAGCTCTCAAAAAACTTGAGAGTGAAGAAAAGCCTATTCGCGTCTTCTACGCGCAAGACCGCAACAGCGGGATCAAGTTGCTAGGTGCCCAGGCCTGGTTCGTCCGCGAAGACAACGGCAGCGTGAGCGCATTTCTGCTGAAGGGAGGCGCCGAAGCGTGGGCGAGGGAAAAAGGCGGCAAGGTGCTGGACTATAACGGCGCGCGAACCGCTGTTCTGGCGAGCAACTGAGTCCTGGATTTGGCACTCTCAACTGAAGTCGGTTATGGCCGCTGGATCGTACGAACAATCTCGATTGCCGCTTGCCTCGTTATCTGGCAGGTGGCGTCGACATTTCACGTCGATCTTGGATTCATAACTTTCGCCAACGTCCCCGCGCCGACCGAGGTCTTTTCCTCTGCAATTGATCTGGCGAGATCGCCGAAGGTCTTTGCGCACCTCTCAAGCAGCCTGATGAGGGTGTTCGCTGGATATTCAATTGCTGTCGTTGTCGGGATCTTACTCGGGCTTGTGATCGGAAGATCGAAACGAGCATCTGATTTCCTTCTGCCGCCGCTTGAGATTCTCCGTCCTATCCCAGCAGTTGCCTGGATTCCTCTTGCGGTTCTCATGTTTCCATCATCCGAACTCTCGATGATCTACATAACATTCATCGGCGCTCTGTTCCCAATCCTGCTCAACACGGTGCATGGAGTCGAAAATGTGGATCCGCGCTTGGTCGCGTCGGCGCGCAGTCTGGGTGGAACGCGAAACGCGATCTTATGGGAAGTTATCCTCCCTGGCGCCGCGCCAAGTATTGTCACGGGACTTGCCGTCGGAATGGGCACATCGTGGTTTTGCCTCATCACAGCGGAGATGATCTCTGGACAGTTCGGCATCGGTTACTACACGTGGGAATCTTATACGCTTCAGAATTACTCTGACATTGTTGTCGGTATGATCTTGATTGGCGTCTTGGGAATGGCGAGCAGTTATTTGCTCCGCAGGATAGGAGCCGCTCTGACGCCTTGGCAATCGCCGGAGGAAATGAACCGATGAGTCGGCGCGAGTTGAGCGCCCACCTCCAAGGCGGCCGAGTCGACGTCGACCATGTATCGATCGAGCTTGGCCGCGGCGCTGACGCTTTTGAGGCAGTCGCCGACGTGAATTTCGCCATCGACGCCGGCGAATTCGTGTGCGTCCTTGGGCCGTCCGGATGCGGGAAGTCGACTCTTTTGGGCGCGATCGCAGGGCATATTCAAATAACGAAGGGCCAGCTTGAGGTTGATAACGAAGAAGTTCGTGGTCCGCATCCCGATCGCGGCATCGTCTTTCAGCACCACACGCTTTTTCCTTGGAAGTCGGCGCGAGATAACGTCGCTTTCGGGCCCAAGATGCGAGGGGTTGCGAAGGCCGAACGACGGAGATTGGCAATGGAGATGCTCGATCTCGTTGGTCTGGTCGATTTCGCAGATCGCTACCCGAAGCAACTATCCGGAGGTATGCAGCAGCGCGTCGAGATCGCTCGTGTGCTGGTAAACAAACCCAGACTTTTGCTCATGGATGAGCCATTTGGTGCGCTGGATGCTCTGACACGGTTGATGATGCAGGAGCTTCTGCTCGCTATCTGGCGTCGTGTTCCTACAACGATCGTCTTCGTGACGCACGATATTGATGAGGCGCTTTTCCTGGCCGACCGCATCATCGTTATGAGTCCGCGCCCTGGGCGGATCCTGGAAGTTATCGAAGTTCCGTTTGGACGTCCGCGGCCGACCGAGATCATGGCGTCGATGGAATTCGGTCGTCTCAAAGCGCATTGCCTTTCACTTCTGCGGCCGCGCGATGATACACCGGCGCTGCAACGGCTCAGTCCATTGGGGCTCGCTTTTGGCGAAGGTCGATAGGACAATGCGCTTATGAAGCGTTTGAATATCGTCCGCATTATTTCTTTGTACGACGTCCCGCTTCATCGAGTTTAGAACACCCCATTCTACAGGAAGCCGTCCACCGCGCATTATCTATGTGGCGGTACGAATAAAAGTTGGGAACTGCACATGAGCTTAGACAAGATCGTCGACGGACTCACCGAAGTGAGCTGCGACGTCCTTGTCATCGGTGGCGGCACCGCCGGCCCCATGGCTGCGCTCAAAGCCAAAATGAGACGGCCCGATGCAAAGGTCATTCTTCTTGAAAAGGCGAATGTGAAGCGTTCCGGTGCCATCAGTATGGGCATGGACGGGCTGAACAATGCCGTCATTCCCGGCCATGCGACGCCGGAGCAGTACACGAAGGAAATTACGATCGCGAACGATGGCATCGTCAACCAGAAGGCGGTGCTGAAGTACGCGGAGCAATGCTACTCCATCATCGAAGAGCTCGATAAGTACGGCATCCGCTTTCAGAAAAACGAGAACGGCGACTTCGCTGTTAAGAAAGTCCATCACCTGGGTACGTATGTCTTGCCGATGCCCAACGGCGACACAGTGAAGAAAGCCATTTATCGGCAGTTGCGCCGGGTCCAGCTTCTTATTTCGAACCGCTTCATCGCAACGAGACTGCTCTTGGGAAAGGACGGGCGCGTCGCAGGCGCGATCGCGGTCAACACTAGAACCGCTGAATTTCTCGTTATCAAGGCGAAGTCCGTCATTCTATGCATGGGCGCGGCGGGCCGACTGGGGCTTCCTGCGTCCGGTTATCTCTTCGGCACGTACGAGAACGCCGCTAATTCCGGTGACGGCTATGCGATGGCCTATCACGCCGGTGCCAAGCTCGCCAATCTCGAGTGCTTCCAGATAAACCCATTGATCAAGGACTATAATGGTCCGGCGTGCGCCTACGTTGCCGGCCCCTTCGGTGCCTATACAGTGAACAACGAAGGCGCACGCTTCATCGAATGCGATTACTGGTCGGGACAGATGATGCTCGAGTTCTACAATGAGCTGCAGTCCGGCAAAGGTCCCGTATTCCTAAAGCTCAACCATCTGCACGAAAATACGATCTCAGAAATTGAATCTATTCTTCACACGGTGGAGCGCCCCTCTAGAGGTCAGTTCCACGCCCATAGGGGAACCGACTACCGCAACGACATGATCGAAATGCACGTCTCTGAGATCGGTTTCTGCTCCGGCCACAGCGCGTCCGGCGTTTTCGTTGACGAGTTTGCGAGAACGACAGTTCCTGGTCTCTATGCGGCTGGCGATATGGCAAGCGTGCCGCACAGCTACATGCTCGGTGCTTTCACCAACGGTTCGATCGCGGGCGAGCATGCCAGCGACTATGCTAAGGACGTCGACTGGACGGACTATGATCCGGAAGACGTCGCACGCGAGCGAGATAGAGTCTTAGCTCCAACGCGCCGTGATGACGGCATCCCGCCAAACCAGATCGAATACAAGACCCGCCGCTTGGTGAACGACTATCTGCAACCTCCAAAAGTGCCGAGGAAATATCGCCTGGCGCAATCGCGTTTCTCGGAAGTTCGCGAGGATCTGGAAACAAACATGATCGCGCGAAATGCCCACGAGCTTCTTCGGGCGCTCGAGGCCTCATCCATACTTGATTGTGCAGACATGGCTGCATGCGCCTCGCTATTTCGGACCGAAAGCCGCTGGGGGCTTTATCACTTGCGCACCGATTATCCGGAGCGGAACGATAATGATTGGTTCTGTCATACGCTGCTCGGCAAAAGCGATGGCCATATGATTTGCGAGAAACGCGCCGTCGATCCCTACATCATCCCGATCCAGGATGAAGAGAAAGACGTCTATTATCATCAGCGTGTCGGGGCGCGGGCTTAGCCTGATCGAATTGGAGTAAGCAATATGCCGCTAGCAAATACGGCGACGAGCGTGCCGGTTGTCGTCGATAACGATAAGTGCATAGCCGACAAAGGCTGTACTGTGTGCGTCGACGTCTGTCCTCTTGACGTTCTGCGCATCAGCGAGGAGAGCAAGAAGGCCTATATGGCCTATGATGAATGCTGGTATTGCTTACCATGTCAGTGCGATTGTCCGACGGCGGCCCTCACGGTCAATATTCCCTTTCTCTTGAAATAGGGAGCGAGAGCCTGATCGATGGCTGGCATCTTTGAAGACACTGTCGACGTTGGCGAAATCGCAGAGACACTTCGCTCCGGCGACGTCGGCGAACGCCGTGTAGCCATCATCGCTCTTGCCGATTCCGGCTTGCCTGAAGCAGTACCACTTCTCAGCGCGGCAATCGGAGATCCTGACGCCGGCCTTCGGCAACAGGCGGCGATTGCGTTGGGCGCATTTGACGGGATCGATGCAGCGAATGCCCTCGCGAAAGGCATCATTGACAGGAACGCGGATGTCGCTGCCGCCGCTGCCGATAGCCTTGCCGAACTGAAAGATCCAGCGACGGCAGCAGTGCTTTTGCCTCTGGTTAATCATGCCTCCGCCTTTGTGCGGCAAAGCGCGTTGCGCGCACTCAAGGAACTTCGTCGGCCAGAATCTTTGAGACCTGCGACAGTGGCATTGAAGGACGACGACCCGAAAGTGCGCATTCAGGCAGTCGGCGTCATCGGATTTCTGAAGATGGAAGAAGCGGTGCCGGCGCTTCGCTCGGCGGCGGGGGACAGCGACGCAAAAGTTAGAAAATCCGCTATCAATGCTATCGCGTTTTCCCAGGCACGGGGTTCGGCGGAGATCATTGCGCACGCTCTCGCTGACGACAATTGGACCGTTAGGGAGAGTGCCGCCGAAGCGCTTGGACGAAGCTCTGGAGGCCTCGCGGGCAAAGACGAACTCGTCGCAAGCCTGGAAGACGGATATTGGCAGGTCCGGCTAAAAGCGATCCGCAGTCTTGCGGCCTTGAAGGTGCATACTGCGGCTCTCTCTATCGCCGATAGCCTCGTCCACCCAGAGCCCAACCTGCGGAAAGAGGCCGCGGCGGCTCTCGGAGAATTACGGGTGGCCGAAACGCGCCCCCATCTGGAACGTGCTGCCAATGACATCGACGCCGACGTCCGCAAGAACGTGAAATGGGCGCTCGCGCAACTGGATTAGTTGCTGGATTCGCAATAGTTCGAGCGACCCTTGCCTGACTCAAGAGTCCGCAAAGCTAGAAAAAGACAGAAAATCGGTCTGTGAGTGTGGAGCAAGATCGGCCTCGCGAATATCATCTTCCGTCACCTGCGGTGCGCATAGCTCGATAAAGCGATAAACGAACCCGCGCTGCAGGCGGCCACGGCGGATGGCGATACTCGACATACTGGGTGAGAAGACTTTTACGGTATCGATCATCCGAAGGTTATGATCGCGGTTTTCATCATATGCCATGGGAGCGATAATTCCAATACCGAGCCCCCATTCGACGTAGGCTTTAATAACGTCAGCGTCGAGCGCTGTGATTGTTATGTTCGGCGAAATTCCGGCTTTCTCGAATGCCTCGTCAATGTGCGGCCTTCCGGTGATGCCGCTTTCATAGGTGATGAGAGGGAACTGGGCGAGTTCGTAGAGCGACACTGCTCGTTTCGATTCCAGTGGGTGTCCTGCAGGAGCTATAACGATGTGTTCCCATGAATAGAATGGAAACGTGATAATTTCGTCGTTGCTGCCAAATACGCCAGTCGCTATTCCGATGTCTGCATCGCTAGCGAGTAAGAGCGAGGATATATCCCTTGGATTGGACTGCCTTAAATCTAGCCGGACGTCCGGAAACTTCTCTTTGAATTTGACGATGATTTCGGGGAGCACATAACGAGCCTGAGTGTGTGTCGTCGCGACTTGCAGGACACCCTTGTCTTGAGTTGAGAACTGAGCCGCTGCCTGCTTGATATTTTCCGCCTCGAACAGCACACGCTCTGCAATGCGCGCAACTTGAGCGCCAAGATCTGTCAGACCAAGCAGGCGCTTGCCGCGGCGAATAAAGAGGGAAGAGCCGAGTTCTTCCTCAAGTTCCCTGATCTGCTTGCTGACGCCGGACTGGGATACGTAAATCGCATTTGCGACCTCCGTTATATTGAATTTGTACCGAATAGTCTCACGAAGAATCCGCAATTGCTGGAAGTTCATCTCCCCCCTCAAATTTTCCCATCATTACACGCCCCCCAGTTGCGGCAGCTCTGCAGGACCCTGAGCGTCTGTCTCATCATAAGTTATGACAACACCGCACGAGACAATTAAATTCTTCTGCTTTGTATATTCTGGCGAGAAAGAGCGGGCGAGGCCTTTTCTGCCGATGATGTTGAAGCAGATAAACCGTCGAAATAGCGGACAAAGAAGCGTTTTTCACACTGCAGGCGTGTCGTAATAACGATTGAACTTCGAGAGTAATATACTTTTTATAAGGAGGAATAACGCAGGAGAGTCCTCCAATGAAAATGCACTTCGCCTCTGCCGTCTTGGCCTTCATTCCCCTTTTCTCCGCGGCGTCGATGCCGGTTTCGGCCGGGCAGCAAGCCCAACTACACCGCGGAGAGGTTACGGCCTGTAGCCGCTATGCCAACGGATGCTATACCGCCAAGCAGGTAGCCTCCCGCGATGGTCGGAGTCTCATCCTTCATCATGGAACGCGGATCGACTGCGAAGGTGACTGCAAAAATACGCTAAGAGAAGCAACAGTCGATTTTTGGGACACGATGCGTGAGAACGGTAGTTGATGCGTTTGGCGCTGATAGTTCGAGGGCCGCACCCTCATCAGGACGCGGCCCTCGCTGTCAGATCGCATCAGGAAAATCACCTACAGACGGGGTCGAAAGAGGTCTTATCCTTTACGATCAGAACTTGATCTGTGCACCGGCGGTGAAGAATTGGATCGGGTCTGTGTTGGCCGTTCTGCCGTTCACCGCGGTGACGTCGATATCGACGTGTTTGTAGTCAAGGTAGACGTCGACAACGCCGCTCAGATTTTGATTGAGGCCAATGCTCCAGCCGCGAAGTTCCGAACTGGAGACAAAGTTGGCGGCAGTACCGCCGGTCGGATTTGAGAACAGCGAGGCCACGCTAAGTGGAGCTGTTGAACTTTGGAATCCTGCTCCCCGATCCAGCTGGAAATATTCTCCGAAGAACGTCGTCGCCCCGAGCGGGATGAACTTGCGTTGGATACCCGCCTGAAGTGTCCAGAAGCTGGTATCTTCGTCCACGTCTCCGGTTACGCCGTTGCTACGATAGAGGTCATCAAGTCCTGCGTCGTGCAAACGACCCCAGGCGCCAGACGCATAGAGGCCGGTCTCAGTATGCAAAATTGAGCCGCTAAGCCCGACTTCACTCGTGGGACCGACACCGCGGTTAACGGACGATACGTGAGTAGGAGTCGTGAAATCATTGGATTCCGTGTAAGCGGCACCACCCGCAAGCTCAAAGCCGGAAAATTCGCCTTTGTAACGTAGCGCGATGTTCCATCGATCGTCTTCACCCCAGGCGGCCGACGCTGTGAAGCCGGCGATCGTCGGTGAATCATATTTGACGACGTTGAAACGATGGCCTTCACCTGGTGCAGACTGTTGAGCGCCCGGTGCAACGAAAGCACCCCAGCGATCGCCGGAAAGAACGCCATCTCTTCGGCGAATCAGGAAGCCGGAGCTATTGCCTCCATCGCCGAAAGTGTTGCCCCAGCTGTTCGTGTAGGCAAAGTGGTTGGTGTTGGCGAGGTTGATTTCAGTAATGCCGTCGGCGGCATCAGAGGTCTGACCGACCCAGACTTTGCCGTACTCTTTCCCGCTCAAGTACCAAGTGCTGTGCCGGACAGATACGCCATTGTCAGATGATGGGCCAGCCTGCGAAGATCTATCTTCGCGAGCGCCACGGATGCCGAGTTCCAGTAAATATCCAGCACTCCAGCCCTTCGCAATCTGCGCTTCGCCGAGAAATCGGACGCGATCCTGTGCTGTCTCGTTCGTGACGACGTATGCATTACGCTCTCTACCGTCATCCCAGACCAGTAGCGCTTCGTTAATGAAGCCAGACACTGTCAGAGAGACTTTTCGGTTTCCCTTGCGGGCGGTCGTTGCCTCAAGTTCGGCAACGCGCTCCTCTAGATCCGCGCAGCAATCACCTCCAAGATCTGCGGCCTGCGCCGTCCCGATACTTGGAATAGTAACGCCTGCAAATGCGAGCCAGAGTGCAATATTCGCTCTGTTAGTCCCCCCGAGCATTCCCGGTACCTCCACAGTAAAAAAATGACTCGGTTCCCTCATCGCCGACGATCCGGCCGCGCGAACGCAGACGACTGGGATCGGCGGACACGACTGACTCCCCCAGAGCAGCGCCGTGCCTAAATGAAGTTCCGACGGAAGCGGACTAAAGCTGATTGGAATTCGGATATGAAATGAGATTATTTCCGACGATTAGCAAACGAGTGCTCATAAGAACGCGACGAATGGTGCGATACCCAGAGCAAATTACTTTCTGTCATGGCAATATCGCGGAATAGCCAATTTCGGATATCAATTGAGGCAAATATTCCAGCAATTCTCGCCCTCGTACTCGAATGTCGGCGAGCACCTGCGCATATCATAATATGGATATTTCTTTTGGTTCTGACTATGCTGTCCGAATAGATGCGAAAGGCAACAAGCCAAAACAGTAGGCAATTTATTTGCTGAGAAATTGTTGCCGAAGGAATACGGCGCAGCGTACCGAAAATGCACGCAAAGCGAAAAATTCGCGGCGCTATGCGTCCTCACCCGCACGCACTTCCTGAAACAGCTCATCGAGGATTCGGCTCTCCAGCTTGCCGACTTCGACCGATCCGCGAGAGCGAGGTCGCGGTATATCGACCGTAAGATCGAGCTTGACGGTGCCGTTTTCAATGAGCAGTACACGATCAGCAAGCGTGATCGCTTCGGCGACGTCATGAGTCACTAGCAAGGCGGTGAATCCTTGGTCGCGCCACACATGCTCGAGCAGTTTCTGCATAGAGATCCGCGTCAGCGCATCGAGCGCACCCAGCGGCTCGTCGAGCGCCAGGATCTGAGGCCGGGAGACGAGTGCGCGAGCAAGAGCAACCCGCTGGCGTTGTCCTCCGGAGAGTACCGACGGCCATTCTTCTCGGCGGTCCCCGAGGCCGACTTTTTGAAGGGTGGCAAGAGCCAGCTCTCGCGCGCCGGACGAACGCCGATCGCGACCTAGTCCAACCTCAACATTGGAAATGACGCGCGCCCAAGGGAGCAGACGAGGTTCTTGGAACATGACGCGGACGGTGTGTTCATCCCACGCCGCCTTCGAATCTGCTCCGAACCAGAATTCGCCACCTGAGGGCCGATCGAGGCCGACAATCAATCGGAGAAGGGTGCTCTTTCCACATCCGCTCTTGCCGACAATGGCAACAAACTGACCCGCCGGGATATGGAAATTCAGTCCGTTCAGAACTTCGCGGTCTTTGAAGGATATGCGAAGATTCCGCACTGTCAGACTGAGGCCAGGGACGTAAGACACGGCGTCACGATGAGAGGCCGTCCAATTTACTATGGCGTCGTCGTCAGCCAAGCGTATCGAATCCATCATGGTCACTCGTGTGGCGTTGCTTGAAAGGACGGATGCCAGCTGAGGAAAGTCCGTTCGAGAAAACGCGCGGCGCCATCGGCAACTTTGCCTAGCAACGCGTAAATCAGGATACTGAGGACGACGACATCGACCAGCAAAAATTCGCGAGCCTGCATCGCCATGTAACCGATACCGGATGAGGCGGCGATGGTTTCGGCGACAATCAGTGTCAGCCACATGAAGCCAAGCGCATAGCGCAGACCGACAAAAATTGATGGCAACGCGCCCGGAAGGATGACCCGCGAGAAAAGCTCGGTGTTGGTCATTCCGTAGACACGGCCCATCTCGATGAGTTGCGGATCGACGGTGCGGATGCCGTGAAGTGTGTTGATGTAAATCGGAAAGAAAACGCCAAGGACGACAAGAAAGATTTTTGCTGTCTCGCCGATGCCGAACCAAAGGATGACCAGCGGAATCAATGCCAGATGAGGAACGTTCCGCACCATTTGAAGTAGCGTATCCGTTGTCTTCTCGGAATTTCGCGACAAGCCATTGGCCAAACCGAAAAAAAATCCGAGCGATCCACCGATCGCAAGACCGGTCATGGCGCGCAGAAAACTCACCGCCATATTGCTCCAAAGCTCACCGGTTCGCGATAGGTGCCATCCGGCGAGCGCGACGTCCGACGGCGCAGGGAGAATGCGGTTTGATATGAGGCCGGCCCGGCATGCACCCTCCCAAGTTATCAATAACGCTACGGGAAGTGCCCAGGGCCAAAGGACGTCGCGCCACCACGAGCCACCACGTCGCCAAATGCTCATGATTGCGATGCTTGCTTGAGTGCACTTGGACGAATGTCGTTGGCAATTGTCTCCCCGAACGGTCCTGTATTGACCGTGCCCCGTTCGACATGCCGCGCATGAGTCAAGGGAAGGAGCGGGAAGACCAGTTCGGTAAAGCGATAGGCCTCTTCGAGATGTGGGTAGCCCGACAGGATGAATGTCTCGATGCCTAGATCTCGATACTCCTTGATACGTGCAGCAACTGTTTCTGGATCTCCGACAAGTGCAGTGCCAGCCCCTCCGCGAACGAGGCCGACGCCTGCCCAGAGATTGGGACTGACTTCGAGGTTGCCCCGCTGTCCCTGATGGAGCGCGAGCATCCGCTGCTGGCCGACGGAATCGAGGCGAGAAAAAATCTTCTGCGCGGCGGCGATTGTCTCGTCGCTGACGTGCGAAATAAGCTCGTCAGCGGCTTTCCAAGCCTCGGCGGCGGTATCTCTGACGATGACATGGAGACGGATGCCAAATCGAACAGTTCGCCCCTTTGCCCCTGCCGCGGCTTTGAACAACGCTATCTTATTCGCGACGTCCTTTGGTGGCTCACCCCACGTTAGAACGACATCCGCGCTACGAGCCGCAACGTCGACGGCAGGAGCCGATGAGCCACCGAAATAAATAGGAAGCCCTCCCTCCTGCACGGGAGGAAAAAGCAGTCGGCTGTCCTCGAATTTGAGGTGCTTGCCCGAGTAGTTGACGGTCTCGCCCGCGAGGAGAGCCTTGAAAACGTCGAGAAATTCCTCGGTCACCTCGTAACGTTCCGTGTGATCGAGAAACAAACCGTCGCCTTTGTTTTCGACAGGGTCGCCGCCGGTCACGACGTTGATAAGTACGCGACCGTTGGAAATTCGATCAAGCGTTGCCGCCATTCGGGCGGCCACTGCAGCAGATACGAGGCCAGGCCGTGCGGCCACGAGAAAGTGCAGGCGCTCGGTCAACGGTGCGAGCGCCGATGCTACAATCCAGGAGTCCTCACAGCTGCGGCCCGTTGGAATGAGCACTCCGTAATAACCGAGATCGTCCGCGGCCTGCGCAATTTGGCGTAGGTATTTGAGGTCGACGCCGCGGCCGCCCAAGGCAGTGCCAAGGAAGCGGCCGTCTCCGTGCGTCGGTAAAAACCAAAGGACATTGATCCCTTCGGCATTGGACGAGCTCATGAACCTGCTCTCCAGACGATTTCATTCACCTTGATCGCCTTTGGCAGTAGACCAAGAGCATGGAACTGATCCGCAATGCTTTGCTGTTCTGCAATGACGGCATCGTCGAGCGGCTTGATCCCATAGGACTGGCGCACAAGTGCGGCTTCAAGGACGGGCGCAGGAATGCCGATCGGCGGGCTTAACTGGTCTGCCGCTGCTTTTGGATTGGATTTCACCCAGTCGTCGACTGCTTTCAATTCGTGCAACACGACGTCGATCGCCTTAGCGTTGGCATCCGCGTATGCCTTGCTCGCAAGGAAGAACTGGTGGTTTGAGACGATGCCCTTGCCGGTGGTGAGGACGCGCGCATTACCCGCAGCTTCAGCCGACGCATAGTAGGGATCCCAAATAGCCCAGGCGTCGACCTTTCCGCTTTCGAACGCAGCGCGCGCATCTGCCGGCGCAAGATGGACGGGTTCGAACTCGCCGTACTTGATACCGGCCTTCTCTAAAGCCTTGACCGCGAAATAATTCGAGTTGGATCCCTTGGCGTAGGCGACTTTCTTGCCTTTCAGCTCGGCGACCGATTTGATCGGGCTGTCCTTCGGGACGAGGATGGCCTCGCCATCGGGCGCTGGGGGTTCGTTCGCGATGTACACAATCGAACTTCCCGCGGCTTGAGCGAACACGGGTGGCGCTTCGCCGGTGTGGCCGAAGTCAATTGCACCCGCATTGATCGCCTCGAGCAACGGCGGTCCGAAGGGGAACTCAGTCCAGGTGACTTTATAGCCAATGGCTGCGAGTTTTGGCTCAAGCGTCCCTTTGGCCTTCAGAAGGATCGCGTTTCCGTACTTCTGATATCCAATGCGGATAACCTTGTCTTCGGCACGTGCGACGGGGCTTGCGATGTTGAGTGCTATCGCGCCCATGATCGCCAATCCAAATGTCCGACGGGTAAATTCCATTCTCTCTCTCCTTAAAAGAAGTGCTTTCTTCCAAACGCGAACGGCCGGACCACATCAGGAAATGTGCGTCCTCGTATTCGCGTTCAGGATTGTGGTGCATTCCAAACGGTGTCTTTTACGACGATCGGCCTCGGTATGAGGCCAAGCTTCAGGAAGCGATCAGCGAGACGCTGTTGCGATTCAATGATGTCTTCCGAAATTTTTCCGACCGCAAACGTCGACCGGTTTGCGGCAATCGTCTGGGTATGAAGGTCAAGCCCCGTTACTGCTGCGAGAGACTTTGCTACATCAGAACGGTGATCGTCGGCCCACTTCGCGGTTTCGTCCAGTCCATCGAGCGCTGCGCGTAATAGCTCAGCGTTGTCTTTGGCAAAGGCTTTGTTGGCGATGTAGAAAGAATTCGTCGTGGCGAGATCCGAAGGCTTCACGAGAATCCGGCCGCCATACTTGACTTCGCCAACCGCAAAGAACGGATCCCAGACCGTCCAGGCGTCGACGCTGTCGTTTCCGAAGGCCGCGGCGGCGTCAGGTGGGCTGAGATAGACAGGTTTAATATCGCCATAGGTGAGACCTGCCTTCTCGAGTGCGAGCAACACCACCGTGTGGGCACTGGACCCTTTGGTGAAGGTTATTCGTTTGCCCTTGAGATCAGCGAGGGTATGTATTGGCGAGTTCGCTTTGACAAGGATGCCTTGGCCGTTGGTAATCGCCTGACCGGCAACGTAAACGAGGTTTGCGCCCGCAGCCTGTGCGAAAATTGGCGGAGCATCCCCGACCTGGCCGAGATCGATACTTCCGGCTCCGAGCGCCTCCAGCAACGGCGGCCCCGAGCTGAACTCGACCCATTTGACCGTTGCGTTGAGCTTCGCCAGGCGTCGTTCGAGAATGCCCTGTTGGCGAGCGATGACGAGAATACCGTTCTTTTGATATCCGATACGGACTTCGTGTTGTGGTTCCGCGTGAAGACGGTGGCTTATCGGCCCTGCAACCAGCGCCGTCGCCAAGCCGACGGCTAGAAAACGCCTGCGATCCATAATCCCCTCAGCAAAGTTTTTTTTGTTCCCTAATGGCGGCTGAGGCTGCAGTCTGGAGAGACCATCGTCTACGAAGTTTTTTTGCGGTCGATATGCGTCGCTTGCTTATTCCTTTTCGTGGCAGACCAGAACCCCATGCGCCTTCCGCCGTTTTGGTGCTCGTGTGATGCTCTAAAAAGCTTATGAGCGATTTTTTGTTTGGACGGGGCCCGTAGAGACATAGTCTCGCAAGCACCAGCGCGATCAATGCGAGTGTGAAATGGTCGGCATTCAACAACACGAGTCCACTGCCAGACTTATTCGTACTGGAGCGGCGTATGCCGAATATCGGTTTGCCGATCGCGCCGAGATAGCGCCTCAATCGGATCTTCGGAGCGGGAGGAGACGCACAGAAACCTCCCCGATAACCGAGGACATATTTCGCGATTACGATTGGTCGCCGCTGATGCGCGTCGTTCCCGCTGGTCGATTCGTCATGGGCTCTCCAGAGGAGGAGTCGTTCCGAGGAGTGAACGAAGGCCCGAGGCATGAAGTCGTTTTCGAGAAGCCCTTTGCAATCGGGGTTTTTCCGGTGACATGCAGGGAATTCGCGCAGTTCGCGCAAACTATCGGCGAATGGATACCCGGAGCGTTTGAGTGGAACGGCTATGGAATGGAGCATCTTGAATCCGCGAGGTGGGATTGTCCCGGATTTCCTCAAGGTGACACGCATCCCGTCACGTGCGTGAACTTTGAAGATGCATCTCGCTACGTTGAATGGTTGACCGCGTTGACGGGTCGCCGTTATCGCCTGCCAAGTGAAGCGGAGTGGGAGTACGTTGCTCGGGCTGGCACCACGACCGCTTATTGGTGGGGCTCGGATATTTCGAACAGCTTTGCCCGCTATGACCACGACGTCGCGGCACGCGATAGTGCATTTGACCAAGTCCGAAACGGAACAGATTCCGTTTCCAGCTCAACCGCAAACCCTTGGGGTGTTTGCGACCAACTCGGTAACGTGTGGGAGTGGTGCGCGGACAGCTGGCATCCCAATTATGTGGGAGCTCCGTCAAACGGATCGGCTTGGACCGCAGAGCATTCCGATCGACGGATTTTGCGAGGCGGCTCGTGGAGCGGCGACGCCGACGTCTTGCGTTGTGCCCAGCGGCGCTGGGCGAATGAGCACAATCGTATGACGAACGTCGGTCTCCGAGTGGCGCTCAGCCTTTGACGGTAGGCGCCTCTGCTGAAGATCCAATTCTCAACAGAGCGCGGGCTCGCCAGTCCGGCGAAAGCCTAGAAAGCCCATCGGCGGGACAACGGCTGAGCTAGTCGTCGGCAATAGGCCTCAGGTCTCGAAGCGATGTTCGCCTCGCCGTCGAGATTGGGTTGCTTGGTGGCAACGCGTGTGTGCCCAGCTACGCAAAATCTGCAAAATGAATCGCGGCTGCGGTAATCGGGATGGCCCGCCTCACTGGCGGATTCGGCCTTGTGCATCCGTTAAAGCCGAGACAGTCAGTTAGGTCTCAAGAGCGACTGGCGAGTTGGCCAGAAGATGCAAAAGATTGAGCAGAAATCCGTTGCGCTTTTCAAAGTGAATATCCTCTTCACATGTTCTTCGTTTCTATGCATTTGCGCCCGCTTAAGAATGTCCCTCGAATGAATTAGGGGAATTTTGCAATGACGTTTCTGCGCCGCGCGAAAGCATGGACAGCTTTCGGATTTTTCTTGATCTTGGCTACAGCTGCTCACGCCGCCGACAAAGTGTCGGAAATCAAAATTGACTGGGCGACCTATAATCCCGTTTCCCTGGCGATCAAAGACAATGGAATACTTGAAAAAGAATTCGAAAAGGATGGCATCACCGTACGATGGGTCCAATCACTTGGGTCCAACAAAGCACTCGAGTTCCTGAACGCGAGTTCGCTTGATTTTGGCTCTACCGCAGGGGCGGCAGCGCTCATCGGTCGGATCAATGGTAATCCGATCAAGTCCATCTACGTTTATTCGAGGCCCGAATGGACCGCGCTCGTCACGCGGCCGGACACAGGCATTAACACGGTCGCCGATCTCAAAGGTAAGCGCGTTGCGGTAACGCGAGGCACCGATCCTCACATCTTTCTCATCCGAGCTCTGCAAGGGGCGGGCCTAACCGAAAAAGACGTAACCGTCGTAGTGCTTCAACACGGAGACGGCAAAGCAGCGCTTATTCGCGGTGACGTCGATGCTTGGGCAGGGCTTGACCCGTTGATGGCATCCGCAGAGATCGAAAATGGCGCGAAGCTCTTCTATCGGAATCGCGCTGCGAATACGTGGGGTATTCTCAACGTCCGCGAAGCCTTCGCCAAGGAGCATCCAGATCTCGTGAAACGCGTCCTTGCGGCCTACGAGAAGGCTCGTGAGTGGTCGCTAGCCCACCCAGCGGAATTGCAGAAGCTGCTCGTAACTGCGACGAAGCTTCCCGATGCGGTCATCGCCCAGCAACTCGGTGAGCGGACGGACCTTACCTTCTCGAAAATCGGACCGCCCCAAAAGGAGACGATAGTCGCTGCGGGTCTTGCGCTGCAGAAGGCGGGCGTGATTAAGCCGGATGTCGACGTGGTTGCTGCCACAGATGCGTTGATCGACTCGAAGTATTCGACCGCTTCCAATTGAGTTCCATGGCAGCTCTTGAGCAGCGCGAGATTCGGCTCCAGCAGGATCAGCGCATTTTGAAGCCGGGCGTCGGGTGGGCGCGAAGCCTATCCACGCCGCTCTGGGGGTTAGTGCTCCCCGTCGTTCTCGGCGTCGGATGGGAGTTGGCCGTGCTAGCCGGTCTCGTCGAAGGCCGCTTGGTGCCGCCACCTTCCAAAATATTCGAGACACTCTGGGAACTGGGCCGCAGTGGAGAGTTGTGGACTCATATAGTGGCGACCAGCTTGCGCGTTTTCGTCGGTTTCGGCGCCGGCGCGCTTGCGGGTACACTGTTCGGCGCGGCGGTTGGCTATTCGGTTGTCCTACGTCGGATCGCCGACCCGACCTTGCAAGCGCTTAGGGCGATCCCGTCGATTGCATGGGTCCCGCTTTTCATTTTGTGGTTCGGAATTTTTGAGAGTTCTAAGATCATTTTGATCGCGGTCGGCGTGTTCTTCCCCGTCTATCTCGGCGTACTTGGCGCTATCGCCTCCGTTGATCGCAAGATTGTGGAAGTTGGGCGGATTTTTCGTTTATCCCCGCTTGCCCTCACCCGCCGCGTGCTTCTTCCTTCGATTTTGCCTGCTTATGTCGTCGCGCTTCGCGGCGGCCTGGGACTAGGCTGGATGTTCGTCGTGGCAGCGGAATTTATGGGCGCGTCGGAAGGCCTGGGTTATCTCCTGGTCGACGGCCAGCAACTTGGAAAGCCGCAGCAGATTGTGGCGGCGACATTGGTCTTTGCGGTGCTAGGAAAAATATCCGACTGGTTGTTGTTGGCCGGGACGGCTCCTTTCTTGCGCTGGCAGGACACGCTTGCCAACAACGGCAGCTGAGAAATGCTTAAGACGCAAAAATTGGGAAAAACCTATCCCGGTGGGTTCGTTGCCCTCCAGGACGTGTCCCTGCAGATAGGGGATGGAGAAATCGCGTCAATCGTCGGTAGCTCCGGATGCGGTAAGAGCACCCTGCTTCGTCTTCTGGCGGGTTTAGATCGTCCTTCGACTGGTACTGTATGGATTGACGGCAAAGAACTCAATTCACCACATCCAGCGGTAGGGGTGATTTTTCAGGAGCCTCGTCTCATGCCTTGGTTGACGGTTCGGCAAAACGTGGGCTTCGGACTGTCTCATCTTCGTTCAAATGAGCGGCGGGATCGCATCGATACCGTCTTGGAACGCGTCGGGCTTCTCGACTACGGCCAACGGTGGCCGCGCGAACTTTCCGGCGGTCAAAGCCAGCGTGTGTCGATCGCTCGAGCTCTTGTCATGCAGCCGACGGTTTTGTTGCTCGATGAACCATTTTCGGCGCTTGATGCTTTCACACGTGTGGAACTTCAGGAACATTTGCTCGAGCTTTGGGCAGGAAGCAAACTAACGCTGGTGATCGTTACTCATGATATTGAAGAAGCAGTTGCGCTTGGAAGCCGCCTCTTTGTCCTGAAACCCCATCCCGGTCGCGTTGCTACAATTTTTGAAGTGCGTTTGGAAAGGCCACGGGACCGTATTTCGGCTCGGTTTGGCGAGGAAAAAAGAAAAGTGCTTGCCGCCTTGGATAGCTCACTTTTGGAACATCGAAAGATCGCCCCGTCCGATCGAGTTTGGGCAAAGTCCCAATAAGCTATGAGATTGCAGTATCGGGCGCGCGACAACTGACATTGTTTGAATGTTTGCCATCTTGCGCGCGACCGGCCTAGGTCGAATATTTCGAGTTCGACATCGCGATTGTGTGATAGGGGCCGTGACTGCACCCTCCCGTTCGCTGCAAGAAATTGGAAAAATTATTTGCCATGTTATCTCCGAATTCCCTGATTGAGTTGGCAGGCTTCATTGCGCTTCTCCTGTGGGGAACGCACATGGTACAGACAGGCGTTCAGCGAGCCTTTGGCGCGAACCTTCGTGCGATTCTGGGCAGCGCTCTGCGCAACCGCTTTCGGGCTTTTGTCGCAGGCCTCGGCGTAACCGCGCTCCTCCAGAGTAGCACGGCGACGGGCATGATGACCGCGGGCTTCACCGCCGGTGGCCTCGTCGAGCTTGTCCCCGCTCTTGCTGTGATGCTCGGTGCAAACGTCGGAACGACGCTGATCGTTCAGCTTCTTTCCTTCAACGTCGCTGCCTTGGCGCCGGCACTGATCCTTGTTGGCGTCGTGATGTTTCGGAGGGATACGACCATACTGGTGCACGACCTGGGCCGCCTGTTTATCGGTTTCGGGCTTATATTGCTCGCGCTGCACCAGTTGCTCCTTCTGATGACTGATTACGAGGATGCGCCGAGCTTGCGAATGCTGTTGGGGGCCGTCGCGACAAGTTACTGGCTCGATGTCCTGCTCGGCGCATTTCTCGCGTGGGCCGCGCATTCGAGTATTGCCGTTGTGTTGCTTATCATGTCGCTCGCCGCCAAAGACGCTGTGCCGCCCAACGCGGCGTTCGCGCTTGTAATTGGAGCGAACCTCGGTACGGCGCTCAACCCTCTGCTTGAGACGCCCGCAAGCGATGATCTGGCGGCGAAGCGACTTCCCGTGGGCAATCTCCTAACGAGAGCCATCGGCGGTGTGGTCGCACTGGCGCTGTTGGAACCGCTCGGAAACCTGATGGTGAGGTTTGAGCCCGACAACGCCAGGGCTGTGGCCAACTTCCACACATTCTTCAATCTCGCGATCGCGGCCGCGTTCTTGCCGTTCCTCGCGCAATACGCCGCCCTGCTTGAACGCTGGCTGCCGAAGCGCGAGGATCCGGAAGATCCAGCGCGCCCGCGCTATCTGGATCCTGCCGCAAAAGAGACCCCGATCGTCGCGCTCGGTGCCGGCTCGCGTGAAGCGCTGCGCCTCGCCGACGTACTGACACAGATGCTTCAAGGGGCGAAAGAGGTAATGGTTACGGGCAATCGCAGAGTCATGGTCGAAACCCGCCGACGCGACGACGTCATCGACCACCTGAATACGGCTATCAAAACCTATTTGACCTCGATCGATCCGGACGAGCTCAACGAAGCCGACCATCGCCGGCTCAACGAAATCATCACGTTTGTGATGAACATCGAGCAGGCCGGCGACGTCATCGATCGAAGCCTGCTGCCTCACCTTGCCAAGCGCATGAAGAGAGGTCTTGTCTTCAGCAAGGAAGATCAGGCGGACCTTATCGCGGTGATTGAACGGCTTTGCGCCAACGTCGGCATGGCGGCGTCCCTATTCATGACTGACGATCCGCGGACGGCCCACCTTCTGGCTAACGAAAAGGTGGCGTTCAGGGATGCTGAGGCTCGAGCGACGATTGCCCACGTCGAAACGATGCGGATTGGACAACTCGACAAAGTCCAGGCGACGGCACTTCATCTCGACCTGATGCGCGACATGAAGCTCTTGAACAGCCATATCGTCGCCGCTGCCGCCTATCCGGTTCTCGAGCGTTCCGGCTCGTTGCTACCGAGCCGGATTACAAAGTTGGACCTTTGAAGCCTTAAGCCGCCGCGTCTTTGCCGAGCCGCATAACGAAGACCGGGCAAGAACGGCTATTCGTCTCCGAGGAAATGCAGGATCGCAAAGTTGAAATGTTCCGGATCCTGGAGGAACGCAAAGTGGCTGGCATTCGGCAGGATCAGGAGACCAGCATGCGGGATTGTTGCCGCAATGTATTCAGTGTTCTCGCGCTTGATCGCCTCGTCGTGGTCTCCGTCAACGACGAGGATCGGGGTATCGATCGTCTTGAGCTGCGCGTCGGTCCAGTTCGGCTGTTCCGCCCACATTTTGCTGATCTGATCGACGAAGGCGTTGTATTCTTTCGGCGTCGCCGAATGGACTTCGTACTCTTTTCCCGCGCGCTCGATGTAGGCCGCAAAGGTCGGGTTCTTCTCGACCCCCTCCTTGACGCCGGAAGTCACCGTATTGGCTGCGAACGCAAAGACTTTACCGACGCGATCCTTATGTCTCAGCGCAAGATCGATGCCGATGATGCCGCCATCGCTCCAGCCGACGATGTCAGCTTTCTGTATTTTCAAGACATCGAGCACCGCGACGACATCGTCTGCCATTAAATCGTAGCCATAGGGGCGACTGTCGCGCGTGCTGCGCCCATGGCCTCTGCTGTCGATCAAGATGACGGTGTGATGGGCCGCAACAGCGGGAACCTGAAGTCCCCAATAGTCAGTGTTCGCGAGCCCGCCATGTAAGAACACGACCGGCGATCCTTTGCCGTAAATGGCATAATGTAGACGGATGCCGTTCGCTTCGATCGTTCCGCTGCGGTCGGACGAAATGGGCGCTGGCGTAGGCGGTAGCGTCTCCCATCTCTCCGTCGCGGCGGATGGAGGAGCATGAGCCGACGCAACGAGCGCCGACAAAATCAAGAAGGCTGCGAAACGTTGCGGCCTGACCACGCGAATACCGATCATGGTGAAACTTCCAATGTCAAACCTGAGAGGCTGTTATCTGAGCGAAAAACGTGTCTAGAAAAGCTATAGCTCGACGCTCTCAGACCCTAACGAAGAAATCCTGCAAAGCATTTTTGCCAAGTGGGCGCCGTAACCCAAATTATGAATAATCGTAAATCAGCCGGCATGTGCGCGTCGCTGCGCATTAAAGCAGCTGTTTTCGGGTCGACGGAGTTTCAGATGTTCGCGCAGCGTCGTACCCTCGTAGTCGCGGCGAAACAATCCGCGTCGCTGCAACTCCGGGATCACGCGATCGACGACGTCATCGAGGCCACCTGGAACCCAAGGGAAAAGCACATTGAAGCCGTCGGAGCCTCTCCCTTCAAGCCACTCCTCCATTTGTGTGGCAATCGTGTCGGGAGTACCGACGAATGCAAGGCCGGCATAGCTTCCGGCCTTTTGCGCCAACTGACGGATGGTGAGATTCTTCGCCCGCGCGGCATCTACGAGGCGTTGACGCGTACTCCGGCTTGCGTTTGTCTCCGGGATCTCCGGTAACGGGCCGTCTGGATCGAAACCCGAGACGTCATAGCCGAGCTGGCTGTTGAGCGATCCAATCCCGCTGTCGTAATGAACGAGACTGTCGAGATGAGCCCTCTTCGCCTGCGCTTCCTCGACAGTATCTCCAACAACTATGAACGCAGCAGGGAGAATCTTCAGACTGTCGGGGGCGCGGCCGATTTTTTCCATGCGGGATTTGATGTCGGCGTAAAAGCGCTGTCCTGCCGCGAGGTTTGATTCCGCACCGAAGACGACTTCGGCCGTTTCGGCGGCGAGCTGACGGCCGGCCTCGGATGCGCCAGCCTGCACGATGACTGGCCAGCCTTGAATGGGTCGCGCAATGTTGAGGGGCCCGCGTACCGAAAGCTCGGGGCCTTTATGGTTGAGGACATGGAGGCGTTCCGGGTCGAAGAAAATTCCGGTCTCGATATCACGGATGAAGGCATCGTCGGCAAAACTATCCCAAAGGCCGGTCACGACATCGAAGAATTCGCGCGCGCGAACGTAACGGGCATCGTGATCGAGCTCCGAGTCGTAGCCGAAGTTGAGAGCCGCCTCAGGATTAGCCGTCGTTACGATGTTCCAACCAGCACGGCCGCCGCTGATGTGATCGAGCGACGCGAACCGGCGGGCGATGTGAAACGGCTCATCAAACGTCGTAGACGCAGTCGCGACGAGGCCGATGCGCGTCGTGGAGGCGGCGAGTGCCGAGAGTAGCGTGAAGGGTTCGAACGAAGTCACCGTGTGGCTGCGCTTCAAAGCGGCTATCGGCATATTTAGAACGGCAAGATGATCGGCCATGAAAAAGGCATCGAACTTCGCCGCTTCAAGTCTTTGAGCGAAACGCTGTAGGTGCCCGAAGTTGAAATTGGCATCGGGATATGCCCCAGGATAGCGCCATGCGCCGGTGTGAATGGTGACGGGACGCATGAAGGCGCCGAGATGTAATTGACGACCCATGGGATGCTTTCCAGTACAGCAGCTATCGCAGCCAGGCTACCACGCAAGCGCCAGCGTCGTTCCTGAGAAGGAACGTCGCGCCTGGTTCCGAAAAGGAGTTAGCCTGAGTCCGGCGGCAATGAGCGACCTCACCAATCGGATCGCGGCTTGTGCCCACTTCGGCCGGAGCGAATACGAGGAGATTAAGCGTCGCACCGTCAAACGGAGACGCCAATAACTTCAAGACAGCAGCGTGACTTTCGATACGATGAGCCGCAAACTCTCTTAGTTCAAACTCTCGGCTGTCCCAGCAACAGCGGCGGAGGCCACGTACAGCCTCAGGCGGTGAATTTCAAAGTGGTGCCGACGTAGGCACGGATAAGCCTCTCAGGCGCTCGGGCACGCGCGCGCTCGTAGAACGCCTCGCCACTGCAATGCAGCGGTATGATATGCGCCACATCCAGATTCAGTAACCCGTCCAACGTCTCTTCGACGTAGGCGGCGTTATGGGGCGCCAGATGAAATCCTCCAATCACAGCATGCACTTGCTTGATGCCCGAGATTTTCTGCGCTTGGCGTATAGAATTAAGAACTCCCCGGTGGCCGCACGACGTCAGGACGACCAAGCCCTTATCGCGAACGTGATAGGCGGTAGCGATCTCATGGTGGAAATCGTCGGGATGCGCGCCATCGCCGCGAAGGGAAGCGGGCAATTGCCCGGCTGGACAGCCGTTGCGGGCACTGTCAAGTCCAACCTCGAACTGCGTAGGTGAAAGCACCTTTTCAAAACCCGATTGAGGTATCTGTCCAGTACTCAGCGCATGGTTAGCTATCAAAGTCGGCGCATCAGATGACACAGCGCGAACTGGGCTAGCAGATAGAGCAACACGGTCAATCACGCCGTAATTCTTGCCGTTACGAACATACCGCCGGGCGCAGAACACTTCCGCGTCACCCAAATACAACGGGATGTCAAACTTTAGAACATTCTTGTTCTTTTCCAAAAACCCGTCGAGTCCACCGAAGTGATCATAATGCCCATGACTGAGCACCAGTGCATCGATCTGAGCGACATCGATGCCTAGCAGGTCGAGATTGTTATTCAGTGCGTCTGACGTGTACCCAAAATCGACCAACACTCGTTGAACTTGTTCTCTCTGTCGCGACTCAGCGTACAGCGACAACCCAAACTCCCCGATCAGCGCCTTATGAGGAGGGGCGTTTTCCGATAGAAAATGTCCAGGTCTGATAACTTCGACATCCCCTTCCTTACCGCTTTTGGCGAGCGCATAGGACAGTCCGTCGGTGACGACACGAATCTCCAGCGCGTCCAGTGCCGGCGGGGTAATCGTTGGACTGTCTGCAGAAAAAGCGTTCGCTCGAGGCATCAGTAACGAGAGTGTGCCCGCGCTTGTGCCGGCCAGCAAAGCGCGCCGATCAATGCGGCCCCGACTATTCTGCATCTTGGTATTTCTCCGCTGTGTGGTGAAGGCTAGCCGGGCGCGATAGAAGCGCGCTGTAGCATTGCGCTGCTCGCGCAAACGTTCAGCAAGAAAGGCAACGGCAGTCAAAGCAGAAATCTCGAAATGCTTTCAGCTTGAGTTCATCGGACGCGCTGCCACACAGAACTGTTCTCGATCACTCGGCTAAGCGAGAGGACCGTTTTGAAGCTTGAGAGGAAATTCGCGGTTGCATACATGGCAACTTCAAGTGCGAGGGCCTTGAACGCCGACGTTATGCCTGCGGGTCTCCGTCGTGCCAGCGCGCATGATGATGTGCGTGCGTCGGTAGGTATGCGCCAAGTTTGAAGAGCGTATCATAGTATTCGGTATCGATATGCTGCGCCTGCAGGTACATCAGGATATAGACCGACGGGACCGTCGCCGGAAATTTTCCGAACGTGTCGTACATGTACTGCGCCTGTAAGGCGATGAGACGCTTGAAGCGTTCATCGTGAAGTTGTGCGCTTGCGCGTACGGTGGGGCTATCTTTCCAAGGTCCCGGCGTTTCGGGATTGAAGGGGCCGCCAGGGCCAAATTTGCGCACGACGAGCGCTTCGACCGCTTCGCGGAGATCTTTGTAGTGCGGCGGCGTAAATGCGGTAAAGACGCCTTCGAGACCAGTCGGGTTTGGCTGAGGCCATCTCGGATCGGTGTCGTATCGAAAGCCAAGGCCTGGAACTTGAGGATCACCGCTGGCGCCTAGAATCGTCAGCCGGTCGATGCCGTCATAGATCCATCCGCCAAGACCGAGCGCCTGCAATAGTAGCTGCCCGGCGAACGGGCCGATCGCCAGCTCGGCGGAAAGCTCCGCCAACGAATATTGGTCAAGGAACGAAAGCGGATAGGGATTGTCGACATCGACGATGTCTCTGAACTCTTCAATTCCGGGAATTTTTCGTTTGTTGATATCGTCGTAAATCGTGAAGCCGTTCTGCGCATAGAAAGCGATGTTGAGCAGAACATGCTGTGCGAGATCGCCGACCGGAAAGACCAGTAGTGAGCCACGCGCATTGCCGACCCACGTGTTATGCCCCTCCATATAGGGCTCGCGGTTGGGGATATGAATACGCTTGTCCGAGAGTTTGCGGATTTGCGATTTATGCGCCGCGAGCAGCCGCTCAAGCTCGACGTTACCCTCAACGTCGCGTTCGACCGGCACCGGCGTATCGCGGGTTTCAAAAATATAGGTGCCGCTGTCGTCGGTGAAGAAAACTTCGGCAGTGTGGAATCCTGCCGCCGATGGAAACGTCCTCCCGCCAGCCGCGCCGGGATAATTCGAAAGGTGAGGTGCATAACGATCGTGCCTCGTGACGCTCTCGTGCCAGCCCGTTTTTCCCGCGACAGTCGTAACAAGGAGGAGCCGTTCGAGTTCGGACAACGGTTCGGGTTTGAAGCGGGACTTATATTTGAGCGTTCCATCAGGAATTTCCGCCCCGCGAAGAAATCGGCGCGAGCGGCGCTGAAAGAGCGCGGCCGTCAAAGGATAGCGGACAAGTTCTTTCAACGCCTCGCGCTCGTGATCCGAGAGAAGAAGTTTATTCTCGCTTTGGGATGAGGCCTGAGCATCTTTGAGGGCTGTGATTGTCATGTCTTTGGTCCTGGTTGAATCGCAGTGAGTGCTGACGATTGCCTGCACTCACTGCGGTAAATGCTAGCGGCGTTCGGATTTAAGCGCTACTCGGCGCACCTCCGTTGACAGGCAATTGAGCGGCGCTCTCGCTGTTGCGGATGTCCTCGGCGAAACTAGGAGATGTGAAGCGGAGTATGGCGAACCAGAGAGCGCCCAAACCGAGGTACGCCAGAAAAGCGTACGGCAACCAGCTATAAGGTGCATCGGGCAAAGGATAAAGATTTCCCGCAAGAGCGATTACCAGCAGAACGATCGCGGCGGCCGCAGCCAAGGTTGAACCGATGCCGAGCTTGCGATGGTGATAAAGATACACCGGGGCCGCTATGGATACCAATATGTAAGCCAGTATGAAGCCGTACGATGCAAACGATCCGATCCAGCCGAAAATGTCAAATACGGCTGTACCTCTTATTGCGAGAACCGCGGCTGGAATAAAGGTGAAGACCGCTATGAGCGTAATGGCGATATGCGGTGTTCGGTTGGTGGAGTGCGCACTTCCGAGGGACGAATGAAAGACGCCGTGACGCCCCAGTTGAAAGAGAATTCGTGCGCCAGCGTTGATGGACGCCAAAGTGCACGCGAAAAAGCTGATTGCAGCTCCCAGATCGATCAAGTGCTTGAGAGCACCAAAGCCGGACTTGTCCGCCAGGACGTGGAGTGGGGCGCTGCTCTTGTCCAGCGTCTCGGCGTTGCCATGGAAGCCCAAGACGAGAACGTATGAAGCGAAGACGAAGAAGAGACCAACGGACACCGCACTGCGAATGATTGCGGCGGGAATAGTGCGCAATGGGTCTTTGGCTTCCGATCCGAGCGACGCCGAGCTTTCAAAGCCAACGAAGCTGAAAAGCGCGAGCACCAGGCCGAGGCGGATTTGGTCGGCCGTTACGCCTTCGAGATGAAGCTGCGCGGTATCGATGTGTGTCGGCGCTTTGATAAGCGTGGCGATCAAGATGAAGAGGATGAGGCCGACGGAAGCAAACTCCAGAACCAGGGTCGTGCGCGTTGAAAGCTGAATGTCCCGGTAGGCGAGCAGCCAAGATCCTAAAACCGCCGCTGCAATCAAGAAAACCGGAGGTATCTCAACCCCCAACAAATCGTGGAGAAGAACATTGGTGTAATTGGTGAAACCGCCGGTTACAGCGGCGCCGGTTCCGACATATGCGGCGAGTAATGCCCATCCGGCGATGAGACCTGCCCACGGACCAAGTCCTGTCTTTGTGTAGGCATAGAGGGATCCCGGTGAGGCTATACGGCGCGCGAACGAATTGACATTATAAGCGACCAGGATGATCCCAATCGTTGCGATCAGATAAATGAGCCACGTCGCATTTCCTCCGAGACCAAACACCAGCGGTATCACGAGCGTTGGTGTTGCAGTCGGAGCGATGTTGCCAATCGATTGAGCTAGGGATTCCAGAGGCGAAAGCGTCTGACTTCTAAGATCATGCCGACCAACGATTGTATTTTCCACCATAGCCCGCTCCTTCATGATCGTGCTTCAAAATTGAACGGCGCATAGGTGGAACACGGGGTAGGCATTGAGAACAAAGTTATTTTGCGAAGCAATTATACAGTGAGAAAATGATGCGACTGCAGTAATGCGCTCGCCGTAGAAATTGAGCAGGGAAGCATAAGCATATCGAATATTCTTCGTAGACCATTTCGGTTCGAACTATATGTACCCGCGCTGGACGACGCGCGCGGTGTCCAACTCAACAGAGACTTTGGAAGCCTTCGTCTCCATCTGGCAAATTCTCAAGATGCAACAGGCATAGCGCCCTTTCCAACGGAGAGCGCGCGGGAGTGCATCCCATTTATATGCGGAGACAGCAATGACGACGGATTCGGTCACCGGCTATGGTGAGGCCAAAACATTCCATCTTTGGGTCTTTTCGGACGCGCATGTCGCGACAGACCGTGCGGTATCCGCGGCTATCCGCAATGGCATGGGGTTCATCCCACCAGCGGGCTATCCGGAGACCCTTGCTACGGCACTTCGGCAATCAGAGGAGGGTGGAGAGCTCGGAGGCCCGCCGTTTCGTTGGGATATCGCGCTCGATCTCGGAGACAATGCCGGGCTTTGGGATTTGCCGAGCGATGAACAAGGCCGAGAAGTCGTGCGGCAGTTGGGCGTGCTGAAGCATCACAAGCGCGAGCAGATTTATCCCGTCGCGGGCAATCACGATGCATCGCCCGGCAGCGCGGCTTCGAGCCAAGGGAAACCTGAAAACTGGTGGTTCCGGAAATGGATCGATCCGCTGGGCGAAAACCCCGACAGCTCGAACGTTGATATCCGGTACCGCCCGTACCCAATCGAAGGTACTTGGGAGCGCTACTCTTTCAAGGTTGGAAATCTCAATTTTTTGATGATGAGCGACCGCAACGATCTGCCGTATCCGGTAGGCCGGCAGGAATTTGGCGGAGGTTCACCGGCGGGCGCTGTAACCCGCGAAACATGGGACTGGTGGAAGGAGAAAGTCGAACGCGCACGCGGCGAGATCGTTATCAGCTGTCATCACCACATGTTGCGCGAGACCACCGTAGCGTCGGGCGATTTCGAGGGCGTAGCGCGTTATCCGGACGGCCGCTTCCGTCATGGCCGGTATCACGGTGTCGACGGCGTGCCGGAAGGTGCATCCTATCTCTATTTCGTGGATGATGAGCCGAAGGCCCAGAAGTTCGAAACGTATCTCGAACGAAATCCAGGTTCAGTCGATATTTGGCTTGGGGGCCATACGCATACTTTCCCCGACGATGTCGTCAACGGACGTCGTCATGTCGAACGCAAGTGGGGGACGAATTTTGTCAACTGCGCGCAGCTTTCGAAATACCATTCTTTCGTCACCTGTCCGCCGATGAGCCGCCACTTCACGTTCACGGCCGGATCGCGCCTGGTTCGGGTCCGCCTCTATTTGCATGACGACAGTTATGCGCCGCAGGGTTGGTATGCATCAGCCGAACGCGTTTTAGAACTGAGTAAGCCGTTCGTTCCAGCTTGAGAAGCGCGACAAGATAGAAGTCAAATTCTCTGATAACGATAGCACTATTTCTTCGTTCTATGTTGGTGTGGACGGTCCTAAGTCGACACCTCCACGCTTGCAGTGAGCATTCTGGTGACGCGAAGCGCCTACTCCGGTTCCTTTGGCGGCGCGGCGCAAAGCGCCCCCAAACTGCATCTGATCAATCAAGGCGTTTCAGATCCGAGAGAAGAAAATCTTCACTCTAACCTGAAGCGCCTTGAGTTGGATCATGTGACGGTCGATTTTGGTAATCGGCCGTGGCCCGCGGTACAGGACGCATCGCTCTCTGTCGCGGCCGGGGAATTTGTGGCCTTGCTCGGCCCCAGCGGTTGCGGCAAGTCCACTTTGCTGAACGTATTTGCAGGGTTTCTGCGCCCGACGGCCGGCCAAGTGAATCTTGATGGCCAACCGTTGCGGGGCGCGTCCGCGAAGTGCGGGGTTGTTTTTCAAAAGCACTCGCTTTTTCCTTGGAAGACCGTGCTCGAGAACGTCGCATATGGGCCTCGCCGCCTTGGGATGACCGACCCCGTCGGCATTGCTAGAGGGCTTCTTCAGATAGTCGGCTTGGGCGACGTCGCCAATGCTTGGCCCGCAAGCCTTTCGGGAGGCATGCAACAGAGGGTAGGAATTGCTCGTGCGCTGGCAACGCGGCCTCCCGTCCTGCTGATGGATGAACCCTTTGGTGCACTTGACGCGCAGACTCGCGTACTCATGCAAGAGGAACTGCTGTCAGTCTGGGAGAAGTTTCGTCCGACGGTCGTATTCGTCACGCATGACATAGAAGAAGCCATCTTCCTGGCCGATCGCGTCGTCGTGATGCAATCGATGCCAGGGCGCGTGGCTAAGGAATTCGATGTACCGTTCGCTCGGCCGCGTGTCCCGGAGATTATGGATAAGCCCGTATTCATCGAGCTTCGCCGGGAGATCTCCGACATCATTCGCGTCGAAGCGCGTAAAGCCTTCCGATGAGAGCGCGCTTTCTTTGGCTCGGTCGCACTGGCTCTGTAGCAGCGACATTGATCCTCGGCGCAACCGGGATTGTATTTTTCATCGCACTATGGACGCTGGTCTCTGCACGGCTGAATAACGCGGTTCTTCTGCCATCACCTTTGGCCGTCATCGAAAGTTACCGACAGCTCGTTGCCGACGGTTCTCTGCTCACAGACGTCCACGCCAGCATCGTCCGCGTTTTTGCCGGCTTTGCGATAGCGTCAATCATCGCCGTACCGCTTGCGCTCGTGTTGGCCCATTCACGCATACTGCGTGGTATCGTTATGCCCCTCATCGCGCTGCTGCGTCCAATTCCCCCGATCGCGTGGATACCATTGGCAATTCTGTGGATGGGATTGGGCGATCCGCCCAGCTACTTCATCACAGCTGTCGCTGCGTTCTTTCCGATTTTTCTAAACGCATTCGTTGGGGGAACTTCGCTTCAACACGAGCATGTGAATGCGGCTCGGTCGCTTGGAGCCAGCACCCCATCGCTTCTCGTGACGGTGATGCTGCCATCGGCGCTCCCAATGATCGTGACGGGGTTGAGAATAGGACTAGGGCAAGCATGGATGGCAGTCGTTACTGCGGAACTCATCGCTGCTCAATCCGGGCTCGGTTACATGATCCAGATTAGTCGTCTCGACCTTGAGACGGCGCGTGTCCTCGTGGGGATGACCGTCATAGGACTGCTCGGAGCCGTAATGATTGGAACGCTCGGCGTCGTTGAACGTCGTCTGATCGTACCTTGGAATTATCAGCGCTAAATTGGGGATTAGAAGACATGTCACGTTATAGGGCCGTGTGGATGCTCGCGGCTGCGTTCCTGGGAACGATTTTCGCCCACAGCCCATTGATGGCGGAAGATGCAAGGATTCGCATCGGTTATCCGTCGGGAATGAACGGTCAGGTTCCTGTCGTTTTGGATAAAGCTGGCATAGCCGCAAAGCATCATCTCGCGGCGGAATTCACAGGTTTTCAGTATGGCCCGCCGATGATGGAGGGATTGGCTACAGGCCAGCTCGACGCCGTAGTGACAAGCTTCCTGCCGCCGTTCACGTTGGCTTCAAAAATTCCCGGTTCAGTCAAATTCGTTGCAACGCTTGGTCATTCGACACACTCTCTGCTTGTGAGAAAAGACAGCACGGCAAAGAAACTCGAAGATCTGAAGGGCCAGAAAATTGGTGTTTCATTCAATTCGGAATCGCATTTGGATTTACTCGTCAGCCTCAAGGAAAAAGGCCTCGATCCCAAGACCGATGTCCAACTTGTAAATCTACAGCCGAATGAACTACCGGCGGCGCTCGAAAAGGGGCTCGTGGCTGCGGCGCTCGTTCGCCAACCCCAGGTTTTGCGTCTTGAAGAGAGCGTCGGAGCGAAGCCCATTCAGACCTGGCCGTTCCGGTTTACCTCCGTTGTGAGCGAGAACTTTCTCAAAAAGAATCCGCAAGCCGTGGCAGATTATGTGGCGGCGCTTAAAGAAGCGGTCCTCTTCACCGCCAACCATTCTGACCAGGCTAGTACGTGGTTTGCCGAGACGCAGCGCATAGACCCCTCGGTGGTCAAGAAATTGGCGGGAGAGAATCCTCTCTACTCCGCAAAAAGTCTCGACGATGTCAGGATCGAGGTCGATGACGACTTCAAGAAGCTCATTTCGGAACGGCTGGCGGCGGCGACAGAGAACGGCTTCGTCAAATCGAAGATTGATCCGGCGTCGCTCGTTCCCTGAGACGTCTGTGAGTGCCTTGCGCTTTCGTTTAACGGAAATGAATGAATAGCGGTGAAGTCCACAATTTTTCGTCGTCTTGCTGGCGTGCAAAGAGATAGACGGGCCGGAATCCAAACGGCCCGTTTACCGGCTCGATCTGGATCTCTCCCGAGACATCGTTTGGAAGACGCTTGTCTGTAAGGCGTTCGAGCGCAAGGAATAGCCCGGCGCCCCCTAGATCTTTCCGCAGGTTTCCATTGGCTATGAGTTCAGCACCCGAAACGTCCCAGCGAAACGTCGGACAATGGGAAAATGACGCGGATGACTGCGGATCGGCGATCTTCTGATATTCCCCGATTGTTCCTTCGATCGATATGGTGGCATGCGCCAATCCGCTGGCATCGATCTCAATGCTATCGGCATCACCATACGTTTCCGAGCGGAATGCAATATTTGTAGCTCCGTTACGCCACGCGGCCTCTTCGGGATGCTCGAATCCAAACGCCTCGATCGCGTGAATTGTCGCGTTCGAGATTTTTATCACCCCTGACCACCGCGCTGCGCGATAGCGATCTCGCACGCGAGCGCCGCCCCATCGAAAACGAAAACGGCGCTCGCCATATCCCGCTTCCTGGTGAAGATCACGACGCCAAATCTCTCCTGAATGATCATGCGCGGCGATGTAGTCCCACGCGCCATCGCCGAGCAGATGGTAGTTTAGGCGCGCTGGACCATTTGCAGAAAACTCGTCGCCTTGGATAAATTCGCCGTGAGACAGAAGACCAACCAAGCGACTGCCGGTTGTTGCCCAAGTATGTCGCGACCGAAGAGCTCTCGCGATTTCGACGCGCGTAAGGGTGGGGGCGATAACGCCGGTGAGGCCACCTTTCACTCCGAACACGGCTGCGCCGGGTGATCCTCCTCCGCATCGCCCGCGATGCTCATCGCCGGCCGCCGAAGCGCCGAGTTTATATCCGCGTGAAATTGCATCCTGGTAGAACCAATCGAAATGGCCCCACGTCGAAGCCACCTCAATCAGGCGCTCGAGAGATGGATCGTGCCAGTCGAGATTGGCGCGGCGCCCGCCGACATGAGGAATAAGGAGATGCCCTTCCGGATCTGCGCCGTAAATGTCCCAAAGATTTTCTAGCGGCCAGACCTGAGGTTCGATGTCACCGCCTTTCATTTCCGCGTTCCACTCGAAGGAGCGAGCAGACGCCGCCTTTCGTGTGAAGGGAAATTCGGGTGTACCGCCGTGAAGAAAAATAACGTTGTGGTCGCCGCCCGCACACGAGTTCCCACACCATTCCGTGCCTGGAAAGGCGATGAACGATCCATCTGAGTGGAGGCTATGGATCAGCTCAACGGCTTTATTCCAATTGCTTTCGGTAATGTTGAAATCATTGGCTGTGTAGCCGAGAATGTCGAGACCGGCGACGTCTCGCCCATAGGTGAGATTGTACTCCGTATTGTTGATGCCCACGGTGTCGTCGGAATGGACATGAAGATCAGCGAACCACGCGCGAGGCGCGGCAAAAGCAGGATCAACACGCACGAGCGCCTCCGCAGGCGCTAGATGCGGCATATCGGGAATGAGCGCGCGAAAGCGAACTTCGCCATTCGTGATGCGCGGTGAGTGTTCGAGCTTCGCGGCCGCCCAGCCTTCTTTAGGAAATGCGCCATCGATTTTCGTAGGGGGCGTGCCATCCTCTTCAACGTTAACCTCGACCGCCCGGTCGAGACCGGAGCAACAATTGCCCCACGCGTCGAACACACGGACTCGAGCAGGAATGCCCTCACCGCTCCGAACAAGGCGAGGCGTCGCGATGGAGAGCTGCGCCGGCGCGCCGGGAACAATCTCGAGGGCTACGTCTCCCGGAACCGCTGCAAACTTCGATGTGCCGAGTGGATCTAAATATGCGCGGAAGACGAATTTTTTTTCGGTAAAGGTCTGGACGCGCGTTCCTGGCCCTCCCGCGCGTCGATCTCCAAGACGAATAGTGATGAGATCACCGGGATTCAGATAGCCGTCGACAATGTCGATGAGAAGCGCCTTCTGAAATGGTCGCTCGTGCCCCTTCTGATCGAAGCTGATTTTGAGCGCCTGAACCGTGGCTGGGCTCTGACCAGCAACAAGAGGCCCTGCGCGATATTCTGCAGATATGTAGTTCGCCGCCTGTGGTTCGCGCGTCTGGAATAATGCCCAATCGGTGTAGAACTTGAACGCGATCTTGAGCCGTGAACCATCGGCGATGCCGCTGCGGCCCACGACATAATCGAGAACAATTTCTTCCCAAGCTCCGGCAATGATCGTTTGGTGCGAACACGTCAGAACGCCTAGAAAGGACAGCTGCGGAAATCTTTCTTGCAGCCCCTCTGGTGTGACGCGGTCGCCCCGCAATGGTGTCGTAGTGTAATGGTGTCCGTCCTGCACGCAGCAAACTCCAATTCGCTGTTTTGAGGGATTTCTATACGCGGCAGATGCGTCGTTACCAGACGGCGGAGAAAAATATACAGACCCGCCAAAATAACTTCCAAAAATCCGCGACAACGGAACGAAGCGCATCAGTCGAGTCGCGTTTTCTTTCCGGCCGTTATCGGCTTTCAGCGCTCGGAGGATCTCACCAAGTTCATATGGTGCGGACGCGTGCGTAAGCTACGAAGCAGATTGTTCAGCCTCGGGTCGCCAAATCGGGGACGACAGCCTGCCGTATAACAGAGCTATGATGAAAGCGTCGCAGCCAATTGATCTATAAAAACTATAGAGTCTATTGAATTAAAAAATGAGCGGTGTTAACCCCCTAATCGGGAAGTCCGCGCAGCTTTGGCGCGGATATAAGGGGGGACTACGGAGTAGAATGCGAGAATCTGGAATTCGTTGGCTTCGGATGCATGCCGTGGCGCTGATGCCGATCATCAGCAAGTCGATGGCCATTTATTCAGCCTGGAAAATCAGCGTTGATCGAGTCGGCCGATGCTTCCGTTCGGTTCACTCATTGTCGTTGCCATATGAGCAGGCGGATCTCGTCCTTAATATGGATGCGCGGAAAATCTTCGCGAAGCGTCCGTTGTCGCGGATGCCCCGTAGGCTTGTCGCAGGGATGAAGGTACCCCTGAAGGTTCTAAGTATCCCAGCCGTGCGCACCATCTCGCCTTCGTTCAACGACTGCGTCTTGCGGAACTCATCGCGTTTTGCCCGGTTCGATTCTTTTCTTTGAAGGGTTCTGTTGATGCTTGAAGTGCGAAGGCTTTCGCTTGCCGATGCGGCCGTCCTCATCGAGGGCGCAATCGCATCCTCCAACGAAATTGGCGTGCCAATGTGCATTGCGGTTACGGATGAATCCGGACACCTCATTGACTTCAAGCGTATGGATGGCGGCAAGATCAGCAGCATATCTATCGCGGTCGATAAGGCCTTTACCGCCGCCGTCGCCCGCAAGGGAACGCACGTTTACAACCAGCTTTGTGTTCCGGGTCAGCCGACCTTCGGCATCCACATCACCAACAACGGGCACTTTTCGATCATCGGGGGCGGTCTTCCCGTTTTCGTTGGCGGCGAGATCGTCGGCGGAATTGGCGTCAGTTCGGGGACGGCCATCCAAGATCAGGAAGTGGCCGAAGCCGCGCTCGTTTATTTCTACCAACACACCGACTACCAGCAATGAAAACGTTCACGCACAGTCAACCTACGGAAAACTGACGAGCTGGATTCCGCCCTTGTGGGGACGGCGCTGTGAATCACTCCAATTGGGGGATAACGATGACGAACAACTACAATGGAATTCGCACTGGAGTACTTGGCTTGGCAATACTGTCGGGTGCTGTAAGTCCAGCGGCCGCAGTTTCATGGACGCCTCCCGGCGTCACGATGGGCGTACCTCTCGGGGCCGCCGCCGCTCCCGGATTGTACGTATCCAACCTTACGCATTATGGCGACGGTCCAGATAAAAGCATCACGGCCGAGGTGCCAACTTTCACATGGTCTACAGGATGGAATTTCCTTGGAGCCTCATATTCGGCTATTCTGATCCCCGAGGTTCTTCAAGTCCAAAATAAGAAGACGTCAAAGACCGTCTCCGGTATTTTCAGCCCATTGCTCATTCCGGCGAGCTTGTCATGGAATCTGGGCCAAGGTTTCTTTGTCTCGGTTGGCGAAGGCGTCTACTTTCCGTTTGACAGCGATGTTTCCTTTACAACTGCTGGCCAAACGAGCGGATGGGCGGCCGAGACGCGCGTTGCGTTCAGTTATCTTAAGGATGGCTGGATCGTTTCTGCAAATACGATCTATGGCGTAACCACGGCGGATGATGCAGGGCGGCGCCAGCCGAACTATTTCAACGTTGACTGGACGGTTGCTCACGCCTTCGGCAAATGGCAGGTCGGCGCGGTGGGTTACGGTGCATGGGATTTGGAAGAGACCGTCACCAACGCTGCTGTCGGCCAGGGCCACATCGTCGGCGTCGGCGGCATGGTTGGATACGATTTTGGCGGGTCTAAGCTTCTGCTTGAACTTACTCGCGCGGTCGAGCAGGGCGGCGCTACGAACTATTCGAGGAACGATACGCACATTTGGGCGCGCTTGACCTTCCCGATCTGGAAACCGACACCGCCCGATGTCGAGCAAACTGCGCTGAAGTGATAGCTGAAATAGAGCGTCTGAATATTGGTCAGGTCGAATAGCATGGACCTGACCTAATATTCGTCCAAGAAATTTTCAGGCCGACAGGTGTCGCGCCAGGACATTGAGAGCTGATCGAATGTCGAGGCTCTTCATTTTAGTCAGGCAATAGCCGTGTAAAGACGGGCGCTGAAAAATCTCTTCTAAACACCCTCAGAAACCAATTGAAGTAAAGAAGACGCTTTAATGATTTGGGCATTGCATTGAGCGTCCAGAATTTGGCTGCTTCGCATAACGAGCCCTCAACTGCGCTCGTCACCTGCATTGCCGTTGCGACCGGTGCGCTCGTCGCAAATATCTATTATGCCCAGCCGCTGATAGACCTTATCGGACGAGAATTCGAAATTCCTGCGTATCTTGCGGGATCTCTGACAGGTATCACTCAGATTGGTTATGGCGTGGGCCTCTTTTTTCTCGTTTCGCTTGCGGACCTCGTCGAAAACAGACGGCTGGTTCTGGTCAACCTAACGCTTACGACCTTCGCGCTCATTTGGGCTGCGACGGCGAAATCTTCTTTATCATTTTTCTTGGCATCGTTCTTCATCGGCTTGTGCTCGACAAGCGTCCAAATTCTTGTTCCGTTTATTTCCCATTTCGTCCCGGACGCGAAACGCGGTCGCATTGTTGGCAATGTCATGGCCGGACTCCTGGCCGGAATCATGCTTGCTCGGCCTGTCGCGCTGATGATCTCGGCTCACTTTGGCTGGCGAGCGGTTTTCCTGTGGTCTGCCTTTTTGATGGTGGGTATCGGCTTCGCCCTCTTTCGTCTTATGCCGAGCCGCCAGCCGCCGGAAGGTGAGCACTACTTCCGAATTCTGCGATCAACGGTTGGATTATTTAATGAAATGCCGACCCTGCGAAAGCGCTCGCTCTATCAATCTTTGATATTCTGCGTCTTCAATCTGTTCTGGACTGCTGCGCCTATCATGCTCGCGCATGAGTTTGGATTGAGCGAACAGGGAATCGCGTTATTTGCGCTTGCAGGTGCCGGAGGCGCCCTCGCGGCGCCAGTCACGGGGCGATTAGCTGATCGCGGCATGACGCGCGCTTTGACCATCGGGGCTATTCTAACTCTCGCGGTCACGAGTTATGGAGCCGGCTGGGTTTCCCATTTCCATTGGCTGGCGGCGCTTGTAGTCCTGACAATCGCTTTCGATGCCGCGGTGCAGACAAATCAAATCACGAGTCAACGAATTGTTTTCTCGGGGCCTCAAAACTTTCGCGGTCGCGCCAATGCGATTTTCATGACGATAAATTTTATCGGAGGAGCGATTGGGTCGCTTCTCGCCACTCTGACAAATGACGCCGGCGGTTGGACCCTGACGACGGTGACCGGCGGTACGATATGTGTTTTGCTGTTATTGTTATTTTTTCTCATTGATTGAAGGTAGCATTCGTCGACACTGATGGTGCTACACGCCATTCAAGGGAGAAAAGGCTCGCCGGCAAAGAGAGCTTCAGGCATGTGCGCGACTTTCGAGCGACTCGAAATGGGTCGCGAGAAATCTTTGCAGCTCCTCCAGATCGGCGCCCTGAACCGCATTATAGGGCGGATAAGGCTGACCGACCGGAACGCCGAGATATTCGGCCGATGCTTTCATCACGGCGGCCAAACCGTATGACATCCAACGCGATGGATATGTCGCAAAGACTTGTTGGAGCTCGATCGCGCGTGGCAAGTTTCCCGCCTCATAAGCATCAATGATGAGGTTGGCGATTTCTGATGCCGGAGGTGGGAGCGTCACGCCGGCGCCGCCAAGTTGAAGGGTAATCAGCAGCATCTGCATAGTGGTGAAGTAACGTGCATGTCCCGCAAGCTCGATTTCCGTAATCAGCCGCGAAACGCGGGAAAGATCGCGCGAGCTCTCTTTGATGTATTTGATGTGGTCGAGCTTTGCGAGTTCGACCGTCGCAGGAATCGAGACATCCGCGCCCGGTCCTGCATTTAAATAGAGCACAAAGGGCAGCCGCGTTTCGCGGCCGATCGATTCAAAATAGCGAACGAGTTCGGATGTGGTTGGAGCGCCACCTGTTGGCTTCTGCGGCGCTAATAGCTGCACTGCGCTCGCACCATGCTTCTCAGCAAAATGGGCAAGTTCGATCGCGATTTTGAAAGAGGGATGTGAAATGCCAACGGCAACCGGAGCGCGTCCGTCAGTCGCATCTATAGTCGCGCGTATGAGATCCAGCCGCTCTTTGAACTGCAAGAATTGATATTCCTGCGCCTCGACACCCGCAGCGATAATTAGCGCTGGCTTGCTTCGTTCAACCACGGCATCAATGCCGTTTTTCAGGGCAATATAGTCAATTTTTAATTTCGCGGTGAAAGGCGTTAGTGGCGGGACAAGTATGCTCGGCCGACGAAGATTAAAGTCAGGCATTTGGAACGTTCACCTCCGCGATGTTGCCAGTGGTCTGTCTTTACACGCGTCTCAGCGTTGCCGATATCATCGTCAATGCGCTACATCAATAGACTCCATCGAAATTATAGACTAATGGTGCTTCGCTTTTTGATCGCCATTCAGTCAGTTGTTCGGGAGCCTCCCGTTCGCTGTCTGGGATAGGAGACTTTCGTCAAAGGCAGAGCTCGCCCTGAGCGACTAACAACAGGCCACTAATGACCACCCAAACGATCGAAAGCACGAAGCTCAACCGCGGTGTCTCACCGTCCGGTTTCTCGGACAGCCCTTTGTCACGGATTGCCGCCCAGCCAATGATGATTGGGCTGTTTCTTCCGACCCAGACCGGCGGTTTTTCACAGTCGAAGCTTGGGCGCAGCACACGATGGGACTTTGAGTACAACAAACAGCTGACTTTGACGGCCGAGAACTACGGGTTCGATTTTGTCTTCGGGCTTCAGCAATGGGTACCGAAAGGTGGCTTTGGCGGCGAAATCAAATACCGCGAAAACTTTCTCGATCCCTTTATTTCGACCGTGGCGCTCGGTGCGCTCACGAAATCGATCGTCACGATTTCTACCGTCCATGTCCTTTACGGCAACTGGCATCCTTTGCATCTCGCACGGTTCGCGGCCACGGCCGACCACATCATGGGTGGCCGTTTTGGCCTGAATATCGTCACTGGATACGATGCGAAAGAACCGCTGATGTTTGGCATGAACCGCATCGATCATGACAAGCGGTACGACCAGGCCGATGAATTCACCTCGATTATGGAAGACCTATGGGCAGGTAAGGAAAATCTGACGTTCGATGGCGACTATTACCATCTGGACGGCGCTTATGTCTCTCCGCGCCCGCACTATGGCAGGCCCATACTGGTCTCGGCGAGTGCGTCCACGGCGGGCTTTGCTTACGCCGCGCGCCACGCGGACATTGTATTCACATCGAGCCCTGCCGGCGCGGTCTTCGAGAATGCCATTGCCGCGCTTCCCGATCATGTGAAACAGATCAAGCAGGCGTACATCCAAACGGGACGAACTGGAAAGGTTATCATTTTTCCGATGATCGTCTGTAAGAAAACGCGCGAGGAAGCCTATGCCTATCGCGATGCGATTGTAGCGGAAGCCGATCTCGAATCGATCGCCGCATACACCAATCGCCATACCAAAGGCGATGCACATGGTTGGCCGAAGCATGTACCGGCCGATCGCGTTTTGGGTGGCCACATCCAGATCATCGGCGATCCGGACGATGTTGCCAACGCGATAGTCCAACTCCATCAGGCTGGCATCGATGGCATCCAAATCGGTTTCTATGACTATGGACCCGACCTCGACTTTTTCGCCGAGGCAGTCCTTCCACGACTGGAAAAACTCGGCCTGCGAAAGGTGCTATCATGAGTGACCTCATCCTCAACGCTGCAGTCTTAGGTGTGGGTATGCACCTCGGAGCATGGCGCCACCGTCCTGAAAGTCCGACCTCATATGTCGACCTGGATTTTTATCGCGAGATTGCCCGATTGGCCGAGGATGGTCGTCTGCACGCGATTTTCCTCGCAGATACGCTGGCGGTAAGCGAGGAGAATTTCGAAAGGCCCAATCTCGGCGCCATGGATCCTACCACGGTTCTCGGTGCGCTCGCTGCGGTTACGAAGCATGTAGGTCTCGTGGCGACGGCAACGACGTCCTATAGCGAGCCATACAACCTCGCTCGCCGGATCGCATCACTTGACCATTTAAGCCGTGGTCGCGCCGCTTGGAACATCGTGACGACGTTCATTCCCGATGTCGCTGCAAACTTCAGCAAAGCGCCGTTGCCGCCGCATGCGGAGCGTTATGCGAGAGCGGAAGAGTTCGTCGACATTGTCACGGCACTCTGGGATTCATGGGAAGATGGCGCGCTCGTTGGCGATAAGGCTTCCGGCCTCTTCGCTGATCGCGCTCGCGTTCACCCTGTCAATCATGATGGAAACTTTTTCGCCGTTCGCGGGCCAAGCACGCTCCCGCGTTCGCCACAGGGGCGGCCGATACTTTTTCAAGCGGGTTCGTCGGAGCAGGGACGCACCTTCGCGGCTCGGGTCGCTGATGCCATTTTCGCGGTCCAAAATACACTTCCGGCGGCAATCGCATTCCGCGATGATCTCCGTCAACGAGCCGAGGGTTTCGGGAGAGATCCAAACAGCCTCAAAATCTTACCCGGTCTTTTGCCTATTATCGGGGGGACCGAAGAAGAAGCTCAAAAGCGAAAGAAAGACCTCGACGAACTCGCCGGCGACGCCGAACTCAGAAAACTAGCTTCGCGGGTCGGCGTCGCCGTTTCGGAACTCGATTTAGACAAGCCTCTTCCCATTGACCGCATTAAAGCCAATGACAGGTTCAATTCCTCTCGTGGTTTTCAGGCCGCGGCCGTCGAACTCGCGACGTCCGGAAATCTGACGGTGCGTGAGATCCTCTATCGCAACGGCGGAGGACATCCTCAGGTCGTTGGGACGCCGGAACAGGTCGCCGATTTCATCGAGAGCTGGCATCGTGCAGGCGCCGCGGACGGATTCAACGTCATGATCGATGAATATCCGTCAGGTCTTCGCGCCTTCGTCGGCGAAGTCGTGCCGCTGCTGCAGAAGCGTGGCGTCTTTCAAAAAGAATATCGCGGCACCACGCTGCGAGAGAACCTAGGTCTAGAGAAGTCAAATGATACGGTACGAACTCAAGAACAACGTCGCTCGAATTACGCTTGATACGCCGGACACCGGGAACAAATTCACCTATCAATTGATGCTTGATTTCATCGCGGCCTTAGCGGCCGCGGGGAATAGCGGTGCCGCAGTTCTCGTTCTTCAGGCGACAGGCAACGATTTTTCGCTCGGGCGGGATCACGGAGAAAAGCTCGAAGGCATCAGCAGGAGGGATAATCTCAAGCTCATCCTCAAAGCCAACAGCCTTCTCCGACAGTTTCCCGGCGTGAGCATTGCGCTTGTGCAGGGGCGGTGCCTGGCGTTCGGCACCGGACTGGCGCTTCAGTCGGATATTTCCATCGGCTCCGATAATGCGGTTCTCGGATTCAACGAGATCCGACACGGTTTGGCGCCGCTGGTGGTGGTGACTTATCTTTCAGACTATGTGGGACCAAAGGTTGCGAAGGAGCTTATCTATACAGGCCGAGACATCGCCGCGGATGAAGCCGTTCGGCTTGGACTGCTAAATCGGATTGTTCCAGCTAAAGACCTCGCTTCGGAAGGCGAACGGCTTGTTGCCGAACTCACGACGTTTCCTCCCGGAGCGTTGCGGTTGATTCACCATTTTTATGAAGATCTGGCAGATATCAACGAAGAAGATCCTGCATTGGTTGGCATCGAACGTCTGGTGACCTGGATCGAAGCCGGCAAGCCTTAGCCGGCTGCCGCCCGGCGTGTTTTGCGCAGGTGGCGAGGCATATCCCGAAGGTCGGCAAGCGTCTGGCGATCGAGAACGTCGGAAATAGCATTACGGACGTTGAGCATCGTCAGGCGGACAGCGCATGTCTTTTCGTCGACGCAATCGTCGCACTTCTGAAAAAAATTTGAGGAAGCGCAAGCAATGGGAGCCAGGGGGCCGTCTAGCGCTCTGATTACTTGCCCGACGTGGATCTCTTCCGGCTGACGGGCGAGCAGATAGCCCCCGCCCTTACCCTTCTTGCTGTGAACGAAGCCAGCCTTCTTTAGGTCAATTAGGATGGCTTCGAGGAATTTCTTCGGGCTCTCATCCGCCTCGGCGATGGTGTTGATTAGTGCGACTTCGCCCGGGGCGAGCCGCGACAGATAGATCAGCGCTTTGAGCCCGTACTTTCCCTTTTTGGTGAGCATGAATCAGATGTCGCTAATGTGGAAGGTTGCGCTTGGGAAAACACAGAATTGCTTCTTAGTATAGAAGAAAAATGTATTTGACTTCTCATTTCGATGCGGGTGGCCACTTGCCCACCCGATTTGCAGGAAGGGCGAGGCTGCGCAGGGCGACTGTCAGAGTAAAAAAACCTCCTTCCAAACTTGCAGGCGGCGGCGAGAGCGCAGAGCTCGTACGGCTTTGGTGCTTGCGATTGGGAGGGCGGCTCGCCGTTCCGATTGCACTCTTATTCATTAGAAAAATTACGCCGCAACAAAGTCATTCGATACATTCTATGGACTCCGTCGTCATCGTCATAACGGTGTAATACCTCCGACATCGGACGTCTTCTTCGCTCCTGAAACCCTAGGCAATTCGCTAGAATCCAATAAGCGCGATTTGACTAGTTTCTCTATAGACATATAGTATTTAACCCTGCATGGGAAGGGCTGGGATTTAGTCATTGCATGTAGGGCGGTGCATTCCGCTTCAAAGCCGGGGAAATGAATTCATGACCGACCTTTATCGCCCAGCAGTCGAAGAGCGTTGGAGGCACGATAACATCGCGCTGGCAAACGCTCTCCGGGGCGGCGTAATGCAAAACATCGGGCGGCGGCGTGAGATCGCATAATTTTGTGGTTTACCTGAACGAAATGGCAAAATTCTATGCATGATGCGCCCATCCACGTTGTCTTCGCCGAGGAGGACACCTTATTTCGACTTATGGAGGTTGCGCTTCGGCGCAAACTCACGCCCGCAGGCGAAAAGACTCTGCGCTATTTTTTCGGGGATGATTGTGGTGACGCGTTCGAGGCGTTGGGGCTGATGGCCGATGAGCTAGGGTTGCCGCGCTCAGTTGAAACCACGGTTTGTAACGACGCGGAACAACTCGATCGTCTACTCCCGCTCGCTGACTTTCTTGTCCTCGAAACCGCGCGATTGACTGCTGAGCAAATCAACCTGTGCCGCCCAAGAACGCGACTGGTTCAGCAGTTTGGTCATGCTTGTCGGAACATCGATGTCGCATTCGCGCAGACGGTTGGATTGAACGTAGCGACCTTAAACCGGGTCAGTAGCCAGTCGTCTTCCGATCACATCACCGCCTTGATCCTCGCTTTGGCACGCAGGCTCTTTCCGGCTCATCAAGCGGTTGCTTCGCGGCGAGATCATCATCTGCAACCGCGCTTCTCGACGGAGCCGGTTCGCAACAAATTTAATTGGGCTGGAATCCGCGGTCTGAAACTTCTTCAAAACAGCACTGTCGGATTTGTCGGTCTCGGCGAAAACTCTGGTCTCGTTGCCCGTCGAGCCCGTCAACTCGGTCTTCGCGTCCTCTACTTCAAACGAACCCCCTTGAGCAAAGAGGAAGAAGCAGCGCTCGGCGGCGTTTCCTATGCGCCTCTCGACGAGCTGCTTGCGCAGTCGGATTTTGTTTCTCTGCATCTTCCTTACAACGCCGAGACGGAGAGATATGTGGACGCGGGCTTCTTTTCGAAAATGAAGCGAGGAGCCTACTTAATCAATTCCGCGCGCGGTGGGATCGTTGACGAAGAGGCGCTCTACGATTCACTTAAAATCGGACAAATTGCTGGAGCAGCTCTGGATGTCTATCGCTACGAGCCGATACCTCCCGACTGTCCCTTGTTGGGTCTCGATAACATCATTTGGACGCCACATATGGCCGGTGGGCAGCCGGAGTACATGCTCGAAGAAGTCAGAGCCGTTCTAACAAACATATCGCGCGTATTGCAGGGCGAACGGGCGGAGAATCTTGTCAGCGCACGAGACGTGGGAATGCTCATCGGTCGCGCCACAGCGGCCGCGAATTAGACGACGCAATCAAGAATGCGCAGGTCACAAAAGTCTGCCGCTTTTGAGTTATCTGAATGAAGGGGATATACGTGAAGACTAAAATTTCGTGCTTTAGCAAACTGAGGAAATTGGCGTTCGGATATATAGCGGCGTCATCTGCCGCGGCGTTAGTCACCTGCGCAGCAGCAAGCGACGCTCCGGCCTACAAGCTCGGCTATCTCGTCGATGCCTCCGGCCCGCAGCAGACCACCATGCTTCCTGCTTATAACGCTTTCCGGGCGTACGTCGATCTGATCAATCAGCACGGCGGTATAAACGGGCGGAAGATTGAAATTCTTGGTCGCGACACGCAGAGCGATGTTCAGCGCTCACTCGATGCCGTCCAAGAATTTGGGCGTGACGGCGCGCTGGGAATACTTGGGCTGCCTGCTACGAACACGCATGCCGCTGTTTTCGCCGCCGCAAAGAAACTCGATATCCCTGTTTTAGCTGGCTATCCAATCAACACACCCGTTGTGCTGCCGCCTGCTAAGCCCGGAGCGTTTGGAGTCGGACTAGAGTTGTCGCTTGCCGGCACGGTTGGCGGATATCTTGCCAAGGAAGTGGCACCCCACGGCAAGAGCACAATTTGCGTGGCCTTCGAAGTTCCAGGGTCAATTCTATCCTGTCAAAAAATTGTTGCGACTGCTAAGGCCCATGGGTTTTCTGGAGGTGAAGTCCTAACGGTCCCAATTCAACAGCGCGATTTCCGCACGGTGGTCGAGAGAATTGTTAGCGAGAAGCCGGATGTCGTTACAATTTGTCTCGGACAAGCGCACGTCGCTGCTTTCCTGCCGGCTTTGGCAACGTCGGGATACGACGGTATCTTTCTCTCGATGGACACGGGCATCGGCGAAGACACGCTGCTGAAAGCGACGCCTGCGGACTCTAAGCTCACCGTCTATTCGTATGCCCGTTACGTAAAACTCCAAGAAGTGTCGAAACCAGAGTTTGCGGCATTCCGCGCGGAACTGGAAAAGCGAGGCCAAAGCAAAGAGACCGGCACCGGCGGTCTGGTCTTGGGGCTCGTCATTACTGATGCCCTCCGCAAATGCGGAAATGGCTGCACTGGTCCGTCTGATTTTGCGTCGGCACTCGAAAAGGTGGACGTTGATACAAACGGATTGACCGGTGCACCCATTCGCTTGACACTGCAGGATCACTATGGGGAGAGCGCATATCGGCTCACCAAGCTCGACAACTCAACACATCAATTTACACCGGTAGGCGGCTGGTTGAAGGTGGAAACCGACGGCAAGATTTCGAATTAATTCGATGAATTTTGCGTCATTCGCAGTCAACACACTCAGCACGACGATGGTCTATGCATTGTTTGCAATGGCCGTCGTATTCGCTTATCGCACCAGCCGCATCCTATTTTTCTGTGTCGGGGAAATCGGAGCGGTGTCGGCTTATGTGATGGCTGAGGTTTGGGGCTGGTCGGGTCAGACTGCCGCCGGTTTACCAATCGCAATCCTGGCGACGCTTGCGGTCGATGTCGCAGCGGGCCTGCTTCTCTTTTTCATTCTCAGTCAGGAGAAGCAGGAAGACCCATTCGTGGGGACGGCTATTACCATCGCGATCGCCATAATCCTGGTCGGTCTGATGTCCGTCATATGGGGAAGCTCCGTCGAGCAGCTTCCCCTTGTTAAGGGATCAATCACGTATGCAGGAGCGACGATTCCGCTCGTCGGCCTCGTCGCAATCACCGTTGGGGCGCTGACAGTGTTGACGACATTAGCCCTGTTTTATTGGACTTCGATAGGAGTCGAGTTGCAGGCCGTTGCGGAAAATCGGCAGCTGGCGATGATCAACGGCATACCTGTTGGCCGCCGAATGCTGATGACATGGGTTGGAGCATGCATTCTGTGCGGTATTGGCGCCGTACTTTCGGGCGCGGTTTCGGCGATATCAGTGGAAAGTTCGGCAATCGGGTTCTCTGGTATCGTTGCCGCGATTATCGGCGGTTTGACGAGCCCGGGAGGTGCGCTTGTTGGGGCGTTGATGTTAGCTACCGGCGAAAATCTGATCTCATTGTTCTTCGATGTCCGCTACAGCACGGTCGTCCCGGTCGTTTTTCTCCTCGTTCTTCTTATGGTTCGTCCGTGGGGGCTGAGTTCTCGTGTCGAACGCATATTCCGAACATAACGTGAGTGCCGATCTATCTTCACGCCAAGGCGACAAGTCGGTGCGACTTCGCCTCCTTGGAGTCTTGGCTATCTCCGTAGCTATCGCGGCGGCGCCGTTTGCTCTCGGCAATCTCGCACTGCATCTTGCAGTAAGTGGAGGTTTGCTGGCCCTAGCGGCGATGCCGCTCACGGTTCTTGTGGGTTCTGCGGGTCTGCCATCGCTTGGGACCGCAGCCTTCCTTTGCATCGGAGCATTCAGCGCGGGTATTATGGCGAATAACCTCGGGCTCGGGCTGCTGCCTGCTGTTATCGCAAGTGCGGTGCTTGGACTTTTGAGCGGCGCGTTGGTCGCCGCAACGACCCTTCGAGTGTCAGGCCTTTATCTTGCGGTCGGAACACTGGCGCTTCAACGAGCCGTTGGCGTGATCGCGACTGACCTCGATCTGAAGTTGACCTATGCCGCCGGCTTCATGCTCGATGACCCAAACCTGTTCGGCATTCGCATCAACTCTCTTGAGCGCTGGTGGACGTTGGTCGCGGTCCTGATGTTCCTGGTTTACGCCGCTTTCCGTAATCTGCAGCAAAGTCATGTGGGCCGTGAGTGGGCATTGTTGCGTACTCATCCAGCTGCTGCAGCTGCTATGGGAATTTCGATTACGAAAAGCCGGATTCAGGTCTTTGCTCTTACGTCCGCAATCATCGCTATGGTTGGCGTGATCAATGCCTATCACCTGGGCAATGTCCAAGCAGGAACCTATACGCTCGAACTGGCAATCGTCTATCTTACGATTTGCGCATTGGGTAAGCCGGGGAACCTGTTGGGAGCTATCACCGCTTCTTACATTATCGTTCTGTTGCCCCAAATCATCCAGTTCTTGTTGGGGTTATTCTCCGTCGATGCCACCTCGCGCGTTGCAGGTTTGGAAAGTATCGCAATCGGCAGCATCCTGATTTTAGCGCTCCTGCGAGTTCCCCAACGTGTGCTGGAAAAACTCCGACTGAAGAGCTCGCGTCGTGGCTAGCGCTGGGGAAGACTTGCTGTCGCTAAAGGGCATGAGCGTCGCGTACGATGGAAAATACGCGCTGAATAATATGTCTTTCAACGTTCGGCGTGGCGAGAGCGTCGCCTTGGTTGGCAGCAATGGCGCGGGCAAGACGTCCCTGCTGAGTGCCATCGCTGGTATTTTGCAAAAGGGGCAAATAATTGATGGGCAGGTATTCTTCAACGGCGAAAATTTGCCTTGGGGAGCCATCAAGACACGGCGACGTGTCGGCATCGGCCTGGTCCCGGAAAAGGATAAGGTTTTCCACCTGCTGACGGTAGACGAAAATCTTGAAATCGGGAGACGCGCTCAGCACGGTAGAAAAAAGGCTGACGCATTCGATTGGTTTCCCCGTCTGGCAGAACGACGAAAGACGCAGGCTGGAAATTTATCCGGCGGCGAGCAGCAAATGCTTGCTTTGGCTATGGCGCTTCTCGCGTCGCCCAAGCTCTTGTTGCTTGATGAACCGAGCCTAGGATTGGCCACGCCTGTCGTGGAAATGCTTTGCCAAAGCTTAAGGCGCTTGCGAAACGAGCTTTCACTGACAATTCTCGTCGCCGAATCCGACACGCAATGGATCCCGCACCTCTCGGACCGTGCCATTGTCATTGACAGAGGTTGGCCGATCGCGACGTTCGATCATATCGATGACTCAAGTCTCGAAACGATGCACGGCATGCTCTTAGGCTTGGTCAACTCTTCTCCTGCGAGCACTTGAATGTCATTGGATCAGTCCCAGCAGCTTCCTCTCGTAGAGGTACAAAACGTTAATTTGTCTTTTGGCGGAATAGTTGTCCTGAACAACATCAACCTATCGATTAGAGAATCGGAAGTCGTAGCGTTGATAGGACCGAACGGCGCCGGCAAGTCGGCGTTCCTAAACTGCATAAGTGGCGTATATCCCACAAAACGGGATGCCCGTATCAGCCTTGATAACGTCCGTCTAGACCGACTTGCAGCCCATCGTAGGGCGCGGGTAGGAGTGAGCCGGACATTTCAGGGATTGAATCTGATATCCAGTCATTCCGTTCTAGATAACGTCCTGTTGGGGTTGACCACTCACTTCGCGCTGAATGTGTTCGGGACGCTTGCTCGGCCATGGGCGGCACTTCGGGCAGAGAAGCTTGCGCGTGAAGAAGCGTTTGAAATACTCAACTTGTGTGGCTTGCAGAAAATTTGGGGAGAGCGCTGTAGCGACTTGCCGTTCGGCTTACTTCGTCGTGTCGATCTTGCGCGCGCGCTTATAGGTCGGCCCAAACTCCTTCTGCTTGATGAGCCGGCCTCGGGATTGAGCCACGATGAACGTCCCCTTATCGGCCAGATGGTCCGGTTGGCTCTCACCCGCAAAAAGCTTGCGGTTCTCTGGATCGAACATGATTTGGACTTGGTCTTCTCAGAGGCGAGAAGAGCCATCGTTCTGCATCACGGCGAACAAATAGATGAGGGTAATCCTGGGGACGCCAATCAGCGCGCCCGCTTGATAGAATCTTATAAAAATGGACGTTTGGTCGATTAGCGGACTTGCCGAACGCATAATCCTTCGTCGATTGGCCACGGTCGTTTGAACAGGGCAAAACTGGCCTGGGGTGAAAGCAGGCTGGCCATCCGCCATCCCGACGATCATTCGAGCTCAGCGAGAAAGCGTTGACTTGCAAGAATGTTGCGATGATCGGGGCCGGTTGCAAAAACAATCGCGTTGATGATGCGCGCAAGGCGGCGGTCAGAGCGCGACAAGCGCAGTACGACTTCGACACCCCCGCGTCGAAAACTCAGCTTCTCGATCGCCCCGGCGACAAACTGCAAGGCTCCTGCATCGACGCGCCGGCGGATGATGGATTCCATCTGCGGGGCAACCCGAAAGCGGTGCACGTCCCAGTAAGGCCGTAGATGACGAATAATACGGCTGCGTTCGGTAAGTGTGAGCGAGGGCCAGAAAAACTTAGCTTGGGCTCGAACTGCATCAACGACTGCGTGCCAAGATATGCCGTTTTCGGCAGCATCGTCGACCGTTCGTCGGACACGGATCAGGAGTTCATTGGCGGTTCGCGGCAGCGGTTCGGTGAAATTGCCATAGGGTGCGGCAGGCAACGTGGCGTGCCCCTTCAGCACGTTTGCCCGACGAATTGCGACTGCTCGAGCATAATGCCGGCTGATTTGCAGAGGCGAAGGTCGCTCAGACAACGAAGGTGCGCTCCACGGAATAACAATGAAGCCAGGTGCTCAACGTTCGCTTAGGTCCCTTCTTGGACGTGCCAGATCAGTGGACGGCCGAACCCGCGCAAGGATGGAGCGGTTGCTCGGGATAAAGCGGAGGGAAATGATATCGAGCTCTGAGGCACGTGCCGTCCGCGTCACCCGGCTTGACTTCAGGGGAGTGCCACGATCGCACATAATTTCGCAATCGGAGGCACCTTTTTCTAGAGCCTCCGGCAGCGCTGCTACTTCAACGAGGCGGATTGTTCCGACTCGGGTCTCCAAATTGGGAACGACAGACGCGTCCAGATGTGAGTATCGTTGCGTGAATAGTTTGTGGTCCCGCCTTGTTCAACCGCATGGGTGAGTTCGACGAGGAGCTTGGCACCGCCGAAATCATAGCCCACGAGACCGCCGACGCCTGCGATGTGACCTGCGCCGGCTGCAGAATTCGTGACTGTGGTTTCTAAATCCCATGCGCCATACCCAACGACGCCAACTTGCCATTTTCCGAAAGTGTGCGCGACGCTCCAATCAACGTTGAAATAGTCCGGCTGCTTTCGTCCAACGTCATCGGGCGTCGTGGCGCCAAAAATCGTGTTTGCGGAAATGACCCAACCATCTTTCAGATAGCTGAAGGCGACGCGCGTTTCGGCGGCCCATCCACTCGTCTCGCCAGCTGTCGTCAGGGACACGTCGCTATCGAATGGAAACATGACACCTTCGCTAACCGACACGAAGTACCCCTGTCCTAAATTCCATGACAAACTTACAGGTACGAGCAGCGGGCTGAAAATGCCGGATTTATTGATCGATTTCGGATTTTTGAAATGCAAATTTAAGCCTTCAAGGATGAGGGCGGCAGAATACTGGGCGCCAAGGAACTCCTTTCCAGTAGACCAGGTGAACCCTGGGATTTCGGCCGTTACAGTCTTGTCTGGCCCGTCGCCATAATGCAGGAGGTTGGAGACATAAATCCCGGGTGGTAACGCAGCGCCCAGGGTAAGGCCCATCGTGACGCCGGGCGGCGTCCACGAGGTTGCTCCGGCCGGAGCCGCGGCCTCCAATAGGACGGAAAGTCCGAGCACGAGTGACGCCAACGTCTTAGTTCTGCTTAACATCATGATCTCCATCGATATCGGTCTTTTGGGCAAACGGTGCGCGCTTACCCCCCAGGCAGCTGCGCACGACTGTTCGCGCTCGCCGCGTCGGGACGACGACATAGGCGAGCTTCGAGTTTCTTCACGCTTCCGATCTGTCACAGATGGCGGCGGCGCTAAGCTTCAAGACGATCTGCGATTGTGTCTCAGACTTCGACAAGAGCTCCATCTGCGGCTGCGCAGATGGAGCCCCAGAGTGAGATGTGCGACGACCTGCATTCAAATTCCCCCAAAACAACAAGGTGTGTAAACGTGCCGGATAAATAGATACCAACCAGTATGTATTTTGTATGTACGGGGCGCGACCGGAGTCAATCCGTATAGATATGATAAGGGTATGCGTAGAATAACTAAGGAACACGCCTGATTATGAAACGCCGGCTGTTCGTTGGATTTTTGTGGCTTCGTCTATCGTCTCTGGCGCGCGGTGATTGACGTTTCGAAGATCTCGATATCGAACGCATCTCGTGATCAAAAAAAGGCGTACCGTGCGCACGGCTCAGGCCGTTGCCATCGAAGCTCTATCGGGACGAAGCGCGATCGGTTGGCGCTTAGCGGACATCGTTTGTGCGACGATGCCGGCGCAGCTCAAGGATTGGCGTGAATAGATTTGAAGACAATCGCTCGCCGCTGCAGTTCGCGGTCCGTTCCTAAGCGACATCGCACGCGTTTTCCGGTGGACCTCAGGAGCCGCAACAGCCCCTTGCTGTCGACGGCTCACGTGCTGCGATGAATTTCTCGCAGGCTACGATGAGATGGTAGGAAACCCGATTAGGATCGTTGTCGTCCATCCCATAAAAATTGAAAAGGCTGCCAAGGTTGGTGACCACGGCCTCGCGGGCAGGGGCCGTTGGCCACGACGCCGAGTGAGCTTGCATCCAATTTGCCAATGTCGCCTGCTCTTCTTTCTCTGCCTTGAGCTCGATATCCTTTAAGCTGCGTCGTAAAGTTTCCCATTCTTGCGGATTGCTGCAATTCGCGATCAAGCCCTTGGTAGCTCGGCGCACACCGCGCAGGCCGCAAATAACATTGGCGTACCAGTCGGCCGTGCATCGGCTCGCGTCGTCCAAATGGCTCTGCGGTATATTTCTTCCTTTCACTCCAGCGAAGGCCGCCATCAGGATCAGATTGACGTCGAGGCGATAGCTGTCTTGCAAAGTGAGACATTCTTCCGCGACGCCGGTGGCTGCGTAGACGTCCAGAGAAAAGTTCCAAAGGTCTATCGCGGGACCCCCGTCGACGGGATCTGTTGTCAACTGGGCCGTGCTCCTGACCAGCGTTTTACGATCCCGGCATCTAACCCAAAGAGATCTAGAAGCCTTCCGATGGTGTGATCGATGAGATCGTCGACCGTGGCGGGTCGATTGTAAAAGGCGGGCGCGAGCGGCGAGATAATCGCGCCCATTTCTGAAAGAGAAGTCATGGTGCGCAAGTGACCGGTATGCAACGGCGTCTCGCGTACGGCGAGAACCAGTCGACGTCTCTCCTTCAGCACGACATCGGCTGCACGACTGAGCAACGAGGATGTTACGCCGGTCGCGATTTCGCTCATGCTCTTGATAGAGCAGGGGATAACAAACATCCCATCAGCCAGAAAAGAACCAGACGAGATCGGCGCGGCGAGATCGGCGTTGGCATAGGTGGTCGTTGCATTGGCGCGAAGCTGATTGATGTCGACGCCTTCAATCGAGGCGGTGACGATCGCGCTTTTTGTGATCACGAGGTGCGTTTCGACATCGAGATCTCTCAAAACTTCAATCAGTCGCGCGCCATAGACAACACCCGAAGCACCCGAGATTCCGACGATCAATCGGCGTTTGCCGCTCATGCGTAGTCCTTAGCTGTTCTTCGCATATTCTTATCATGTCTATGCGGATTGACTTGGGGCACACCTTATACATAGAAAAACATACTAGCCGGTATCTAATTATCAGAGCATTTACACACTTTGCTGTTTTCGGGGGAATTTGAATGCGGCTTGTCGCGCACCTCACCATTTGTGCTTCGCTCGCGTTGGGGCTAATGGGGCTCTCGTCGACGTCTGAGGCGCAATCGCCGATCATCATGAAGCTTGGCACCGCCACTATCAATGACGGTCAGCACGAGTACTACAAACGTCTTGCTAAAGAGGTCGAAGAGAAGTCAGGCGGACGCATCAAAGTCGAAATTTATCCTGCCAGTCAGCTCGGATCGATTCCCCGTCAAATCGAATCGACCCAGATCGGCGCCATCCAGGGCTTCATTGCGCCGAGCGAATTCTTCGAAGGCGTCGACAAGCGGTTTCAAATTCTCGGCGCCGCCGGGCTATTCAAAGATTGGGATCAAACCGAACGCGTGCTGCACGATAAGGAATTCCGCAAGCTCTTCTTCTCCTTTGGGGCGGAGAAGGGTTTGGAAGTCGGCGGAATATTTGTCAGTGGTCCCACGGGGTTCAACACCCGGCAGCCCCTCGCCAGCATCTCCGATCTCAGCGGCAAGAAGATCCGCATCATGTCATCACCAATTCAGATCGAGAGCGTGAAGAAACTCGGAGCGTCGCCAATACCCATTTCTCTTGGTGAAGTTCTCCCTTCCCTTCAGCAGGGAACGATCGACGGGGTCTATATCGTGCTTTCTGTCATAAATCAGCTTCGCTTTTATGATGTCGCGCCAGTCATGACCGAGACGGCATTCACGTACTCAACGAGCGTCTTCGTCCTAAGCCGAACATGGCTCGACCAGCTCCCTCCAGACCTGCGCGCCGTCGTTGAGAAGAGCGCTGACGACATTTCGGCATCGCTCGCCCCATGGCTCAAGAATTTTTACGCCGCGCAGCAGCAAGCGTGGATCAAGAACGGCGGCAAGCTCGAGCAACTGAGCAAGGATGACGATGATAAGGCCAGAGCCTCTCTCGCGACCCTGTCGGACACCTTGCTTTCTAGCGATCAAACGACGGCCGAGGCGTACAAGAGCCTCAAGGCTGCGCAAGCTAGGGTCGAGTGAAGCTTGCGGCTGCCTGTGCTTCGGCCCACGCGCGGCCTCAGTAACTGGCTCAGACGAGTAGGATTGAAATGACGATATCAGCAGAAAAGTTAGGAGTTCGACTGGAGTGGGCATGCCAATGTGTGGCTGCGCTCGCTCTGGCGCTCATTGTTGGGCTCAACGTCGCGAATATCATCGGCCGCTTCGTATTTCTAGCACCTATCATGTGGGCAGAGGAGGTCATGATGTATCTCCTGACGCTATCGGTGTTTGCGGGGCTGTCCGCTATGACGCTCAGCGATCGCCAGATCAAGATGGAGCTCGTTATCGGCCGCTTGCCGCCTTTGGGGCAGAAAGTTACGAACTCGATTGCGCTTTTCTGCCTGATCGGTGTCTCACTTTATATCACCTTCTGGACAGCACCCTTGATCGAGCGCTTTTATCGTTATGGACAGCTGAGCGATGCTGCGCAAATATCCATCGCAATTTCACAAGCGATCGTTCCTGCAGGCTTTTTGACTGCTGCCGTCGCGGCTCTGATCAGATTGAGGCTCATCTGGTCGTCCTCATCGGCCGTTTGTGACGTGCGCGAAGTCCGAGCGTCTGCAGCGCAGCAACCCAACCCAACCTGACAACGATCCAATGTCGGCGCTCCTATTTATCGGCCTGCCTGCAGCCCTGATCGCTTTGGGCTTTCCGATCTTTCTTGCCATTCTCGCCGCGTCGCTGCTGATTATGCATGTGGACGGCATCGTGCCTGAAGCAATTCAACCGATTATTTTCGGAAGCCTGCAAAGCTTTCCGCTATTGGCAGTACCCTTGTTCATTGTTGCCGGCGATATCATGGGGCAGGGCGGCATTGCCCGGCGAATCGTGGACTGGGTTCTCGCTCTCCTCGGTGGTGTCAGGGGATCATTGCCGCTTGCAACGGTCGCCTCGTCGGAGATGTTCGGCACAATTTCGGGATCGTCGCTTGGGTGCATGGTTGCGGTCGGCCGGCTGCTCTATCCAAGCATGCGCGAGAATGGATACAGCGAGCGGTTCTCCGTCGGCATCATAACGAGCGCCGGCGCTATTGCGATCGTCGTGCCTCCTTCGATCGCGATGATCCTCTACAGTTTGACGGCGCAACAATCGCTTACCAAACTCTTTGCAGCTGGCATACTGCCGGGCATCCTGATCGGCACCTTGCTTTCCGTCTACATTGTCTGGAAGACCAGAGCCGAACGCTTGCCTCTCACAGCTCGCGCGCGTTGGGAGAACGTGTGGGCGAAGACGCGTGAAGCGGCATGGTCACTCGGCATGATCCTGGTGATTTTCGGCGGCATCTATGGCGGCATCTTCACCCCGACGGAAGCCGCCGGCGTCGCGGTCGTCTACGCGATATTCGTCACGCACGTCGTGCATCGCGAAATGCCGCTCGTGAAACTTTGGGAAATTTTTCAGCGTTCGGCAACCTTGACCGGTAGCATTCTAATCATTGTGGCAGCGGCTAACGTGTACTCCTGGCTACTCACGGCAAGCGGGTTGCCCGCGGCTTTCGCAGCATCAATTCAGCAAATGCATCTTGGCTACGCGGGCACGATGCTCATCATCAATGTTGTTCTTCTCCTGGTCGGGAGCGTCCTTGAGCCGCCGGCAGCCATTCTCATTCTGGTGCCGGTCCTGCTTCCACTCGTCACGACGTTCCACGTCGATCCCATTCACTTTGGCATCGTCGCGGTCGTGAACTTGAGTATCGGAATGTTTCTGCCGCCTTTCGGTCTCAACATCTTTGCCGCCAAGGCGCTCTTCGGTGTGTCGTTCGAACAAATCTATCGCGGCGTTCTTCCATTTGTCGCCATCAACGTTTTTGCACTGATCCTGATCGTCTGTTTTCCGCTGATCTCCCTTACGATTCCGCGGCTCACAAATTGAAACGATAGCTACATACGGATAACGATGAGCAAAATTCGGGAAGAGAACAGACTGGCAGCGAGCGATAGGGAGCGCCTGCAAAGCCTTGGCGATACCATCCGTTGGCTCAAAAATTCGGGATATCTGCTGGAAACCGACGTCGAAGTCGATCCCGATCTCGAAATCGTCGGGATACAGAAAACTCTGGATGGCGGCGTGCCAACTCTCTTCAACACCGTCAAGGGAAAGCCTAACCACGCCGTCATCACTAACCTCTTTAGCGACATTTCGGTCGTCAATCAGATGTTCGGTTGGAGCGACGACACCGACCGCACGCATAAACTCGCCAAGGCGATCTCAAAGCCGATCAAACCCGAACTCGTGCCGTCCGAACTGGCGCCCAGTCAAAGATTTGTCGTTGAGAATCCGGCTGAGATTTTGGGTTACCTCGTTCCGATCCGCCACACCGAGCTTGAGACGGAACTCACCATCGGATCCGGGATAAGGGTTGTCTCAGGTGAGGTTTTCGGCGGCGGCACCGACGTCGGTTACAATAGGATCAACTTTCGTTGGGGCAACGTCGGCACCTTTCAAATCGCGCCGGGGTCACACGTGTGGCAGGTTCTGACTGAGGCTTCCCGCAAGCGCGAGCGCATCCCGATTACCTTTTGCTTTGGCGTGCCGGTCGCCTGCACGGTCATGGCCGGGGCGTCCTTTGGTTATGTCATCCTTCCCCATGGCTGCGACGAGCTGGGCGTCGCCGGCGCCATTCAGGGATTTCCGGTGCGCACTGTCAAAGCGAAGACCGTCGACGCCTTGGCGCTAGCTGACGCAGAACTCGTTCTCGAAGGCTATATCGATCCGCGAGATTCGCGTTACGAAACGGCAGAGGCCGAAGCCGATAAGACGCAGGGTAAGCACCATTTTCACCCTGAATGGGCTGGATACATGGGGAAGGCGTATAAGGCTCCGACGTTCCACGTCACGGCGGTTACGTCGAAAGGGCCAACACAAAAATCCCTCGTCCATATTCTGGGCGTTCATACGCTCGACGACAATAACCTCATGACCATGGTGCGCGAAGCATCGATGTTCGAGCTTTGTAACCGTCTGCAACCTGGCATCGTCCAGGACGTTCACATCCCCTATGCGATGACCGACTGGGGTGGCGTCATCATCCAGGTGAAGAAGCGCAGCCGTCTCGAAGAGGGATGGCAGCGCAATTTCCTGGCGGCTTTGCTGTCGACATCTCAGGGGATGCGTCTCGCCATTGCCGTCAGTGAAGACGTTAACATCTACAGCATGGACGAGATCATGTGGTGTCTCACGACGCGCGTCAATCCACGCACCGACATTCTCAATCCAATACCCGGAGGCCGCGGACAAACCTTCATGCCCGCGGAGCGAATGACGGCGGGAGATAAAGAATGGACCGCAAGCAACACCAATTTCGAGGGCGGTATGGGGATCGATGCGACGATCCCCTATGGATATGAGAAGGACTTCATGCGGCCACGTTATCCCATCGATCGCGTGACGCTGTCTCGGTTCTTTGAAAGCGACGACATCGCGCGCGCAACCGCGAGGCGTTCGGGTTGGACGGACCTCTTGTCGAAATCGGGACGGTGAGCAGCCATGAGTGCCTTCTATTCCATTCCGGAACTCGATTTCCCGATTTCCTTTGCGACGATCAATCACTTGCTGGCGGACCATGCCTCTCGATGGCCCGATAAGCGCGCACTTGTCGATCTCGATCAGGGTTCGAACCTGACTTATGCGGATCTTGCGTCGCTCGTCGATTCGACAGCCAGAAATGTCCTAACGCTTGGCATCGGCGCTGGTGACAAGGTCGTTCTGCTGGCCGACGAGACTTTAGAAAAGGTTGTCCTGTGGCTCGCCATATGGCGCGTGGGCGCCGTCATTTGTCCGCTCAATATCGAGATGAACGAACGGCATCTTGTCGAGCTTTGCGAGACCTGCGCGCCGCGCGCCATCCTTATGCAGAAAAGCCTGTCGACCGTCACCAGCCTCCCGGAACTGGCGCGGCAGGCAGTGCTTTATGATCGCTGGACGAAAGAAGCTCCGTCCTTTCTCGATGTAGAGAACCATGCGGTCATGCGGGACGCGGTGCTTCCGGACGAGCCATACGGTCTCAGCGATCTTTCGACGATCTTCTGCACATCGGGGACCACCGAGAAGCCCAAGCTTGTCGTCGCCGATCATTTTGCTCATTGGGCCGGCGGCCTTTCGATGATCGATGCTTTGGGGCTCACGCCGGACGACCGCACGCTCGAGTATCGCTCGTTTGGGTGGGCCTCAGTACAGATGCTGAGCCTGATGCCGTTCTTACAGCTGGGGCTCACGCTTCACTTCGCGTCGAAGTTTTCAAGAAGCCGGTTCTTTGCCTGGATCGAGCACAATAGAATTACGTTTGCAGTCGGGGTGCCAACCGTCATCGCGATCCTGCTTGAGGGTGAAGCCAAACATAACGCCTCCCGGATGCGCAGCTTGCGGCTGATGACCTGCAGCACCGCGCCTCTCTCGGCAGCGCAGTGGCAGGCATTCGAAGATACCTATGAGCTGCAACTCATTCAAATGTACGGGATGTCGGAGGCAAACTGGATCTGCGCCAATCGGCCAGACGCTTTCCGCTACGGCACAGTTGGCCGCCCTGTTCTCTACCAAAAAGTCGATATCGTGGACCCGCTCGGCGCGTCCCTTGGGCATGAGACCGAAGGAGAAATTTCGGTCAGCGGCCCCCATGTGGCTGTAGGTTACCTTATCGGAAACGACGTCATCGAGCCCATCCGCGGAACGCCTCTCAAGACCGGCGATCTCGGTATCATTGATGCCGATGGCTTCGTTCATATTACAGGTCGCTCTAAAGACCTCATCATTCGTGGCGGGATGAATATTGCGCCGTCCGAGATCGATAGCGTTCTCTCGGGTTATGCCGGCGTAAGGGAAGCGGCGGCGGTGGGCGTTCCAGATCGAATCTATGGCGAGGAGGTCGTTTGTTTCGTCGTCGAAGCACCTGGAGCCACGGTCGATGCCGCTGATCTCACGGACCACTGTCGGCGATATCTTCCTCCCGCAAAGGTCCCGAAAAACGTTTTCTTCGTTGATGAGTTGCCGCGCAACGATCGCGGCAAGGTCTTACGGAGCAAGCTTCGCGAGACGTGGACTACGCTTTCCGCCGAGGAAACATATCCGACAGCAACGTTCAGGCGACGGCTCGGTCGGCCGTGAGATGGGCGATGAAGCGCGAGGTCTCGTCAAGAACGTTCGCCCGAGCTTCGACATGAGGAGCATGTCCGCAGCCGGCAAGCATTTGAACCGCACAGACGCCAGAAACCGATTTCGCAATGGTGTGTACTTGATAGGCCGTGCCAAAGGCGTCACGATCTCCCTGGATGACGAGGAGCGGCTGATTGATGCTTTGCAGCAGAGGCACGATCGTCCAGGACCTGGCATTCTCGAGATTAAGCCATGTTCCCGCGAAGCCCCAGAATGCACAGTCGGTGTTGGTCCCGTGATGGCGCTCCAGACGCGCCTTGAGGGGCCCTTTTCGAAATTCATCGGCGAGCTTTGCAATGCCGCTGACAGTGATTGGTTCGATGACGACGTGGGGCGCTTCGATCACCGCGCCTTTGACATATTTAGCAGCGGGACCGGCGCAAGCGACAAGTGCGATCGTTGCGCCATCGCTGTGGCCAAACAGGATTACGTCGCGGAGACCAAAATGTTCGAGGACGGACGGAAGAAATTCAAGTCCCTCCTTTTGCATGTAATCAACAGGTCGAGGCAACGAAACCGCTTGCGATCGACCATATCCGGCACGGCTATAAACGAGAATTCCGCATCCCGTTTGCTCAGCGAGCTCTTTTGGAAAATCTTTCCACAACGCCGCGCTGCCCAAACCTTCGTGAAGAAACACAATCGTGGGGAACCCTGGATGGTGTGGCGGCTCCAATCGATACTCTACTTTCGCCCCGTCGATATCCGCAATTTCAAAACTCATGTACGGCTCGTTCCTCCATCATTGAACTCACTCAGCCGTCATGATACTGGCTGGAATGTTTTTAGCAACTTGCCCGGATATTGAATGAAAGCAGTTCTTTCCAAGCGCGAAGCGAAGCGGGAAATGACCCGCGAGGCCATTCTCGATGCCGCCGAAAAACTATTTCTTTCGCACGGCTTTCTTGGCGCGCGCGTCGACGACATATCGGCAATGACGCCCTATACCAAGGGCGCGATCTATTTTTACTTCAAAGACAAAGAAGACGTGCTGTTGGCCGTCATGACACGCGTGCGTACCGTCGTTCTCGAACCCTTGCTCGGCGCGTTGACTCTCGACGGAGCTGGTCCATCAGAAGCCCTCGACCGCTATCTTCTATGCAAGGCTCATATCGCCGCCGAGGAACCCGGCAAGCTCCTAATGACGATCCTGCTGTCGATTGAGCTCAACGGCACCAACACCCGCTCGGCTCGTTATGTCAGCGGCGGCTATGTCTTGCTCCTTAAAGGTCTCGAGGCGGTTATCCGTAGAGGACAGATCTCGGGGCTTTTCCGCACCGACCTACGCGCCAAAGAGCTCGCAAGTCTCGTTTTGGCTCTCGAAGACGGCGCAATGCTCGAACAGATTCGTCAAAAGCGAAAAATCGACGGTGCCGAACTCTTTCGAACGCTGCGTGCCGTTCTCTGGGCGGGTCTAGAGAACGGACGAAAGCCAAATTCGTCGGTCGTGAAGCTCGGCGTCACGCGTGGCAGTGGCCGGCGCGCCAAATAGAGGAATAAAATCGATGCTCGATCTTGTGCCAGGCTCCGAAGAAGATGGACATTCCGAACGCAGCGAGTTGGCGCTGCAGGTGCGTCTGCGCGCCGGCGAAATCGTCGAGCACTTGGACTTCATGACGCCGCGATACCGAGACGTTCTCCTCCAGACGATCATGATTGCAGCCGACCTCGAAATTATGACCTTGCCAGCTTACTACGGCGCATTGGTCAATGCCCCGTCCTTCAACGATAGAATTGCGGTGGCGTCAGCCATCCAGGACGAAATGGGACATGCCCAAGTGATGTACAGTCTGCTTGAGGACTTCGGCGTTGACACGCACGACTATCTCTTTATCCGCGATCCTCAGAAGTTCCGCTCGTTCCAATTGATCGAGCAAGATATCGACGACTACATCAAATGCGTCACGATGATGATGCTGGGTGATCGAGCGGGTCGCGTAACGACCATGGACCTCGAAGAGCACTGCTCCTATGGGCCTTATGCGCGCTCGCTCAGGAAAGTCAATTTCGAGGAACGATTCCACGTCCTCCACGGCGAACATTGGGTCAAGCACTTCTGGAATCATTCCGCCGAAACGCGCAAACGGGTCCAAGACGCCGTCGATGCCTACTTTCCGATGGCGGCAGCGTGGTTTGGCGTTCCCGACCATATGAAGAAGAGAACCGATCAAATTCTCTATAGAATCCGCGGTCTCAGCAATGACGAGCTTCGGCAGAAGTGGCTGGCTGAGGTGGTTCCTTTCTGCACATCCGTTGGGATCAAGGTTCCTGCGCATTTCGACACCGACAAATCCTCCTACGTCTTGGATTATCAAGAGCCGATCCTGTTCGACTACGAGACGGGAAAATGGGATTTCACGCAGGTCACTTGGGATGAGAAGTTCCGGCAGTGGAAAAAAGGCGGCCCGATCAAGCAGCCGGGCCTCCAAAGACTCCAGAACGAGTCTTGGGGAGATGCGCTGTGGTAACAGCTTCAGACGTCATCTTCGCGCTTCAAGGCGTCAATGATCCCCATGTGCCGATCAGCATAGAGCGAATGGGGATGCTCCATGCCGTCGACGTGGACCAAGACGGTCAAGTCACGATCCACCTTAGCATGCCGTGCCTCAGTTGTCCTGGCGTTGCGGTTCTGGAATCTGCGATCCGGGAAAAGGTGTCCAAGCTATCGGGTGTATCCAAGGTCGCAATAGATTTTGGTTGGGCCCGGCCCTGGAGCATCGACCTCTTAGCAAGCGATGCGCGAGCGACGTTGAAAGAGCATGGAATTCTCTACTAAGGAGTCCGGGACTATGCCGAAAAAGGCGTGTGCGGCTGAAGAAGGCTATGAAGTCTTCGCACGACGCAATTCATCGGAAACCCTTCATCACCTCGGGCGGGTGCTCGCCGGCAGCGATGATCTCGCCCGTGCGCGCGCTTGGTATGTCTTCGACGAACATCCGTGGAAAGAGATGTGGGTAGTGAGGAGCAACGCGATTGTTGAGGTGCTCGCCGTTGGGCGAGGCGCTAACGCCGAAAGGATACTATGAACGCCATCATCGAAGAAAGCACGACGGCCGATCCTAATTACATCTCCGATCTGCTCGCCGTTGGGGATTCCAAACATGCTCTCTCCGCATGGTGCTTCACGACGGTCTTCAATGGCCGATCGGTGGCCGATTTCGCGACGCTGCTCGCCCTCGGCGGCACGTCCCTCGGCCACGCCCGAGTGCTCTTTCAATATCTCGTCAACTACGGCTTCGACTATGATCATCTGGAGCGCGGGAGACGTGCAGAGGACATCCATGCGATGGCCGTCCTCGATAGACCGCCTCAATCGTGGCCGGATCTCCTTGCTGCCATCTTTGCGGCAGAAGCGGCGATCAAGGCGCTCACGACTGGATTCTTAGATGGAAGCGACCGTCAGGGCGGACTTCTTCTGAAAAAGATCCACCAGGAGCAATATTTTCATCAGCTCTACGTCAAAGGTTGGGCCGAAGCGTTTGAGGCCGAGGAACAGGCTGAATTCGTTAGCTGCCTCGGCGCGCGCGCCGCGCTCGCCAACGAGTGGATAGGCCCCGCTGAGCAAGACGACAGCACGCACGTCTCCGGACTTCGCAAAACATCCAACAAGGAGGTGCATGCGCTCTTCAATAAGGAACTCAATGGGATCTATCAGCTCCTCGAGGTGGCGATAGAATTGCCAAAGCGCAAAATATCAGATGCGTGGGACCGACGGCGCAGACGTGCCGGTGCCATTCCCGATGGTCTCTTCCAACATATGCGCGTTGGCGAACAATGACGAAAAGCGGCCCGCCCCAAAAAGCGCCCGATTTGATTGCCGCGCTCGCTCGAGGCATCGCCTGCGTCAACTGTAATAGCGACGACGTTCGCGTCGTCTCGCTATATGGTGCGCATCCGTCGGAAATGTTGATGAAGTGCAACGTCTGCCGAACTCATTTCGGGTGGTTCAAATTTCGAGCGCCAGCCGTCCGCGAGGAAATTCACCGATAATGGAGGTAAATTCGATTTCAGAAATTTACGCAAAATATCAAGACATCACGATCGAAAAGAACGACCGCCTTCTATCCCTGACATTGAATCGGCCCGCGAAGCTCAATGCCACCGATGCGCGGATGCATCGCGAATTATCGCAGATCTTTACCGATGCCGGCTCGGACAGCACGATCGACGTCATCGTTCTGACTGGTGCGGGACGCGCATTTTGCGCCGGCGGCGACGTTCAATGGATGGAAGACCTAATCACCTATCCCGAGCGATGGTATCAGACGGTAACGGAAGCAAAGCGGATCGTCTTCAGCCTTCTCGATTGCGAAAAGCCGATCATTGCCAAGCTCAACGGCAGTGCAGTCGGTCTTGGTGCGACCATCGCTTTATTTTGCGATGTCGTTTTTGCATCGGAGAAGGCAAAGATCGGCGATCCGCACGTATCGGTCGGCTTCGTCGCTGGCGATGGCGGATCGGCGATATGGCCGCAACTTGTCGGCTATGCGCGCGCCAAGGAATTTTTGATGACGGGAAACCTGCTCAGCGCCGAGCGGGCCGAGCGCATCGGCCTCATCAATTATTGCGTTCCGCACGAAGAGCTGGACGACAGTGTCGACGCGTTCGCGCAGCAGTTGTTGCGGGGGGCGACGAAGGCGATACAATCGACCAAGATGGCCGTTAATGCGACCCTGAGGCAAATCGTTTCCGCCAACATAGAAGCCTCGCTTGCGCTTGAGGGCTTATCGAACTTTAGCGACGAGCATAAAGAAGGTGTCCGCGCCTTTATTGAGAAAAGAAATCCCGATTTCCGAGGCCAGCTTATAGGCAGTCGTTGACCGTTGCTGTGCGGACATCTTTCCAACAACCACTAAGCATCGCTTCGATCAACAACCTCCAAGGCCGGCAGGCGCCTGATGTCCAGTAAGGGTCACTAAGAGGTTTGGCTCAAGTGTCCGCGATGTGTGCTCCTAAACCGATTGCCGATATCAAACAATCGCTCTGAGCTGTCGGCCAACTTTTCTAGCCAGATGTCTGCAATTTGCATCCTTGCGGAAATCGGAGCCGCATTTCTTCCCGTCAATCGGAAGCAACGTTGCGCAATACCTACAAGGCCGCTGGTGGGGCGAGTCATAGCGAACCGGAGCATGCACTCAAGTCCGCCCGATCGATGCTGACTGCCATGCACCCTCGGCACAAGTGGTGGAAAAAGCTACCGTGAAAGTGCAGATAGCCGTCGATTCGCATCGACTGATATCCTTTGCTCGCCTATGAGCATTGTGGGGTATTGGTCGCTGAGGTTTGGGGGATGGCTGACGTCGACATCTACGAAAAGCCGCGTTGGCTTAGAGATCTCCAGCGTTTCCTTCCGCTGAAGAGCCAGTTTGTCCTGACAGGTAACATTCGGGATCTTCAGACGACCGAAACCACTCCGGGCGCTATCGCTGCAGTACCGCTGCTGACCCTTGTCGCAACGGAACTCACCGCCGCGGGTTATCGACGTGTAGTCACATACGAGCCTACGACGGGATTCGGGCTGGCCGAGCCTTTATTGGGATCGCCCGCTGGTAGCGAAACTCTTCTGACCCAACTCGGCTTAACGCCTGCCGATGGTGCAGCCCCCGGGGGCCTCGATTTACTCTCGGCAACACTCGAAAAGATTGTCTCTTTTCCCGATGGACCAATCGCGCTCATCGTCGATTTTGCATCGCGATTAATTGTACGGAATGAATTCCTCCAGCCGCATGAACATCAGCTGTTCCTGCGAGCACAAGTGCTGTGCCATACAGCTCGACCCAAGCCAATTGGCGCACAGCGAACACCATTCTTCAATTCTATCCTTTGGATCGTCGACAAGGAGGGCGATCTTCCAGATTGGTTCCTACTTAATAACGCGCGCCTTCGGCACATACCGATCCCAAAGCCCGACCATCGAGTGCGAAAATCCCTCGGTCAGACACTCGTGAAAACAATGTCGGGAGGGGCCGGAGCTACTTCGGATGCAATTCGGTCAGCTGCAGATGCGTTCGTGGATATGACGGACGGATTGCTGCTGACGGATCTCAATGCAATTGCGCAATTGGGACGCGGCGAGGGGGTCACGTTCGACCGTATCGGTGATGCCGTGCGACGTTACAAAGTGGGAGTGACTGAAGACCCTTGGCGCAAGATCGATAGACGCAAGATCGAGTCGGCTCCTGATTTTATTCGCGAGCGGGTCAAGGGCCAGGACCACGCCATCACGCATGTGCTGGACATTATTAAGCGTGCGGTTACGGGAGTTGGGGCTCCACGCCGAGGAGGACGTCCACGGGGTGTCGTTTTCTTGGCCGGTCCCACTGGCGTGGGAAAAACTGAACTCGCCAAAACGATAACCTCTCTGCTCTTCGGTGATGAGAGTGCGTATATTCGTTTTGACATGTCTGAATTTGGCGCAGAGCATTCGGATCAAAGATTGATAGGCGCCCCACCCGGCTATGTCGGCTATGACGTTGGCGGAGAATTAACGAACGCCATTCGCGAGCGACCATTTTGCGTGGTGCTGTTCGATGAAATCGAGAAAGCGCATCCCCGCATTCTCGATAAATTCCTGCAAGTGCTCGACGACGGCGTACTCACATCCGGGCGAGGTGATCGAGTCTATTTTTCAGAGGCGTTTATCGTCTTCACTTCTAATCTCGGAATCTACCGCGACGACCCATCCGGCGGACGCACCTTAAATGTCTCGCCGAGCGAACCATTCGATGAAGTTAGGGCTGGCGTCAGGAGAGAGATTGATCGTCATTTTAAGATCACATTAAACCGGCCAGAAATCCTCAATCGGATTGGAGAAAACATTATAGTCTTCGACTTTATCCGCCCGGAGGTTGCGATTCAGATTTTTGATTCGATGGTAGTTTCCACCTTGGCCGATCTTGCGCAAAGCGGCATCCAGATCTCGATGAGTGATATCGCACGTCAGAAGCTCGCCGCGTTATGCCTTGAAGATCTATCCAACGGCGGCCGTGGCATCCGAAATCAGGTCGAACGCCATCTTGTGAATCCGCTTGCACGTTCACTGTTCGATTTTGGGGACGGGCGGGACGGTCGGCTCACAATTGCCGATTTGGAAAAAGGGCCAGTGACTTCGCTGCGACTGTCGAGATCATCATGAGTGACATACCTATCGCTGTCGGTCTTTCACGGCTCCATTTTCCGGTCACGGCCCTCGGTCCTGGAAAGCGGATTGGCATCTGGTTCCAGGGATGCTCAATTCGGTGTTCGGGCTGTATTTCCGCGGACACTTGGACATTCGCGAAGGCAACCGTGGCCATTGACGAAGTTCTTGCATCAATCAAACCTTGGTTGTCGCAGGCAGATGGCATTACGATCTCCGGAGGTGAGCCGTTCGATCAGGTCGCGGCGCTTGAGGCTTTGCTCCGCCTTCTGAGACTAGAATGCTCCGCGGACATTTTGGTTTTCTCAGGCTATTCTTTTGAAGCAATTGGCCCGCATTTGGAGCGGCTGTCGGGCCTTATCGATGCAATCGTGACCGATCCTTTCGTACGGTCAACGGCGCAAACGCGCCGTCTGCGCGGTAGTGACAATCAACGTCTATTTCCTTTAACGCAGCTCGGCCGACGCCGCTTTGCCAATTACGATGGCCCGCGAGGCGAACAAGACCGCAGACTAGACATAGCCTTCGAAGAGGGTGGTGCCGTGTGGTTCGCTGGCATTCCCGACCGCGGCGATCTCGCGCGTCTTCGTGAGTTGCTCGAAGCCGATGGCCACCGGGTCGCAACATCGGAGGATAAAAGTTGTCGCTAAGTCGGATGCGATGGTGCCCGAGTTGCGAAACCGAGCGCGGCCTCGGCGAAGTTCTATGCCAAGGTTGCATTGAAAGAGGTTTCGAGCCTTGGCTGATCTCCGAGGAGCCCATTCGGGCAACTGGCTGGCGTCCGGAACCACTCACGAGTGTGCCGGCAGCAAATACAACTTCATCAGGCCCAACCTGTCCAAATGGGCATCCGATCACAGCGGGGGATTTCATTTGCCCGGTGTGTCACGCCGATGTTGTAACACCGAGCGGCTTCAATGAAGCTCAATCGCATTACGAAGCAGATGAAGCTAGTCCGGATTCTGATGAAGACATGCCGGCGCCAGCGACGATCGATGGTTGGCATCTAGAACGTCGCTTAGAGACGACAGGGCCCGCAGTCGAACGGTTCATTGCAACCAAAGCAGATAGGAATAAGTCGGCTGTCCTCACACTCTATGCAATAGGCTCTGAACCCGATCCATCCGTTTATGCATTGCTTCGACGTCTCCCACGCGATCATATTCCCGAGCTCATAACAACCGGTCGTTGGGGTGATCGCGCCTACGATGTGTGCGAGAACATGGAGACGGGTTCGCTCGCAGACCGGTCTCCGTCAGGCTGTCAGATTGAAGCCGTTCGTACGCTTGCCTTGGAGATCGGAACAGCACTCAGGGATTTCGCTGAAGCCGGCCTTCGCCATCGGAATTTAAGGCCGCCTAACATTCTCATTCGAGCCGAGGATCCGCTCGATCTCGTTATCACGGGGTTTGAGTCCGCACGCTTGTCCGAATTCGATCTCGATATCGTCGCTCCACTTGAATTGACGCGATATACCGCGCCGGAAGCAGTCATCGGTGCCGTTGCTTCCGCCTCGGACTGGTGGAGCTTAGGCATGATCTTGCTCGAACAGATTACGGAAGGTCGCTGTTTCGATGGGATCAACCCCCGCGTTTTCTTGATGCATGCTCTTGCGACCGGCGTCCCGATTCCAGAGGACCTGCCGGGCGAACTTCGAACTCTTCTCCGGGGTCTGCTGATACGAGATCAGTCCCAACGGTGGGGTTGGAAACAACTCAAAGCCTGTCTCGACGGGGAGCCCGTTGAGCTGCCCACCGAGGTAAATGTCGGCCAGAGCGAATCTGCTGAACTCCCAACGATTGTTCTCGGCGGCAAAACACATACGAGTCCTATACGGTTCGCCCTCGAAGCCGCTGGCTCCGAGTATTGGGATGAGGCCCGAGACCTACTGATGCGCGGCGAAGTTGCGAGTTGGTCCGCTGAGGTCGGATTGCCCAGCGGCACGACATCGGCGTTGCGTCAGGTCGCACGACGAGATGGTCTCCATGATGACTTTCGACTGTCTCTTGCTCTTAAGCTCCTCAACGAAAATATGCCCCTCACGTTCCGGGGCGACATCATCAACCCGCCCTGGCTTCGCACGAATAGTGAACTCGGTTACGAGCTGATTGATGGTCCCGCACCGGACATACTTGAAGTTCTGGGCTCGGAAGTATGGCTAACCCGTCTTAGAGTACGCGCCACCGCTGTACGGGAAAAGGCAAGGCTTCTAGAAATCCAATTGGAAGAAGCTGCGTTACGCGCCTATCTCCTCTCCACATCGCGATCACAACTCGCATCCGAATGGGATGCGAAGCGGCGGCTTTTTCCCGACACCGAACATGCCGGGATCGCGAGCCTGATGGAACGACGCCAGTCTTCGGAAGAAGATTTAATCATCCTTCTAGCCGCGGATACCGGGTTCTTCCGAAGCAGGGATGAAGTCATCGAAGAGGCCGCACAACTGGCACAACGCGCCGGCATTTTGGGATTTGATCCCATGATCGCGGACCAATCTCTTGAGCTTTCCCGCAGCAACCTTATCGCAGAGGTGCGGAAGCGGACCGGAGATCTAGCGCGCTGTAATATTTCTCGCGCGGACGAGTGGGTCGAACAGCTCCGCTTAGAGCGGCGTCTGCCAATTGCTCGGGCGTTAGCGCTTCTAGCAATTCCTGCGGAACATTGGCTCGAGCCGCCGAAGCACGAATACTACCAGCGTATTCTCGAATATTTTGAGAAGAAGGTAACGGTTTCGCTAGCGCGAGGGCCGCTGGTTAGGATGACGATTGGTAAGACGACACCGCGCATTGACGTCTCGGAGCTAGGTACACAACGGCGAAGTCCAGACGATATTGTTTCCCATGTTCTGCGACGTTCAGATCAGAAACTTAGTGTTGACCCAGCTATATTCGCAATTTCTGAGGGCTCGCCAGAAAGCCGATTGCGGCACCTTGTTCAGAGCGCGGTCATATACAAGCGAGATACGGGTATTGACGGGCTTTATCTGGGATTTCCATTTCTTGTAGCTCGCGATGGAAGATCGACAACCAAGCCTCGGATAGCACCGGTCCTTCTTTGGCCAGTGCGCGTGGATGTCGCAACAGGCGTTCGGGGTGATGTGACGATCGCCTTCGATCGAGAACGCGAGGACGTTCGAATTAATCCTGCACTCGAGGGCATCGTCGGAATCGAGGAAATGGCCAGGTGGCGAGAGCTAATCGACGAACTTCTCGGTCGATCAACTCTAAATCCACCGGACATAATGGATGCATTTGCGACCCTAGCAACATCAACGGGTCGCCAGATTTCGAAACTGCCCGCTCGAGATGTTCAACTTCCTCCTTTCGCGCGACGGGTCACGGCATCAGCTGTTCTCTTTCATCTCTCTTATATCGGCCAGGCCATTGTCGATGATTTGAGACGCCTGAAGTCGAGAGCGCCTGATTCCACCTCATTGGCCGCGCTACTTCGTATCTCCGATCCTGTGCAACAGGAGATCACCCACACCGCGCCCCGTGAAGTAGATCGTTTCTTCAGTGCGGCGAGTGATCCGTCGCAAGAGGACGCCGTATTCAAGGCGCGGCATAGCCCTGGCTTATTGCTCGAAGGTCCTCCAGGGACCGGCAAGAGTCAAACCATCGTCAACGTTATTGGCGACGCTATAGGTCGAAAGAAGAGCGTACTAGTCGTCTGCCAGAAATTTGCGGCAATAGATGTCGTGAGAAAGCGTCTTGAGAAGGAGGGGCTGCAAGACCGTTGCGTGATGATAACGGACATAAATAAAGACCGGCAGCCGGTCCTTCAAATGATCCGCGATCAGGTCTTCAATTTACGCCGCGATCCTCCATCAGGCATAAGCAGCGTAAACAACCGGAGGAAACAACTAGCGACTTTGATCGAAGAGTTAGAGGGACAGCTCGATCGCCGTCACGACGCGGTGCATCGCGTGGACGAACAAACGGGTTCTAGTTACAGATCACTGCTTAGCGAACTGGTTGATCTAGAAGCCGCTGGGGTACCGCCAATTGATGTACCAAAACTTCGTCGCCTTCTCCAATCTCTACCTCCCGCACAGCGGACTGCTATTGAGGAGGCGTGTGCCTCGCTGGCGCGCTATTGGCTACCCTCGAAATTTGAACGAAGCCCTCTGCGCGTACTAAAGATATTTCAAGCCGATCCTGCGACGGTGCGCGCGTTTAGCGAGGACTTCGAACGCTTTGCCTCCGTCGAAGCAATGCGCGTACATATAATTGCAGAGAGATCCGCCGTTTTTGAAGTCGAGAACCCCGGCGACACGCTCACGTGGCTCTCCGACTCAACTGATGTGGTCGCCGCGCAGCGCGGCGAACAGCGAGAGAATCTGGCGCGCTGGATTTCCTTGTTCCGGCCCGTCTCCGCCGTCCTGACTGAAAAGGAGGATGGAAGAGGCTTGATCTTAGAACTCGACGAACTTCTTACGATATTGGACAAGGAGGCCTCTTCCGCACCGCCGGTCGAGCTCCAGCGCGTTCTCCTCTCCCTTGACGGGACAATCTTTTCCAAACTTGAGCGCGCATCCGGCCGCGTGCTTGCCTCGACGTCGCTTATCAGCCGACTGAGCCCTTTTAGGTACACCGCGCTCAGGCAGCTCAGGCGCTTTCTCCGCGATCATAAGCTGGGAGAAAAACATGACGTTGCGCTATTGCACGCGGCGATACGATTTGAGCGCGAGCTACGAGCTGTTAAGCAGCGGCTGCAGAGGATCCTTGAAGATCTTGACATTGATAATCCTACGGTCGGCGATCTACCAATCAGCAGCATTCGACGTCTAACCGCGGACCTACGCCAGTCGCTTGGAAACGTCGCTGCGGTCGCCGATATGCTCGCTCAAGGACCTCAGCCGAATATGGCATTTGAGGCAACCAAGAACCATGCGTTACCGATATTCTTTGAAGAGGTGGCACAGGCAATCAAGCGGTGCAAAGCACGAGCGGATAGCGCGGCCGCACTTGAGGCCCTTGGGAGCTGGTTCGAAGAAAAGTGGTCGTCGTCCTGTCAATCAGCAATTGCAATGGGCAAGTCGAACACGGCACGGGTTGGACCGATTGCTGGAGCCTTGCCGACGGTGGAGGCGTTTCAAGAGTTCCGTCGGCGCGTGGCAGGGCAAGACGGGATGGTCCTTGCAGTGTTCGAGTGTTTGCGTGAAGTTGAGGGACCGCTAGAGATCCTACCAACAAGCGAACTTACCGCCATGGTTCGGCGGATCATCGCTCGTGAGCCCCGCCTAGCGTTGAAAGCTGCGCTAGAGGAACGTGAACCATCGTTGCTCATGGACCAGGGCGAGATAGAAACAAAAATTCAATCACTCGCTGATGCCGATCAAAAAATCCGCGTCCTCAATAGTCGCCTTTTGGCCGATGGCGTCGACAACAATCAGGTTCAGGGCTCGCAGCAGACATGGACAAGTATTACGCGGCTACGCGCGGCGAACGGTGTGTTGCGATCTAGTATTCGCGATCTCATTGAAAACGGACGGGATCTCGGACTTTTTGAATTGCGGCCAGTTTGGCTGGTGAATCCAGATGTGGCAAGCCGAATCTTCCCACTGACGCCCGGACTGTTCGATGTTGTCGTCTATGACGAGGCATCGCAGATGCCCATCGAGTATGCACTTCCGACGCTTTTTAGGGCGGGAATTGCGGTTGTGAGTGGCGATGAAAAACAGATGCCGCCGACGTCGTTCTTTGCGGGGCGCATTGAAGACGATGAGGAAGATCTTGACGTTGATGTAGATGATACAGCGCTAAGTGAAAGCGCCCGCGAAGCATTAGAGGAAACCTGGAACCGCCGTGAGATCAAGGACTGTCCAGATCTCCTAAATCTGGCTCGAGTGTCGCTACCGACAACCATGCTCGAAGTTCACTATCGGTCCGCCTACCGAGAGCTCATCGCCTTCTCTAACGCAGCATTTTACGGCAATCGGCTGAACGTCCCTATCCAACACCCCGACTCGGTTGTGCTGCAACAGTGCCCGATCGAAATCGTACACGTTAACGGCACCTATTCCAAGCAAACCAACTTGGAGGAAGCAGATCGCATCGTTGGCCTCCTCGCAGACTATTGGTCGGAACCCCAGCAACGACGCCCCTCTATTGGAGTCGTAACATTCAATCGTAAGCAGGCCGATTTGATCGAGGACCGCCTTGAAGAACGAGCAGAAGAAGACGAGGCGTTCCGAGGGGCCTATATCGAAGAGCAGCAGCGGACACAGGATCACGAAGACATTGGTTTCTTCGTCAAGAACGTCGAAAATGTGCAAGGCGACGAGCGCGATGTAATCATCTTCTCAACGACGTTTGGGCGCAACGAGCATGGCTCGTTTCGCCGAAACTTTGGTGTGCTTGGCCAGCATGGCGGCCGACGTCGCTTGAATGTCGCGATCACGCGAGCCAAGAGAAAAGTCATTGTTGCGACTTCAATCCCAATTGGCGACGTGTCCGACATGTTGTCAACGCATCGGCCGCCAATGACTGAGCGTGACTACCTCCAAGGATATCTGGAATTCGGTCGAGCCATTACCGCACAGGATCTAGATGCCGCGCGATCACTCTGTCGACGGATGGTAACAGAGGGCAAGCGGACGGAGGGGCGGGATCACGATTTAGGCGATGCATTCAAGCGCTCGGTAGAGCGCTTCATCAGAGAAATCGGTTATGATCCCGTCCCGGGTGACCAAGACGACGCATTCAACGTCGACCTAGCTATTGTGAACCCAAACACCGGTCTCTATGGCATTGGCATCGAGTGCGATGCACCCCAACACCAAATTCTTGCCCGCGCCAGAGCGCGCGAGTTATGGCGGCCGCGAATTCTCTCGAACACGGTGCGTTCACTTCATCGAATCTCGTGTGCCGAATGGTATGCGCGTCGAACCTACGAGCAGGAGCGCCTCCGCGCGGCTATCGCGTCGGCGCTGAGCAATCCAGGCGGGAGAGCGGCATGAGCGGTCCAAAAGTCGTTCGGATTGTAACGAGAGAGGAAATTCTAGCTATCTGCGAGCAGCATCTCGCTCGGCTTGACGCCGCGATAGAGGGCTGGACGGAATCTGGGAAACGCGCCAACGGAATTAACGAAGCGGACATTGCCGCCGTTCACAAGCGGCGGGATGAACTCCGCGCGCTTTTGGATGCGAACGCATTCCTCGATCTTCAAAAAGCAGTACCGGAAGAAATCAAGTTCTTAGAGGAAGATGCGCAGGCTCGGCTGGCCGCAGCGATTGAGAGGGCAGCGGCGAAGCGGACAAGAAAGCGCAGGCGTTGCGCGGCGGCTAACGCAGTGATTTCCAAGCTACGGACCGCTGGAAAGGATGTGTCGACAGAGCTGCTCTCATTACTTGAGGAAATTGCTGCGGGAAATGAAAACAATGCGGATACGGATCGTGCATTTGCTGATGCCTACGCCGTTCTCGCCGGCAATAGTGCGACCAGTGTGGCGCAGGAGCGGACGAGTGAGATAGCAGCCAGACTTGCGGCCGGCGAGCGTTCAACAAGTTTCGCTAAATGGCGTGTCGAAAATCTCGAAAACCATGAAGACGAGCGCCTCAAACGTATCGACAACTTTATCGTTGAACTCGGTTCCTTAGGTGGCCCTAACCGGGAAATCTTTGAGCAGCGGATAACAGCAATCGGTGCCGAACCTTCACAGACTCGAAAGCGATTGCTAACCGATAGCCTCGTCGCGGATTTGGCTGACGCTACTCGTGTGGCTCGAGAGAACAACTATCTAGTCGCGAAACTTCGCGAGCAATTAGCTGAAGTTCGGCGCTTCAACTCCGAAGCCGCGAGAGCGCTCGCTGCCAACCTAAAGACCGCCATCACTGCCTCAAATGCAGCGCAGGCCAATGAGTTGATCGCGTCCGCGAAGGTTCTCGTAACATCAGAGATTAACCGGTTGGCCGCTGAAGCGCGCCGAAAGGCGATCCTCCAAGGCCTGTCAAGCCTAGGCTATGAAGTACAAGAAGGCATGGCGACAGCTTTCGCCAAGGGCGACGCCGTCGTGATGCGGCACGCGAATACGCCGGGCTTCGGCCTTGAGATCAATGGTTCGCCTGAAGCCGAGAGATTGCAAATGCGGATTGTCGCATTTGCGCCTCAGGGTGTACCGCGCGACCGCTCGCGAGACCGTGATGTCGAAGTTCAGTGGTGTGGAGATCTCGACAAGCTGCGGGGGTTTCTTGGAAGCGTCGGAGGAGATATTGCCATTGAGCGATCAACTGTTGCCGGCGCCATACCCCTTAAGGTGATCAGCGAAGATCGCACTGATCGGGACGCAGGAGATCAGGTGGCATACCCCTCTCAACTCAAGGCCCGTCAACTGCCTAGCAGATGAATCACGCTGTGCCGTAAGTTCTATTCTGCGACGTAGAGAACCAGACATCGAGATGGCTGACCGTCTCGTGCACTTGTTAGCGGAGGCTTGGGTCCGAAGGAATTTCATTCGGATGCGGCGGGCCGGAAGCCAGATAGCCCGCAGGAACGTCGACGCCCATATGCGGAATTGCAGGGTCAAAACGCGCCTTGGCCGCGTATGACCTGCCTCATCCAGCATCTGAGGGGCCATTGTCCTTAAGATCGGCAAACTTGGCTGCCATCGTCGGGTTGCCTCGAGTAAGCTTCTTGAGCGTAACGTCCTGCGCCTTGTCGTTCGCAAGACGAAGGTTCCGATCGGCGCCAATTAGGGCATCCCTGGTCTTCTGTAGATGGTCGATCGATTTGTCGATCTCGTCGATCGCCGTTTGGAAACGCTTGGACGCGAGGTCATAGTTCTTTGCGAATCCAGTCTTGAATGTCTCAAGCTGGGTTTCGAAGTTAGTGATATCTATATTCTGCGCCCTGATGAGCGCCAGCTCCGACTTGTACTTGAGGGAGTTTATTGCGGCGTTCCGCAGAAGCGTGATGATTGGAATAAAGAACTGCGGTCGGACGACGTACATCTTCGGATAGCGATGAAAAACGTCAACGATCCCGGTGTTGTAAAGTTCACTGTCAGGTTCGAGCAGGGAGACCAGTACCGCATATTCACAACCCTTCTCGGTGCGATCCTTGTCGAGTTCCTTTAAAAAGTCCTCGTTCTTGTTCTTCGTTGTGGTGCGATCACTCTCGTTCTTCATCTCGAACATAATCGATATGATCTCAGTGGCAGACTCGTCCGAGTCACGAAAGATGTAATCGCCCTTGCTGCCAGTCCGCGTGTCGTTGTCCTTCTCGAAATATGCCCTCGGAAACGCCGTCGCGCGAATGCGGTTGAACTCAGTTTCGCAGTGCTGCTCAAGGGTTTCGCCAACCATCTTGGTCGACAGTCGAGCCTTCATGTCCCGGAGGCGCTCGATCGCGTCATCCCGATCCTTTATCTGCGTTTCGTACTTGTCTTTCAGCGCCTTTTCTGCGAGTTGCTTCTCAAGCTCCGCTCGCTCAACGCCGCTCTTCAGTACGTCGCGCTCCTTTTCAACTACATTGACAGCTTCGTTGATCGCGAGCTTGTGGGCAACTTCGGCGGCGGCAAGCTTGGCCTTCAGGTCCTGGATCTCCGCGTCCTTCGTACTGACTGCCTTCTGCAATTCGTTCGCTAATCTTGCCTCGCCCAGCTCGGAAGCGGCTTTCTTGTCATTCTTGGCCTGGGTAAGTTCGTTCGCTAGCGAATCGCGCTCCTTTTCCACGGCACTTAGCGCCCGAGTCACGGCGAGCTGCCGCGCAACCTCACCGGCCTCGAGCTTTGACTTCAGTTCCTGAATTTCAGCGTCTTTGGCTGCGGATGTGTTCTGAAATTCACTGGCGACCTTAGTTCGGGCGAGTTCGACGGCGCTTCGTTTGTCTTGCTCGGCCAATTCAAGCCGTTCGTGCAGCTGCTTCTCGAACTCGCTGTCGTGAACTTGCTTCAGGATATCGGCGTATCCGGACTCATCGATCTTGAACGCCTTCCCGCAGTGCGGGCAGATAATTTCATTCATGACTAATTACCCTCCGCCAATGACTTCCGCTACATAAGGGGAATGCAGCTCATATTTCTGGTGTAGGACGAAGTGCAATCACCGCCTCGACGATTGCGACCAAGGTCTTGGGAACATTGCCCGCATTAGCGGCTTCAACGATAAGATCGAACATCACGACAGGCGATTTCTGCGCATCGTTATCTTTTGTGATTTCGAACTTAGTCTTAAGCTCATCCATCTTTTTGCGGTAAAATTCAGCGCCGATTTCTGCCTTCAGCGTTTCCTCAAGCTTGACGCGGAAGCAAGCATAATTCGTCGTAATGCGGTCAACAGCGTCGACAATTTCGGCCTCGGGCGTCTTGAACAGGCGTTGAAGTGCCTTGTTGGTCTCGGGCCGAAAATCATTGGTGCCCTCATCACAGTCCCATACAGCGTAGACCGGAATTCCAAGCCCGCGGAAAACAGCGGCAGGACGGTCAATGTTGGCTTTACCATTGACGGAGACGACAGCTACTTCGTTCTGCTCCAAATCTTTGCCGAGGTATCTAGCCGCGGCGAGGAGCGCTGCCCGATCGCTCGGCCCTTCTACAAGCACGGTGACGGTGGAGAAGAACCCTTCGGCCACACCTATATCGATGATGTGGAGTCTACTCCGCAGACGATCTGCGCTGAACTTGCCCTCCGCCTGATGTGCGGCGTCTAGTTCCGTCGCGACATCGGCAAGGGAAACGGCATGTGGGACCGATTCTCTCTGCCCCTCCTTCTTAATGCGCCTCATCAGACGCACCTGGTCGAACTGCTCCATAGCAACAAACATCGGCGAGTGGGAACAGTAGATAACTTGGATGCGCTTGCCGATACCGGCTAGCTTGCCGCTGCTCAGCAAATCCAAGACGCGAGCAAAATGCCTTTGCTTTGTTGGGTGCTGATATACCTCGGGCTCCTCGATGGCGAGGATGAGATCGGGTTCGGTGGGAGTTCCGCTCATCTCCTCAGTGACGTCTTCCGACTTCATGCTGGCCGTCGCCAAATGCTGGAGCAAAGTTAAGATCAGCGCGCGTTGCAAGCCGTGCCCAGTCCTGTCGACGGCCGTAGAGAAGCCATCATCATTTAACCGGATTGCTGCATTCGGCAGCGGCACTTTCAGCGCATCCCGTTGGAGCCAATCCAGTTCTACGGAAGTTTCCGGATAGTAGGTGCTCAGCGTGCCAGACAACGTAGTAGCAAGCCCGCCGAGCTCAGTGAGCTTCGCAGGATCAGTGAGTGCCTGGTATTCGCTTTCAACCTTAGCCCTGAACTCCTTGATCTCCGGTCGCGCCTCTATTGCCGACCGGACGATCAGATCCATCAGTAAGGTAATAGGGGTCCCTTTCCCTTCAGCGACATCCTGCGCTGCGTCCCTGACGGCAGGTACGAACACGAAAGCGGTTGACGAGGACAGCTTTCCCTGTGCGACGCCCTCAAAGCCGAAGAACTGGCCGTCGTCTCGCAGCGCTTGGCATTTCTCAGGATTTGCAGCTTCCCAGGCGGCCATCGCAGCCTCAATTGCCGCTGCTGTTTTCGCACCCTTGTCTAGGTCAGGATGTTCGGGAAGCAGCGCCTTGTATGCCTCAGATTTCTCTGCTGCCTTGCCGGCAGCGCGCACAGCCTGGAAGGCCGGGTACGCGAGCTGCACACCGTGGTATTTGCCGTTGTTTTTGCCGCCATTCGCCGAGAAAACGCGGCTAACGCTTAGCTCCCCGGACTCAGTGATGTGACCCTTAAACGTCTCTTTCTCTTGGTCGGAGAACTCATGGAAGGTGAGCGCGATCTCAATTTCGTTCGCTTCATCGCGGCCGAAGAAGTCATCGCGGGAGACTGTTGTTTTCGCGGGCGCGTAGAACAATTCCAATGCCTTGACTACGGATGACTTTCCGCATCCGTTGCCCCCGATCAGCCGGGTCTGGTCGCCGAATTCGATCGTCGCCTGTCTGATGGATCGGTAATTAAAAATCTCGGCGCGTTTGAGCCGCATCAATATGGCCTATGAAAGAATCAAAACTGCAGAAGATCATAATGATGTTGGTCGACGGCATCCTCCCCGACACATATGGATTGCGTGGATATTGGACCTTATGGGGACCTGCCAATCGTCATCAACGTGATTTTCCAACGTGTGGACGGGGATTACCGGCGCTTCCCAGCTATCGGCGACAATGCGGTCGGCTGATGCCGTCTTAATCTGTCTGTCGACCGAACTTAAAACCCAATGCACTGACAGAGTTGTTTAACTGATATTCCGAGATTGGCCGCCACAGCGAAATCAGACCTCGACTTCTGTCGCAAAGGACGCATTGGTATAGGGACATCGGCGGACGGCCCTTTGGCTTGCTGAATATCTGAGAGGTCGCCTCGCGGTTGCGGGGCTTCGGGCAGTGGGAGCGCCAACGGGGCGCGCCAATAGCCACGGAGCCCAACATGACCGCAGTTGAAGTTCATTCCTTGACCAAAGCCACGCGAGCAACTCCGCCAGCCAGCAAAGCGAGCAAATCGAAGCGCAATCTGAAACAGCCAAAACCAGCGGCAGCACCTACAGGACAGCCTGACACACCAGCGCGCAGCACAAAGCAGGAGCGCATCCTGTCGCTGTTGAGGGAGCGCAACGGCGCGACCATCCCCGACATGATGCAAGCGACTGAGTGGCAACAGCACAGTGTCCGAGGCTTCCTCGCGGGAACAGTCAAGAAGAAACTCGGACTCGCTCTGACATCCTCGAAATCCGACGGGGAGTTGCGGCGGTATCGCATCGTTTCCCGTCATGGCCGCTGAAATGGCAAAGCCGTCGCTGGACTTAGCCGCAGAGATCGTGGGGCTCGAGAGCCTTACGATCGATGCATTGCGCAGTGAGTGGCGACGTCTCTATCAGACGTCGCCACCCAAACGCCTGAGCCGCGATATCCTGCTACGTGGGATCACCTACAGGCTCCAAGAGCTGGCACATGGCGGATTGGCGAAAGGCACACTTCGCAAGCTTCAGTCCTCGACTTCGGAAGATCTCTTGAGCAGAAGCCGCCGGCGGCCCGTTCGTCAAGGCGGTACCGCCTGATCCGGGAATGGCACGGGCAGACGCATACCGTCATCATCTTGGACGATGGCGTCGAATGGCGGGGACAGCGCTATGCATCATTGTCGGTCGTCGCCCGCGAAATCACGGGCGCCCGCTGGTCTGGACCGCGCTTCTTCGGGTTGACCAGCGGCGCGAGCGATGCCGCGTCCTCTACTCAGGTGAGGCGTCCCGAATGATCAAAGTCCGCTGCGCGATCTACACCCGCAAGTCCTCGGATGAGGGGCTGGAGAAGGAATTCAACTCTCTCGACGCCCAGCGGGAGGCCTGTGAAGCTTTCATTAAGAGCCAGAAGCACGCGGGCTGGACTGCGGTCTCTGACCTCTATGACGATGGTGGCCTTTCCGGCGGAACGATGGAACGTCCCGCGCTTCAGCGACTGCTCGGCGACATCAAGGCTGGCAAAGCCCAGATCGTTGTCGTCTACAAAGTCGACCGGCTGACCCGCTCTCTGGCGGACTTTGCCAAGATCGTCGACATATTCGATGCACATGGCGCTTCGTTTGTGTCGGTGACTCAGCAGTTCAACACGACGACGTCGATGGGGCGCCTAACACTCAACATGCTGCTGTCGTTTGCACAGTTCGAGCGTGAGATCGCTGGCGAGCGCATCCGTGACAAGATCGCGGCGTCGAAGGCCAAGGGCATGTGGATGGGCGGCACCGTGCCACTTGGTTACGATGTCAAAGACAGAAAGCTCCTCATCAATCCGGTCGAAGCCGAGACCGTCCGGCTGATCTTTCAGCGATACGCCGAGCTCGGTTCGGTCAAATTGCTGCAAGCCGAGCTCGATCGCCGTGGTTTGCGCAGCAAGCGCCGCGAGGGCGCGAAAGGTCTGATCACCGGCAACGCCAAGTTCTCGCGTGGGATCCTGTATCTGATCCTTCAGAACCATCTCTACCGAGGTGAAGTCGCTCACAAGGGAAGTGTCTATCCTGGCCAACACGAAGCCATCATTGACGCTGATCTCTGGACAGTCGTTCAGGACAAGCTAGCCACGAACCGAAAGACCCGGTCTCTAGCGACGGGGGCCGAGGCGCCGAGCCTTCTGGCAGGGCTGCTTTTTGACGATGATGGCAGCCGCATGACGCCGACACACGCCAACAAGCGGGGTCGCCGGTACCGATACTACATTTCTGCCGCTCTGCTTGATACCCGCAGATCCACGAGAAACACGATGCGCGTGCCGGCGAACGAGGTGGAAGGCTTGGTCGCTGATCGCGTACGTACGCTTCTGACATCAAGACAGGACATCGTCGACACGCTAGCTGCTCTAGAATTGAACGCCAGAGAACTCGAGGCGGTGCTGAGTCGAGCCGCGGAGTTCACCAAACAATGGCCTGTTATGCCGCCCGAGACCGTACGGCCAGTCATCCGTCAAGTCGTTGCTTGCGTGACGCTTTCACCAGATCAGATCGAGATTGTGATCGATGCTGGGCAGCTTGCGGGCGTGCTCGGCATAGAGGGAAAAATTGAGAGCGCATCAGATCGGACGATCATTCTCACAGTGCCGACCGAGCTGCGTCGTTCTGGTCAAGGCAAGCGCATGGTGATCGGCGACTCGTCGCAGAGGTCTCCCGACGCATCTCTAGTTCAGGTGTTGCAGGACGCCTTCTCTGCTCGGGATAAGATGTTGTCCGACACGACGGAGACCCTCAATGACATCACGTCGGGCATCACCAAGAGCAAAGGCCGGCTGACCGCCCTGATGCGGTTGACGTATCTCGCGCCAAGCATCGTCGAGGACATCTTTGCCGGTCGGCAGCCGCTGGAGCTCAGCCCGAAGCGTTTGCTCAGAACTTCTCAGAATCTGCCGCTCGATTGGACCCAGCAGCGCAAGTTCTTGGGCTTCACCTGACAATCGAACCCCAAGATCCTCCGGCCGAAGCCCAAACCGCCCGCCCCGAAAGTCGGCAGTAGAGACGTTTTGCAGAATGCCGCGTCCGAGCGCACCGATTTGCGTCTCTGCGGGCCACTGATGGGATCTAGTTGCGGCTAAGCCGCGGAAGTGTCGGCGATATTTCGAGCGCACCTAAAGGGAAGAAAACTCTGTGATTTCAGTAAGTTGGCTGGCTGTGCTGGCAGTCTGCCGCGGACCAGTCTCTGCAGGGAAAATCCCTGCAAACAGCGAAATTATCTGGGAAGTCGGGGAATTTGCCCCTCTGAAGCGCTGCCAACGGGCGACTAGTCGTCTGTTTTCGCGGACTTTTCCGGGTGCAAGAACCGCAAATTCCCTAAACAACGAAACAGGGAATATCAGTCACCTTGAGAGGCGGTCAGATCGTGGCTTCAGACGGCGACTTTTCCGCAGCTGGGAGCTTGATCGCGTCCGTTAGAAGCGCCCAAAGCGAGGTGGGTCGCAAACGAACCACCCGGACTTATTGCCCTTGAGTGCCAGCGAAACTACCCGATTATTTTTTTCCGGAAACGGCGTCTTGTAGGTCCTGATCCTCCGCCGCTACGCGACTTCCTCGCCCGGTTACGGACCGCCGGGTCGTGCATGTCAGTTCCTGAATTCGGACCGGCTGCGCGGGAGGGGCTTGAGGCCAACCTGACGACTGCAGCGGGCGTCCGAACCATACCAGACGACCACGACGTACGCGCGCTTTGAAGGGCGGTTGCCAAGTAGCAGGGCTATCGTATGTGGCTCCTGCCCGCGGGTGCTGATGGGCGCCCTTTCGCGGCTCCAGCATACGCGTTCCAGAACTCGCCAAAGGTGAAAGGCATCTAAAACCAGGGTGGGTCGCAAACCAACCACCCTGATTTTTTGCCCTTGAACGCCGACTCCACTTGCCCGATTTTTGTCTCGGACGCTTCACCCCTGAGGTGGCGGTTGTCCAAGCGAGCCAGTCAAGCCAAGGATGGGCAGTACGTCGGCCGCGCTTCATCCAGGTCATCGAGCCAAGCTCGGACCTGAGGAGCGCTGCGCGATGTCGGGCCCTCGATTGGCGACTTCCATTCCGGTGGTGAACGTATTGTTCACAGCCTGGAGAGCGAAGTCGATGTCAAACACCCGATCCGCACGGGACCCGATCCGGCCCGCAACCGGTCTTAAGTCAGCGCTGCAGGAGAAGTCACGGAACCGGCGGCAGGCGAAAAAGGCACTAGCCTCCTGCGAAGGTTCGGCCGCCCACCAGCGCAACGATCTGCTACCGAACCTGCGCATTGAATATTTACCAATCGACGCTCTGCGTCCTGCCGACCGCCGTGTACGAAGATCGACGGCCTCACAATCTGCCAAGGTCGACCTGAGCCTGAAGCGGTTCGGGCTCTGCGTTCCAGTCTTGATCGATAGTGACGGTCGCATCGTGCACGGGCACGTCGTTTGGGAAGCTGCGCACCGGCTCGGCCTCGCAACCATACCGGTCATCCGAATTGAACATCTTAACGGGAGCGAGCGGCGTGCGCTTTCGATTGCCCTCAATCGGCTCGCGGAAACGGGCGACTGGGATGTCGACGGTCTGAAGCTCGAATTTCAGGAACTGATCGAACTCGATGAAGACGTCATCGCCACCGGTTTCGAACTTGCTGAAATTGATACTCTCTTACTTGATGACGAGGATGACGAAACTGCAGGCGACGTCATCCCGCCGCTCCCTCAGTCGAGCGTTTCTCGACCGGGATATATCTGGGTATTGGGACACCATCGACTGGTTCAAGGCGACGCACGCGACCGCGAAGCCTATCAGCGGCTCATCGGGGATGACGAGGGCGTCCAGCTAGCTTTGACCGACGTCCCGTTCAACGTTCCGATCCAAGGCCACTGCACCGGCCAGGCACATCATCGAGAGTTTCAGGTCGCGCATGGTGAACTGAGCCGCGAAGAGTTTGATGCCTTCAACAGAGATTGGATGCAACTCGCATCATCCGTTGTTGTCGATGGTGGCCTTCTCGCGACGTTCATCGATTGGCGGAGCGTGGAACTCATTCTGTCCGCCGGGCGCGACCTCGATTTGGATCTCTTGAACGTCATCGTCTGGTCAAAATCCAACGCCGGCCAAGGCAGCCTCTGGCGATCGGCGCATGAGATGCTTCCGGTCTTCAAAAAGGGGAGCGCATCGCACAAAAATAACGTCGAGCTCGGGCGCTGGGGGCGCTATCGCAGCAATGTCTGGACTTATCCGGGGGCATCCAGCATGGGCTCGGATGCACGCGAAGGCCTGTCTGTACATCCGACCGTTAAGCCGCGTGCGATGCTCGAGGACGCTCTTCTCGATATCACGGACCGCGGCGACGTCGTGCTCGACTGCTTCCTTGGATCGGGCTCGACGCTGCTTGCGGCGGAGGCGACGGGTCGCATCTGCCGCGCAATCGAGATCGACGGCCGGTACTGTGATGTCGCCATCGAAAGATGGCAGCAGATGACGGGGAGGGAGGCGATCCTTGCAGAGACCGGAGAGACGCATGCTGAGGCTGCACGACGGCGCAGCATAGCATCTCCAAACGAGGGAGAGCGCTAATGACCGAGAAACCTATCAAGGTACCTCCGAAGGATGCTGTCGGTTACGGACGTCCTCCGAAACAGCATCAATTCAAGCCTGGTCAATCAGGCAACCCGAAGGGTCGACCAAAGAGCACGCCGACCATCCAGCAGATCATGGCGAAGGAGGCCACGAAGCACGTCAAGATCAAGCAAGGCGAGAACATCGTCACCGTTTCTAAGATGGAGGCGCTCGCGCGACGCGTCTTTAGCAAGGCGCTGGAGGGCGATCTCTCAGCGGCCCGTGTAATTTTCCAGCTGGCGGCCGAACCGGAGACGGCAGAGGGGGCGGGTTCGAAAGAGCCCTTCACGCTTCCGGGCGATGATGCCATCAAGCGCATGCTGAAGCGGTTTGACCACCTCAATACGGCGAGTGGGAGTAAGTGAGATGAGTGCACCGGCTGCCGAGAGGCAGATAGAAGACGACATCGAGCCGTTCGATGCTCTGATCGCAATGGCGCGCGCCGACTTCATGTGTTTCGTGGAGATGACGTTCAACGTACTGCACCCAGGCAGCAATCTCGTCTATGCCGACTATCTACAAGTCTTGGCCGACCTGTTGATGCGGGTGGAAGAGGGAAGGTATCGACGCGTCAATATCAACCTTCCCCCGCGCCAAATGAAGTCTATGATGGTTTCCGTCTTCTACGTCGCGTGGCGCCTGGGACGCAACCCCGCATCCAAGTTCATCGCGATCTCGTATGGCGATGATCTTGCACATGATCTTTCGGTGATGACCCGCACGCTGATGCTGTCGCCTATCTATGGACAGATATTTCCTGAAACTGTTCTCGACAAAAAATCCGAAGATCACATTCGGACGACCCAAAAAGGCGGGCGCTATGCTACGGCGGTCGGAAGCGACATCACGGGCTTCGGTGCCGACCTCATCATCGTCGACGATCCGATACAGGCCGATGATGCCGGCTCGGAGCACGTCAAAGCTCGCGTGCGCGATTGGATGTCCAACTCGGTTTCGACGCGATTCAACGATCAGGCAAAAGGTGCACTTATTCTCGTCATGCACCGGCTGGCTCCTGACGACCTTTCGGCAACGCTCGAACCGAACGCCGACTTTGTTCTGAAGTTGCCGATGATTGCTGAAAAAGAAGAGAAGTACGAACGTCACGGTAAGCTGACGATGCACCGTCGCCCGGGCGACGTGCTCAATCCCGCGCGCATGACAGCAGAGGAGGTGGCGAAGCTTAAAGCAAGTCTTCCCCGCCACGTCTGGGATGGTCAGTATCAGCAGAGGCCGACGGCAGGTGGCTCCGGTATGCTCTCGGTCGAACGATTCCAGCGGTACGATTTATCGAAGCCGCCGAAGTTTGAACTAAGCATTCATTCCTGGGATGTCGGCGCGACTATCGGCGGAAATGCGAGCGTCTGTACGAAGTGGGGGCTTGCCGCCAATAAAGACAACAAAGACGCGCTCTACTTGACTCAAGTAATCTCGGTGAAGCTCGAGCTGCCGGAGGTGCTCGCGACGATCAAGTCGGAAATCGAGCGGGACCGGCCAGCTCTAGTGGTTATCGACGAGCGGGGCGTTGGTTTAGGCGTAGCGCAGCATCTGAGGCGTGCCGGATATCGCAACATATCGTCGTCTACCGCAACGTCCGCACCGATCACGCCGGGAGCAGCATCAAAATGTCGTCCATCCGACACCAAGATAGAACGTTTCGGACGAGCGATTCTCAGAATTGACGAGGGCGAAGTACTGATCCCGATGTCAGCCACGTTTCTTGATAAGTTTCTTTACGAGGCAAGCGCGTTTCCGAATATTTCCGATGACGATCAGGTCGATAGTATGACACAGGTCATTGCGAACTTTGAAAATGCCGTCAGAGAGGCTCGACGACTTCTACGGAATGGTCTGACTTGATGGTGACCTCGTGTCAGGTTGCTATCGTAAGAAGAAAAATTTTCGCGGGAAGCTACTTTAGGACCGGCTTAGTAATAGATTTCCGGAGGCGAGCGGTGCGCGCCCTCTCTGCGGCTGGGAGGCGCGCAAATGATTTGTCGCACCGGATCGGAAGAGGAGCACCAACCTCTGCGCATCGATCGGTGCGGCGAGACTGCTTTACCGACGAAGAATTGACGAGCTTTCATAATTTATGAGCAGGTGCCATAGGTTCTGCACGGCGCGGCGACTTGCAGATGATCGAACATTCGTAAGGGGAATATTGCAATGATCGAGAATCCGGTTCCGTGGCCAGACGGCGCTCGCTGCGCCGTCGCGTTGACGTTCGATATAGATTCCCGAAAGTCCGCTGCATCTCGAATATCGCGATCGCGTTCCTGACCTCGTCGCGACGACATCATGGATGAGGTATGACGAAATCGCCGTTCCGCGCATTCTGCGTCTCTACCGCGATCTTGGATTGAAGCAAACATTCTTCTATCCGGCGTGGTGCATGAAGACGTATCTGCATCTCGTCGAGCAGATACTCGCCGGCGGGCATGAAATCGGGCATCACGGATACATTCATGAGAATTATAATCAGCTTCCGTATGATGAGCAGGAAGCGTTCTTCGTACGTGCAATCGACACCATGGTCGGCGTCACCGGGGTAAGACCACGCGGCTTCCGGGCGCCGATCTATAATTTCTCGCGCCACACCGCGGAAATACTGGTCCGACACGGTTTTGAATATGACGCCTCACTGATGACCGACGACGTTCCGCATCTCGTTGATGCCGAGGGTGGTTCGTTTGTCGAAATACCCTCGCATTGGGCACTTGACGACTGGCCTCAGTACGTTCTGGCCTGCCCCTCATTACGATACCAGGCATTAAGTTAGAACCCGGCCGTCATCGGCCAGCGTTTGGGCTGGCCGAAGCGGAGCGTAGGGCAGACCGGATGCTGGCGGCAAGATCGCTTCTGGCGCCGGCGGACGATAATTCAGCGACGAATGCGGTCTGACGGCATTGTAGTGTCGCCGCCAGTTCTCGATCAGCACTTCGGCTTCTCTAAGCGTCGTGAAGATCTCGCCGTCGAGAAGCTCGTCCCGGAGCTTTGAGTTGAGGCTCTCGCAAGAGCCGTTCTCCCATGGGCTTCCCGGTTCGATGTAGAGCGTCTTGACGCCGTTCCGGCCGAGCCATTCCCGCACATTGATCGCGATGAACTCGGGGCCGTTGTCGGAGCGAATGTGCTCAGGCGGTCCGTGGGCGACAAAGAGGTCGGCCAGACAGTGAAGCACGTCATCGGATCTCAGCCGCCTTGCCACGACGATTGCCAGACACCGGCGCGTGAACTCATCCAGCACGACAAGCATGCGGAAGGCTCGACCGTCGTGGGTGCGATCCTAAACGAAGTCGTAGGACCAGACGTGGTTGGGCCGCTCGGGCCGGAGACGCACGCACGACCCGTCGTTGAGCCAGAGACGACTCCGCTTCGGTTGCTTCATTGGGATTTTCAGCCCTTCCCGGCGCCAGATCCGATAGACGCGCTTGGCGTTGACCCGCCAGCCTTCGGCAACCAGCATCGCGCAGATGCGCAGATGCGCAGATGCGCCGATAGCCGTAACGGCCATAGCGGGTCGCGAGCCGCACGATGTCGGCCGTCAGTGCCGCTTCGTCATCAGACGTCTTCAGATGCCGTCTCTGCGTCGCACGTGGCTGTCCGACGACAGTACACGTGCGACGCTCCGAGACATCCAGGCGCGAACGAACATGCTCAACGCACGCCCGCTTGCGGGAAGGGCTTAGTATTTTCCCTCGAGAGCTTCCTTCAGGATCAGCTTGTCGAGCGTCAGCTCCGAGACGGCCTTCTTCAGCCGTTCGTTCTCGCGTTCGAGATCCTTGAAACGCTTAGCCTGATCAAGCTTCAAGCCGCCGTACTCACGTCGCCAGCGATAGTAGCTTTGCTGCGAGACACCGATGCCTCGACACACCGTGCCGATCCTGGATCTTATACATTGGTCGCAGCCGATTTCTGATTTCGCGGCGAGTTCGCGACGCTCATCTCATTGCTGTGCGAATCCTACATCATGGGATTGACGAGGACTTGCACTGTCATCGACTGAAAAGCATCGGTCATACCGACAAAACTGCCGGCGACCGGTATCACTTGCCTGATATCTCGCGCGGCGCCCACGGGTATCAAATTGCAGCCGCCGATACCACGATTGGTCGGATCGAACGTAATCCATCCCGCGCCGGGCACGTAGACTTCAGCCCATGCGTGCGTCGACCCCGCATCCGCGCTCCCCACACTGTTCCGATCCGGATTAAAGAGATAGCCAGAAACGATCCGAGCTCCGAAGCCGAGGCTCCGCGCTGCCTCGACGAACAGCACGGCGAAGTCTCTGCACGATCCCCACCCGCGCTCAAGTGTCTGTGTTGGTGACTGGGTGCCCATGTCTTCCCTGCTCTGATAGCGGATTGATCCGGAAACCCCGGCGTTGAGGTCTTTGAGCATGGCAAGGGTATTCGTCGGATTGCCGCCGATGAATGCTCTCGCCCAGTCCCGTAGCCGCCATCCCAGATCTGGATATTGCTGTAACGCCAAAGCGCCGAGATCTGTCCAGTCGTCTCCAGAATATCGGAAGGGATAGGAAACTGCGGAAGCAGCGATGTCAAAAATCGGCCACGCCGTTGCGTCGAGTTCGAGTTCCGTGACGCTGCTAATGACAAGACGGTTAGTCATCTCCGGAAAGGTGGCAGTTGCTATGGCGTTGCCGAAAATATCGTGTGCCCAAGTTACGTCCGCGGCCGGCGTCAATCTCAGATCACTTGAGATTAGGCGTAGGTCACGGCTTTCGCGAGGGCGGAGCATCAACCGGTGTGGTCCGAGGAAAACCGATTGGTAGTACCAGTAGGTTGTCACGTGTTGAATTTTAAGCGCAATCAATCGAGGCCACCTCATCCGTGTAGCATCGGGCGGGGCCGGAAGGGCCCCGATTAAACGATTAGCACGTCCTTGAGATGGCTGGCGACTTCGTCATTCGAAATTTTCGTCAGATCTTGCGCGACCTCGCCGACAACTACAGCCCGAACGTGCGGCGAGATCGCCGACCTGAGATCCCCGAGGGTCACAGGCGACGCAACGATTATGAGCCGGTCGTAGGATTTTTGTTCGAGTCTCTGAGCCAAAACACTCGCCAATTGGTCCGCGAACTTTGTCTTGAGATCTCGGTGAGGATCGGAACGAGAGTCGATAGCAGAGCGCCCGTAACCGTGAGAGCTGAAGCTTCGACCCTCTCTGTCAGACACCAGATCATGTGTCGCGGAATGATCACCTCGGAATTCGAGCCCCTCCACGGCGTTCAAGCCATGGTTGGGCCCATCGTTTTCGAGAATGCGTGCTCTCGCCCCGTCCGCAATAAGAACCCAAGTTCGAGTTGGCTTCATGGTCGACTTCCTTTCGTGGCCTAAGCTCCAGACGGTAGCGCGACATTCAGGTTCTTCGTCGCCTTATGCCACCAAAAAAGACCTGAAATCTCATCTAACTGGTGCGCGCAACATCGGGCTTTACGCCAATCAATTTCTCGATAGCCTTCACCTTGTAATCAACAAACAAAACATTCGGGATTTGAATTGCTTCCTCGTTAGCGCCGCTGATTTTAAGCGTTAGGTCTCCAGCGCCAAGTCCCAGAATGATGTCATGGAAAAGGCCTTGTCCGCCCTTCTGGAAGACTAGACCGTTGGTATCGTAGCTGCGTGCCTGACCGCCGATCAGCCGCTCTTCCACCATTTGCCCAGGTCGGACCCGCCACACGATCAATCGATCGGATACAAAAAAGGAGATTAGCCAGATCGCGAGCAAAGTCGTCGAAAACAGCAAGTAAAACCCTGTGTTCGCGCGGGCGGAGAGCTGAGGAACGAAACGAAAAATATTGTCCCACCACCCAAACCACGAGAAGAGAACGACGAAAAAGCCGCCGGTGATAACCGTCACGACTGAATAGATACCGCGAAGCCGGGCATTGGTCAGAATCACAAGCAAAACGAGAACGGCGATAAAGAAAATCCCCGGATTATTGCTGGCGTGAACACGTTCGACGATTTGCGGCACGACCGAAACGTCGAGCCCCTGAACATAGGTGATAAAGGCTACTGAATAGCCGACAACCCAAGCGGGCCACCAATAGAAAATATTGGAGTGGCTGATGATCCGGATGTCAGGCGGTGCTTCACGCTTGGCGAACGTGTGGCGGATGTCAGCGTTCTGGCTTGCTTGTTGGTTCACCATGCTCAGCTCTCCTCAACGGTGAGCGCGCCGACTGCCGCTAACGCTGATGGGCCCGCTCGCTATCGACGCCCGGTGCAATGCATCCTGCAGACCACGACAGGTTTGATGCCGATCAAAAATCAACGTGGATCTTCTATGGTCGAGGTGGGAACCCGACCGTCACCGGCCAGCATCTGGAGGACTGGCCGGCGAGGAGCGTAGAGCCGCGCTTCACGTCGCTTTCGCGACACTGCGGTGCGGATGGAGAACAAGCTTTTCACTGCCGCGCCCCCCTTGGAAATCGGCATAGCCTTGCGGCGCCTCTTCTACCGGATCGCCCAACGATGCTCCCGGTCGGTCGACAAGGTCCCTGTTTAAATGAGCCCGGCGCACTCAATTCATCAGTTGCTCGGAGGGTTATAATGGTTCGCAGGAGTCCGATCAGACGTGCCGTTCGAAGTTTTGCCGACATCGGTGCCGACTGCACCGGCGGCGGTCGCGTTCGGAGTACGCTGCGGCGTCGCATCACCCGGCGTGCGATCAGAAGTTTTTGCTCCTGGGCTGCTAGCGCCGCTGTCACCGGTACTGGAGCCCGTACTTGCCCCAGAAGTTGAACCGTTCGTAGTTGAAGATGATGGTGCGGCGACTGCCAGCGCCAATCCGCCTGCGGTCAGGGCCAAAGCCGCTGCGCTGACAGTTAGGGCCTTGTGAAGTTTGTCCATGTTGTCCTCAAATCGGAGACCGGGAAATTGGACTCCGATTTCTCAACGGCTCGCGGCGCGCCTTCGTTCCACGTAAAGACAATGGATGGGGCGAACACCCCCCAAGTTTCGCTGAGCAAAGGCGGATCTCTTCTTTTCCGAGCGATCGAGTCAGAAAGTCTGGCGTTTGCCGCCCCCGCCCCAATACGCGGGCCGGAGTGGGAATACGTCAATCTAGACAGTTCTGCTCACACTAAGGGGATGAAAACGCGAACGTGGCTGGCCCTTATGTTCGCGAATACCCAACTTAGTATCAATTGATGCAAGCGCATCTTTCAAAAAAGGAAGTCTCCTATGAAAATCTGGACCAAGCCGCAAATTCGCGAACAGGAAGTTGGGCTCGAGGTAACGAGCTATCTCTCGGCTGAAATCGAGACCATTTAACGTCGCCGTCGAATTGACCGCGCTACGTACGTGTGAATTTTGGATGCGGCGGTCGATGCATTGACCGCCGTTGTCTTTTCCAGCGACTTCGAGAGCAGTTGGACGTCCCATCGAGCGTATAGCACCGCTCAAAACGACAAAGTGATTGGAAGCTTGGGCAGGGGATACCCACATACAGTCTATCGATGGGTGCAACCGCACCTTTCCAACAAACCAAGGACTTTGGCTGGGTAGATCCGTCGATGCTCCTTTCGAAAGGTCAGTTCATGAAAATCATTTTTAGTCTCATAACGGCCTTTGTGGTCGCAGGGACAGATCTGGCCGTGGCGCAGACGACTCCTCCCGCTGCCCTGAAAATGGCTGCCGAAACGGCGGCGCCCTCTTCGAACCTATTCACAGAAGAGCAAGCCCGGGCCCATCTTGCGAAGTCGGGCTATGTCGATATTTCCCCGCTGACAAAAAACAGCAATGGAGATTGGCGTGGGACGGCGGTGAAGGATGGAAAGCGCGTGATCGTCTCGGTCGACGTTAAGGCCAACATCACCACTCAGTAAGGCAAGCTTGGAAAGACATTCACACGTGTGCAAAGCGTGGTCAGCTTTCGTCTCTGCGTAGCTGATCATGCGTCGTCGCTCTTAGCCGCAATCGGCTAGGGGCGGCGGCCGCGATCAAACATAATCGGAGGCTGCAGTGCTCGATCGAACAACACGCAAGTCCGTCACGTTCCTGCATCCCTTCTCACTCGGCGGCATTGATGAAAAGCTCGATGCCGGAACGTACATTGTCGAGACGCTTGAAGAGCTTATCGAGGGATTGTCATTCGTCGCCTTTCGGCGCGTTTCGACAACGATTGTCACGATTCCTAAAGGATACGGCCAAGGTGCGAGACAACTCGTTGCGATTGACCCATGGGATCTCGAAGCAGCGCAAGAACGAGACGCGGAGATCGAAATTGCTACGGGCCCCACGGCCCACTTAGCCGCGCGATAGCTTTCCCTCGCCACGTCGCTCTCCAGCAGACCTCCCCCTGCTAAGCCTCGCGCGTGTTTTTCTATGAGGCGCCGAGCAGGCCCATGCCACGCGAGTTGCGCTGGACAGGATGCGAACACTGCTTGAGGGTTCGATGGACAGTTTCTTTCCTGATTTCCGGCTTTTGGACGGGTGAATTGCATTTCGCAATGAGCCGTCAACAGGCAAAGTCTGCTCCTGAACACCCTGGCATTCTGACTACCCCATGTTCCGAAACTGTCCGACATCATCACCTGTGAGACAGAATTAGCGGCTTGAGGAACGGAGGATTTCGGGCTCATCGTGACCACGTGAGGAGTGGAGCATGAGACCTAAATCCAGCACCCCCGAGACACCGTCTGAGCGGCTTGTTCGCGACATCCGTCGGGCAACCCGCAAGCAGTATTCGGCCGAGGAGAAGATCCGCATCGTCCTCGACGGTTTGCGCGGCGAAGTCACGGTTGCTGAACTCTGCCGTCGAGAAGGCATCGCCGAGAGCCTGTATTACAGCTGGTCGAAGGAGTTCCTAGAAGCCGGCAAGCGACGTCTGGCCGGTGACACAGCCCGATCAGCAACCACCAGCGAGGTCAAAGACCTCAAGCGCCAGGCCCTGGAGCTGAAAGAAGTTGTCGCCGAGCAAGCCCTCGAACTGCGTCTGCTCAAAAAAAGCATGACCGGGGATGGGGGAGACGAGGCATGAGATATCCAGCTTCCGAAAAGCTCGAGATCATCCGTATCGTCGAGCAATCGCGTCTGCCCGTGCGACGTACGCTGGATAAGCTCGGCATTCTGCCGGGCTCGTTTTATCGCTGGTATGACCGCTATCAGTCTGGCGGCGTCGAAGCGCTCGAGGACAAGACGTCGAAGCCGTCTCGCGTCTGGAACCGCATTCCTGATGAGGTGCGCGGGCGGATCATCAATATGGCGCTCGACGAGCCCACCTTGTCGCCACGCGAACTCGCGACACGGTTCACTGATACCCAGAATTACTTCGTATCTGAGGCGTCCGTGTACCGCCTGCTGAAAGCCCACGATCTCATCACCAGTCCGGCCTTCATCGTCATCAAAGCTGCTGACGAGTTCAAAGATAAGACCACCGCCATCAATCAACTCTGGCAGACCGACTTCACCTACCTCAAGGTCATCGGCTGGGGTTGGTTCTATCTCTCGACCATCCTCGATGACTTCTCGCGCTACATCATCGCCTGGAAACTGTGCACCACGATGAAAGCGGAAGACGTCACCGACACCTTGCAGCTGGCGCTTGCCGCGTCAGGCTGCGACCAAGTCCGTGTCGTCCATAAACCACGATTACTCAGCGACAACGGTTCGAGCTACGTCTCGGCCGATCTCGCAGAATGGCTCGATGATAACGGCATGAGCCACGTCCGAGGAGCGCCTCACCATCCGCAAACCCAGGGCAAGATCGAGCGTTGGCATCAGACGCTCAAGAACCGCATCCTGCTCGAAAACTATTACCTGCCCGGCGATCTCGAAGCTCACATCGGACGCTTCGTCGAGCACTACAATCACCGCCGCTACCACGAGAGCTTGAAAAACCTAACCCCCGCAGATGTCTACTTCGGGCGAGGGCAAACCATCCTATTGCAACGAGAAAGGACCAAACGCGCGACCATCCGAAAACGACGATTGCAGCACCAAATGAAAGCCGCTTAAACTTCAAACCAGATGACCCGAAGCCCTCCGCTCAGTCACGCCGCAAACTGTCTCAATGCATTCGACGACGGACAGTTCCGAAACGCGTGACCATTCGCTTCGACACCTTCGACCACGCTGGATGGCAGCAGATCTTGCTCCGCAGTCCCATCAAAAATCCAATCGCGGGGATCGGCAAAATCGGGAAGACTGGAACCGTTCGGCACGTAGAGACCTATGCCTGGCTTCTTTTCGTTTATGTAGAGATCATATTTTTTCATTGTACCGACTTTCCCTGAATATGGAGGCAACACAATCATAGTGAGCGCCTCCGCCAGGGCATGGAATTAAGATCCACATGTGTCCGCCTCATCTCACCTCGCCGATATTTTGACTGCATCGAAACCAACTCTCGGACATCGGCTAGGACTTCTCTCACTAAATCTTCACCTGGAAGCTTGCGCCCGACAATCGAAGCGGCGGATGTTACAAGCGGTTACGGCGACGCCGTTTGGGAACCGCATGCGTGCATCAGATTCGAGGTGGGGATCCATTACGAGGAGCTAAAGCCCATGAAAGAGATATTTCGCAAACTCGCAGAGACGGCCGCTCATGCTGTGGGATCTTATTGGGCCTTCTTACTAGCCTTTTCCACCATCGTCGTCTGGGCGGTAACCGGACCTATTTTTCAAGTACTCCGATACATGGCAACTATTCATCAATACCGGCACGACAATCATAACCTTTTTGATGGTCTTTCTTATTCAAAATACTCAAAATCGGGAGTCACGAATTGTGACTTTAAAGCTCGACGAACTGTTGCGAGGCGTGGACGGCGCGAGAACGGGGTTGGTAGAACTTGATCAGATGTCCGACGAAGATCTGGAGCATGTCCGACAAGAGTTTGCGAGAATGCAGGACAAATACGCCCCGCTCATCGATGACGATCTTTTCAATGTCCAGCGTGAGCTACGGGCGCGAAAACGACGAAAATAAGCGCACCGGACGCAAAAATTGTCAAATGGGCTTATGGTAATGGCGCGCTGAGCTTTATCCAGGAAGGAAGTCGACGATGAAACCAACTCGCACGTGGGTTCTCATTGCGGATGGCGCGAGGGCGCGCATTCTCGAAAACGACGGGCCCAATCATGGATTGACCGCGATTGAGGGGCTCGAATTTGAAGGTGATCATTCCGCGACGCATGATCTGGTACCTGACAGGGAGGGAAGAAGCTTTAGCTCGCACGGTCACGGGCGCTCCGCTATCGATGCCCGTTCCGACCCCCATCGAGATCTCAAGGCAAAGTTCGCGGACCGATTGGCGGACGTTTTGGCTCAAAGACTGGAACAAAAATCTTACGATCGACTTATTATCGTTGCGTCGCCTGTGACCCTCGGAGATCTTCGGACGGCGATCTCTGCGCAAGTTCGCGCCTTAGTTGTCGGCGAAGTCGCGCAAGATCTGACAAAAATTCCGAATGACGAGGTCGCCGGCCATCTCAAGAACGTGCTCATCGCTTGATTGTGGCCCTTCCCATCGGGCCCCGATGCCACAAGGATGCCGGAGCTTCGATTGATAGCGCTCAAAATTCAACACGCGACAACCTATCGGTACCATCAATCGGTGTCCCTCGGGCCGCACCGATTGATGCTCCGCCCGCGCGAAAGCCGCGATCTCCACCTGATCTCAAGCGATTTAAGGTTGACACCCGCCGCGGACGTCACCTGGGCGTACGATGTCTTCGGCAACGCGATCGCTACTGCGACCTTTCAGGCAATAACCAACCATCTTGTCATCAGCAGTGTCGTGGACCTTCAACTCGACGCTACCGCGTGGCCGATTTTTGACATCGCCGCCTCTGCAATTTCCTACCCTTTCCGGTATTCGGAAGATGATTGGACGGATCTCGGCGCACTGGCGATACAGCAATATCCAGACCCCGCGGGGCGGCTACGGGACTGGGCGAAAGCATTCATCCGGAGCAATCCGACAAATACCCTTGCCCTGCTCAAAGATCTCAGCATCGGCGTTTCCGGATCAATCCGCTATCAGAGTCGCGAGGATATGGGCACTCAGTCACCGACACAGACTCTTGAGCGCGGCTGGGGATCGTGCAGAGACTTCGCCGTGCTGTTCGTCGAGGCAGCGCGGAGCCTCGGCTTCGGAGCTCGGATCGTTTCCGGCTATCTTTATAATCCGGATCGAAGCAGCGTGGGGACCGCAGACGCGGGATCTACACACGCTTGGGGCGAAGTCTATGTGCCTGGCGCGGGCTGGATCACTTTCGATCCAACCAATCGAGGTGTTGGTGGCTTCAACCTGATACCTGTCGCCGTCGCACGCGACATCGGACAGGCGATTCCGGTAGCCGGTAGTTTCGTCGGTATGACCGACGCCTTTCGAACGATGTCGGTGGAGGTCCTCGTCACGCCTCTGACCAAGCCGAGAGGCAATAAGGAGACGTAGGATTGAGGTCATCCGGATCAACGATTTTCAGAAGCGCGAGGAAGATCTTGGGCGACATGTATACCCCAGCAGAGCGGATCGCAGACGGAATCGTTCATATCGTTGGCATTTGCGCCGGCGTTGTTGCCGTCATTGCGATGATGGTTGCCGCGGTCCACTCGTTGTCCCTACCTGCAACGGCCAGTCTGGCCATTTACAGCATTGGTTTGCTAGCTATGTTTGGCTTTTCCGCAGCCTACAATCTGCTGCCGACACCGAACTGGAAAGGCACGCTGCGCCGCCTCGATCAGTCCGCCATTTTCCTCAAGATCGCGGGCACGTACACGCCGTTCGCACTCATCAAAATGGGCGGAATAGCCGGTTACTCGTTGTTGACCGTCGTCTGGGTCGTGGCTCTTCTGGGCGCGGCAGGGAAGCTTCTGCTGAAGTCCAACTGGAATGGAATTGATGTTGCTCTCTACTTGGCATTGGGGTGGGCGGGTCTAGTTGCGATTCATCCGTTAGCAGCATCTGTGACGTCAACCGTGCTCGCACTTCTTGGAATTGGCGGGGTGCTTTACTCAGTAGGCGTGATTTTTCACGTCTGGCACAGCCTCAAATATCAGAATGCCATCTGGCACGCGTTCGTGCTGGCTGCAACCTGTTGTCATTTCGGTGCCGTCACGACAGCAATGTTTGCTTAGAAAATCTACTCGCGGATGTGCCGCGCAACGAAAAGCCCGCCGCTGGCGAACCAGGGGCGGGCTTCTAACTTTTAAACTCTGCCAGTACATCCGTGGTCAAAGCTCGAAGGTTGTTTGCGCTGCTGTCGTTTAAACAGCGCGCAGGTTTTCAGCGGCAGATTTGCCTGTTCGGCCGTCGGCGACGATATCGAAAGAGACCTTCTGTCCCTCTCTGAGGGTGTCCAAGCCAGCGCGTTCCACCGCACTGATATGAACGAAAACGTCTTTGTCAGCATTCTCGGGCTGAATAAAGCCGAAGCCTTTTTGGCTGTTGAACCACTTCACGGTTCCAGTGTTCATGGGAGTTATTTCCTTTAGAAATACACGTTTAGGCAAGGCCAAAGGCCCCGCCGGATGGTCGAGATTTTTGGAAGGTCTTCAGTCAGGCGCGCTTTTTTGCGGCGAGGCCAAGTCGTTCGGCCGAAACTCGATAAGAGATACATGGGGGTCGCAGGCTCGTTGCGCAAGTGTTGGCCTGCATCCATCATTTGAGCCTTCCGGCGGAAGCTGCTGTACCGGTCCGCGATGCTTTAATTAGGGCCCGTAGCTGCCTCAATAGGGTCAACCCCGTCACCTGAGCGTCCGAATACCCTTCAATCTTCAAATGGTATCTGATCTCTTGGACTGCAGAGCATCGTCCGGACCTCGCAAGCTGAAAAGCTCGCTCAACGACGGTAACATTTCGTTCCTCGCCGCCATGTGTAGGGAAGGGTCGAGCGGTCTCACGAGATTTCAAAGCCATCGTTTTCATCCGGTCGCCATCGCCCTACGTCAACATTCGATATTGAGAAACGGCGAAAGTCTTCAGCCTGTCGATACTGATAGATCCTCGCTTTGCCAGCGGCAGCATGAGAACTGCCACGGTCTCGCGCTTGGACTGATCCGCTTCGCCTATTCCAAGTTCTTTACAGGCGAGAGAAACGGCGACCTGCACGGTAAGAGTCTTTTCACTGAGTTGGCTGTCGTTGGACGGCGGCATATCGTGCTCCATACATTTGGGGTGGAGGCGGCACCAAGCCGGGGGAGACCTGGTGCCGCTTATCATGGGTTTTCTGCCTTGAATAAAATATCAAGGCGGCGCTGACGAACGGGGGGAGTTGCCAGCGCCTCCCAATACGACCGACCGGAGAGGGACGCCGGAGGGTCGTCCATATAACTCGAATGCGGAGCATTCGAACGGGATCGGAATATACTTGACTCGCCGTTCATCTCGCCATGAGCGAATTTCAGACCACACGATCATAAAGACGTACTTGTAAGGGTCTTCAAAGCGAGCATTCAAATTTCTCAATCGCGTAGGACTTCAACTTGTCTATATCTGTTTGCCCAGTTCTCGCGTAGCCCAAAATGATCAATGCCACCGCTTCGCATTTCTTGTGGTCTTGGCTTATGCCAAGTTCTTCGCACGCCAAATTCAGCGCGGCTTGCAACGTATTGATGCTAGCGTTGTCGTAACTGCCGCCAGGATATTTCATTTTTGTCCGCCCATCCCGAGCGCTTGAGCAGATAGCCCTCGGTCGCAACGCTGCAAATCGCATCGTCGGCCAAGTATCATCGCACCTTGCTCAACTGCGAGACAGGCTCGGAAACTACCCAGTGAGCAGCAATCGATGAGGGGCGGCGCGCTAATGATACCACAAAGCGGTATCGTCGACGCTGAAAATTCCATGCTCGGCCCGCTTCGCGGTGAGCCGAAAGCGACTAGCCTTTGACGGGCGATCGAGTGCTGCGAGAAAGGGGCGCGCGTTGTTTCGTCTTTTTGGATTCTGTCTCGAGCAAAGCGAGTCGTGCTGCCCGCAGCCGTTGTGTTTTGGCGAGAGTGGCAAGCCGCGCGGCTTCGTGATCCTTAACAGCCTGCGCCGCTTCTCGCTGACGACTGAGCTTCAATTCGGCGGCTACTGCGCGAGCCGCTTCGCGATCGCGCTCTGGTTTCATTGCATCAATTGCTGCCTGGTGCAGCCGACTCTTTGGATATTCCCACATCTGCGGTAGATGGTGATTGCAAGATATTTCTGCAAGCCTTGGTAGAAAAAGCTCCCGCGCTTAGCGTAGGAAACCTTGCGTATCTATTTCTACGCCTTAGCTTATTGTAGTCGGCATCGTCGACTTATCGACACGGGGCACCCAGCCGAATTTTGCGTTCAACATTAGACTCAGCTTGCAAAGAGCTTGGCATTGACACCGGGAAATATTGATCCAACCGGAGGGCGAGCATGATTCATTGGAAGCCAATCGCCGAATACGTCGAGCCCAATTGGCTAAAAGACGAGACGCCGCGTCCGCCGGTGCTTTTCTGGCGCCCTACAAAGGGCGCCACGCTCGGGTATATCAGGGATGGCGAGCTGTTCGACGCGAAGTGGCTTTACGTGTGCGATTCAAATAAGGTCGCGTACTTCTCGATGATCAACGAACCTACCGATAATGTCATCGATATCAGCGCGCATCGATCGGTTAGCTGAAGGCGTCATTACGGAAAAGGAAGAGGTTTACCAGGCGCATAGGCTGGATGAAGCTCAGATCCTCATCGCACAAAAGTGCTTTCTCCCCCGGGGGTCGAGATCGCGGCACTTACGGCTACGATCGGGCCTAAGTAGATTCCGACTCTAGGGCCAACCTGCTTGGCTCGCTATCGTCATTCTACGTCGACCGGCCAACCCCTCTCGCCTGCGGGCGTTGGCGTCGCGATTTTTGCGAAAGAATTTTCCAATGGCACTCAGCTTTCCAAATCCAACCCGAAGCTATGACACCAAGCACCACTGCGTAAGGTTTTGGGGTTACGACGGTACGTTTGAAATTAGCTTCATGGTTGAGCAGCGCGCTTTCTCGCGGATCAATCCAGGGGCGGCAGAAGACGAATCGGGAATTCTCAGAATTTTTGACAAATATCGCGACAGGATCATTGGCGTCGCACGTCGCGTTTATCGTGGGCGTCATCCTGGAGCTTATACGCTTGTCGCGGCCGATTTCTGAGTTGGCGGCGTATTCGTCCCGATCATCTGCGGGTCCTGAGTATTTTCCGAACCTGACCGACTCCGGCAGCGTGGCCTAACTTCCCAGCACGCGCACACGGCGGAACGGTAATCGCATAAGCGATCGCCAACTGCCTTCACGGCCACAGACGGCCGATTGCACCAACTCAAGAGAGGCGAACATGACGGGCTCAAGCAATATGATTTCCGATGATTTCTCCGACGGATCGGACGATGCACCACTGCCTCCGCCGAAGGTTCCGGCCGACGCCAGAAAAATACCACCTCATTCGCCAGCCACTGTCTATGCTCCGACTTCTGACAAGAAGCCGCTAAACCCCGACCCACTCCAGAGGCCAGACCAAGCGACGGTGGCTGCGCATCATGATGGCCGCGATTTCGGCGAGCGCCTACTCGATTGCTGATTTGCGGGGTGGCTGGGCTGGAGCAGAGAACGATGTCGGCCTTTCCAACTCCAAAGAAGCTTGGCGAACGGGAGTTCGAGACTCGACTTGAGAGCGAGGAACCGGCAGTAGGATCAATTGCTCTCAGATCGATCGCTCTCACCGTTTTGGCCGTCCTTGCGGTTTTTTATACGCTCTATTTTGCTGCTTCTCTGCTGGTTCCCATTGCGGTCGCTGTTCTCCTCGGCACTGTTCTTTCTCCTCCTGTGAGACTCCTCGAAGGACTACACATGCCTCGTCTTGTGGCGTCGGCAGTTGTCGTCGTCGCCGTGGTCGGAATCGTCGGGGCGGGCGCGGTCGCACTAGCGGAGCCCGCGGCGGAATGGCTCGAAAGAGCCCCACAGAGTCTGCACTCAATCGAACAAAAATTCCTTTCGTTCAGAGGGCAGATCGACAAATTCGAGAAGGCAGCCGACCACCTCAATGATACGAGCGGGGTCAAAGTGGGCTCGGGACCGCAAGACGTGCGTGTGGTGCGACCCGCACTGACGGACTTGATGTTGTCGGGCTCGCTGCAAGTGGCCGCATCGGCCGCATCCATAGCGATCCTTGTTTATTTCCTTCTCGCATCCGGCGACGTCTTTCTGCGCAAGCTAGTCACCGTGATACCAACGCTCACGGATAAAAAGCGCGCGGTCGAGATCACGCGTCAGATCGAAACAGATATTTCCTTTTATCTGTTTAGCTTCACAATGGTGAATGTCGCACTTGGGGTCTCGATGGTGGTTGCAACCGCGCTTCTCGGTATCCCAAACCCGGTGCTATGGGGCGTTGTGGTCGGCTTGCTTAACTTCGTTCCCTACGTCGGGGCGCTTTCGAGCATGGCGATCTTGACTATGGTCGGCATTCAGACCTTCGACAGCCTGCCGCAGGTGCTGGCTGCTCCAGCAATTCTGCTCGCTCTTGTCATCATTTTTGCCGAAGTGATCACGCCCTTCGTTCTAGGTCGCGGTCTGCAGCTCAATCCCGTCGCTATCTTTATTGCCATTCTGCTGTGGGGCTGGCTATGGGGTATCATCGGCGTTCTATTGGCTGTGCCCCTCTTGGCCAGCTTTAAAATCATCTGCGAGCGTGTCGAACCTTTGCACCCCATCGCCGAATTTCTGACGACGTGATCGACGCAGGTCGTTTCGCGCTCGACGGCTCATATTTGTGGGCGACCGGTTTTAAGAGAATCGTAGAGGACCTTTGACCATGAACACGCGGCAAGCGGTTCAAAACGCCGATATCAGAGAGACTTTTGCCCCGGCGGCGCGGGCGGCACCAGATATCAAGATCATTAGTCATTCGAATGTCGTTTATTGGTGGCCGGCGTGGGTTGTCGGTTTTGCTGTAGCGTTGATCACTTCTCTCCAGGGACAAGACGTTGCGATGGGACCCGACGTCGTCGAACGCATTCATCCCAGCAACAATCCCGGCATTTTATTTATCGCTACACTCGTCTTGTTGGTGATCTTTACGAACTCAAAGCTGCGCGGCATCTACTCTATTGTAACTCTCGTCACTGCCGCATTTTTTATAGTTCTCCTCGCGTGGCTCGGGTGGTGGGATAGCATCCTGCATTTCATCCCTCAGCTCTCGGCGCGGGCAAACGTGGGATTCTACCTCTTGTTCTCGACGGGGTTGCTAGCCGTCTGGCTTCTCGCCTTCTTCCTGTTTGACCGACTGACGATCTGGCGTGTCAGGCCCGGTCAGATCATCGAGGAGCATTTGATCGGCGGCCAGGCACGCAGCTACGACGCGAACGGCGCCGTCTTTGAGCGGCGTGGCCAGGATCTGTTTCACGATATAATTCTCGGGTTCGGTGCCGGTGATCTGACGCTCAAGATCGGCGGCTCCCACGAAGAGACGATTCAAATCCCAAATGTGTTGTTTGTTGCTCGTAAAATGAAGGAGATCGAGAAGCTCATCGCGGTCAAACCCGACATGGCACACGCCAGCTAGGTCCGATTTAAGTTGCCTGAAGCTTCGCGCCGAAGTGATCAAGGCTCTGCGTCGAACGCTGACCACTGGGTAGATTCCGAGTCTATGGTGGTGAATGAATACCGGGCTATGTTTTGACGATAGCCAAAAGCCTCCCGGAAAAATTTCTGGCGACTCGCTGCATGGATGCTGAAGAGCCCCAGCTTACCGAGACCGCCGAAAACGAGAATCGGCGACACGCCCGGAATCGCGCGGCACTTGGTTTCCTACACGTACAACCAATGAATGGACATCCAACGATGACGATAACAGCTAAGACCCTGCCGATCGCGGGCGCGGCCGCCGCGCTTGTCTTTACGCTGCCGTTCGCCCCGGCCGACGCTGCTAGCCATAAGGCCGGTGGCCATAGTTCGCACGTGGCACACAGCGCGAAAACCACCAGCCATGCCGCCCGGGGGCATAGCAAAATGGCGTCCGGGCGAAACTTTAAGGACGGAAATGCACGGCACGTTCGCAATGGGCACAGAGGGCACGGTAATGGACTTGTCGGACTTGCAGTCGGCTCCGAGATTTTGAGCGGCAGCGGAAACTGCGGTTATTCGTACCGGATGTGGCAATCGACTGGCAGCCGGTATTGGCGTTCGCGCTACTACGACTGCGCCGGGTGAAAATCCGACCGTTTGTAATGTCGGATACCGGCAGCAAGAAACGGTCGGCGAAATCGAACTGAATACACTGTGGAGGGACCGGAGTTCTTCGGTCTTTCCAACCTCTTTGTTCCTGCCCAGCCAATAGGCCGGCAATGCGCACGTCACTCAAGATGATCGGAGAATCCATTATGTACAGTTTGGAAACATATAGCCCACGACCGCCGCACTTTATGGCGTTGTTCAATGACGGCACGGAATCGTTTCTGCTGTCCCGCAGAACAACGCTGGCAGAGCTTGCCGAATTCCTCGATGAATTGGGGTGGCGTCATGATAGCGCTCCGCTCGCCGTGCAAGTGCAGTTCGAAGCGCCGAGCTTAGCAACGATGGACAGAACATCGTCGCGCCTTCATGCATGATTCGAAACTGAGGCTAGGCCGACGTAGCGAGAGTTGGACCTGAGAAGAGGTGCCGGTTCAAAATTTGCGTTGGTCCACCTAGGCGCCCGCAGCCTTGGCGTCCATTGCCAATTCCACAGCCCGAGCAAGGTCGGCAGCGAAGAACGGTTTCTGCATCACGATGGCGTCGGGCCTAGCTGCGCGAACGCTTGAAACGTCACCGCTGACGAACATGTGCGGCACATGCCCACTAAGCAGTATTGTTGCGAGGGCTGCGATCCCGCTGCCCTTCCGCAGCTTGGCATCGGCGATGATCAGGTCCGGATTGAATTTCGCAGCCGCCGCGACGGCATCGGCCTCCGAGCTTTCCATCGCACACACAGTATGGCCCATGTCCTCAAGGACTTCGGCGAACAGCATTGCAATCAACAGTTCATCTTCCACGAGAAGTACCTGAAGCGGTCTCATTGCGCGTCTTCTCCCCTTACCACATTCGTTGCTGCAAGCCTCAATACGATCGAGCATTTCCGCATTGGCGCGCCGCGCCACGACAATCGAAGCGTCCGGACACGTCCTGATCGCGATCACGTTTTGCGCGGCAGCTGGCTTGGTAGGTTCCGAGCCCTCATTATCAATCCTTGCGCGACCATGAATCAATTGGTGGCTGATCATGAACTACGCACGAGTCTCGAAGGGGAGAAGCATATCCGGAATAGCCCCGCCTTGATGAGGGTCGGAAACTACTTAGGCGTTTGCGTTAGGACGGCACGAGCGGCGAGGCGATACGCAGATGCGCGTGTTTCGCGCAGCTATTAACATCCTGCGAAGGAAGGGTTGTGTTACTGTGTGGTCGGGCGACCTGTCCGGGGGCAAGCTTCTTTAGGACCTTCGCGTATGCCGACCGATAAATTACCTCCAGTCAAAGTCACCGGCCCGCCGGCAAGTGCGCAGGCGGTTCCGGCGCGAGGTCCACCATCAGATTCTCTCGTTTTTCCAATTGTCGGCATAGGTGCATCGGCCGGCGGCCTAGAGGCCTGCAGGAAGCTTATTGGCGGGCTTCCCGCCAGCAACGGCATGGCTTTCATCCTCATTCAGCATCTCGATCCAACCCACGAAAGCATGATGGTCGATTTGTTGTCCGGATCGACGTCGATGAGCGTCCGGCAGGCAAAAGAGGGAATGTCGATCGAGCGCGACCATCTCTATGTTATTCCCCCCGGAACTTATCTCTCTGTCGGCGACGGCGTGCTGCACGTGTCGCAACCGCAGGAGCGGCACGGCGCCCGGCTGCCGTTTGATTTCCTCTTGCGCTCGATGGCCGATGACTTTGGCCCGCTCGCTGTCTGCGTTATTCTTTCCGGCACCGGGGCCGATGGCAGTCTCGGGCTCAAGGCCGTGAAACAAAACGGCGGATTGGTGATCGCCCAGAATCCCGAAGAAGCCGGCTACGATGGCATGCCGCGCGGCGCGATCTCAACGGGCATGGTCGATTTTATTCTGCCCGTCGCGGAGATCGGGAGTGCACTGATCGACCGCGCCCGGCAGATTGCAATTGCGCGGACGCAAGGCGACGCCACGAGAACAGCGTCTGCACTGGATTGGCTATCCGAGATCATCGATCTGTTGCGCGCGAAAACGGATCACGATTTCACGCTGTACAAGAGAGGTACCCTCCAGCGGCGGATCGAGCGGCGTATGGCCATGCTTTCGATCGGGACCAACGGTATGAAGAAATATCTTGATGTTCTGCACGGCGACTCGAATGAACTTGAGCTCCTGGCCAAGGACCTGCTCATAAATGTCACGAATTTCTTTCGCGACCCGGAAGTCTTTAAGTTCCTCGCCGAGACGACCATACCGGAACTGATTAAGGAACATCCTATCGATCAGGCACTACGCGTCTGGGTCGCCGGCTGCAGCACCGGGGAGGAGACGTATTCCGTTGCGATGCTTTTTCTTGAAGGCATCGCAGCATCCAATCGCAACATCAAACTCCAGGTTTTTGCTTCCGACGTCGATACTGACGCGGTTGCGAGCGCCCGCGAGGGCCTTTATCCCGAATCCATTCAGGCCGACGTGTCGCCGGAGAGGCTCGCTCGCTTTTTTTCCAAAGAGGACCGCAGCTACCGGGTGTCGCCTGCGCTACGAGCAATAGTGGTCTTCACTGTGCAGGATGTGCTGACCGATCCGCCGTTCTCGCGCATTGACTTTGTATCCTGCCGTAATCTCCTCATCTATTTGCAGACCGAGGCCCAGGCAAAAGCCATGTCGGCTTTCCATTTCGCTCTCCGAGAGGGCGGCCTGCTGCTTCTTGGTAGTTCGGAGACGGTCGGAAGCGGCGACGGCCGCTTCGCGGTGGTTTCGAAGGCGACCAGGCTCTATCGGCGCGTCGGTCGAAACCATCAGGGAGATTTCGGATTTTCGAGGAACGCCGGTGGCGCGACGCGATCGGCTTTGCGATTGGCTGTGGATCCTGTTTCGTCGCGCCAAGCCGCCTTGGCCGACCTCTGCAAGCAATTGGTCATCGAGACGTATGCTCCTGCCGCGGTCTTGATTAATCGCAAGTACGAGTGCCTCTATTACCTTGGGCCGACTGATCGCTATCTAAAAATCGCGTCGGGCCGCCCGATGCACGACCTGCTCACTATGGCCCGCGAGGGCATGCGTACGAAGCTCCGCTCGGCAATTCAGAGAGCCATTCAAGAAAATGCGCGCATCGTCGTGCAGGGCGGGCGCATCGGGGGAAACCATGATGCGCAGGCATATAGTATCGCTGTGCAGCCAACGTCGAGCGATGGCGAAGAGCTCCTGCTAATCTGCTTTATCGACCAACCTCTGGATGACAGCAAAGAGGCTCGGCGATCTCCCGCTGGAGACGTTCCCCGCGTCATAGAGCTTGAGAAGGAGCTCGATGCGACGCGAACGGAACTTGAAGGCGCGATCCACAATCTCGAGATCTCGGGTGAAGAGCAGAAGGCGATCAACGAAGAAGCTCTTTCCGTTAATGAAGAGTTTCAGTCGACGAATGAAGAGCTGCTAACCTCCAAAGAGGAATTGCAGTCGCTGAACGAGGAGCTGACCGCCCTTAACAGTCAGCTACAGGAGACGCTGGACCGGCAACGCACGACATCGAACGATCTACAAAATATTTTGTACAGTACCGATGTCGCGACCCTGTTTCTTGATACCCAACTCAACATCCGCTTTTTTACGCCGGCGACGAAATCCCTGTTCAATGTGATCCCCGGTGACATCGGACGCCCGCTCGCCGACCTCAGCTCACTCGCTTCCGATCGATTCCTTCTGAAGGATGCCCGAACGGTCCTACAAACTCTCAAGCCCATAGAGCGGGAAATCGAAGCCAACAGTGGCGAGTGGTATGGCAGGCGCATCCTGCCATACCGCACGCAGGACAATGGCATCGAAGGCGTCGTCATTACGTTTGACAACGTGACCGGCCGCAAAGAGACATCGAAGGCGCTGGAAGCGGCTAAGCAGCAAGCCGATTCGGCAAATCTCGCAAAATCGCGGTTTCTGGCCGTCGCCAGCCACGATTTGCGTCAGCCGCTGCAATCCCTCGCACTGATCCAGGGTCTATTGGCCAAGGTCGTTGAAGGCGAGAAAGCTCGGAAGCTCGTCGGGCGGATCGAGGAGACGTTGGCTGCCATGTCGGGCATGTTGAACGCGCTGCTCGATATCAATCAGATCGAGGCCGGTATCGTCCGCGGTGAAGTCGTCAGGTTTCCAATCAATGAACTTCTCAATCGCCTAAGGGACGAATTCACCTATCTCGCGAAGGACAGAAATATCGAGCTTCGCGTCGTCGCGTGCGGGGCTTCGATAGATAGTGATCCGCGCCTACTCGAACAGATGATCCGCAATCTCCTCGGCAATGCATTAAAGTACACCGAAAATGGGAAGGTGCTCCTGGGCTGCCGCCGGCACAAAGACCGGCTAACGATTCAGGTCTGGGACACAGGAATCGGGATTCCCGAGAAGGACTACCAAGCAATATTCGGCGAATTCCATCAGCTCGATAACGCCGCGCGCGAGCGGAGTCGCGGCCTGGGCCTCGGTCTCTCGATCGTTCAGCGGTTGGGTCGCTTGCTCGGCCATCAGGTTAGTGTGCGCTCTGTGCCCGGCAAGGGATCGGTCTTCACGGTCGATATCGACATGCGACGAAGCGGAGCTGACCGGCCGCTAGCGTCCCAGCGGCCCGAGAGCAAGCCCGCGGATCCCGACGCGGCCCGTGGCGGCAGCGATATCCTTGTTGTCGAGGACGATCCGGAATTGCGCCAGCTTCTCGAACTTTTATTAGAGGGCGAAGGTCACCGCGCGGTTACGGCACCCGACGGCGTGGCGGCACAGGCGATGCTGGAGCGCCGGGCGATCCGGCCCGATCTCATCCTGACCGACTTCAATCTTCCAAATGGCCTCAATGGGCTTCAACTCGCAACCGCACTGCGCAAGAAATTCGAACTTAAAACTCCCGTCATCATTCTCACCGGCGATATTTCGACCGAAACCCTGCGCGATATTGCCGGCGCGAACTGCGTGCAACTTAATAAGCCCGTGAACGTGCAGGAATTGATAAGCGCCATCCAACGTCTCTTACCGGCGCCGCGTTCGCAGATGCCCGCGGTCGCTCGCAATGCCGCGACGGTTAGCGGTGCGACGGCTCCTGTGATCTATGTCGTTGACGACGACGGAAACGTCCGAGACGCCATTCGCAGTGTGCTCGAGGACGAAGGCTGGGCGGTCGAGGATTTTGCGTGTTGCGAGGCGTTTCTAGAGGCTTATCACGCGGGCGGTGAAGCGTGCCTGTTGGTGGACGCCTACCTGCCGGGAATGAGCGGGCTGGAACTGCTGTCGCGGCTCCATCAAGCGGCCCACCGGCTCCCGGCAATCATGATGACCGGTAATAGCGATGTGCAGATCGCAGTTCAAGCCATGAAAGCCGGCGCTTCCGATTTCGTCGAGAAGCCGATCGGTCGACATGCTTTGTTGGACAGCATCCAACGCGCGTTCGAGCAATCGAGGGATGCAAACAAACTGGTTGCTTGGCAGAAGTCCGCTGCAAGCCAGATCGCGGAACTTACACCGCGGCAACGTCAAATTATGGATCTTGTGCTCGC